>JBDHQE010000125.1:0-10424 GCA_039806885.1 Verrucomicrobiales bacterium
TATCTTGGACGACTCACGATTCCCGATGAGACCGGCTTTGGCTACTGGCAGAACTACGTCGTGTTCGTCGTCACAGACGACCGCCCAGCGGATATCTGCCTTCAATGCTCGGACAACACTTGGCAGGCCTACAACAAATGGCCCAGCAACTTTTCCATCTATACACATCCGAAAGGGAACCAGGGTCCGTGGGCTGACGTCAGTTTCGATCGTCCCTACGGGAAATACGCTCAGATCTACGAGAATCCCCAATCATTTGGTTCCAGCGAATGGCTTTGCTTTGAATTTCCCATGGCTTACTGGTTGGAGGAGCAAGGATACGATGTCACCTATTGCTCCCAAGCCGATACGGTAAATCCGACCTACATGCGCCCCGGTCGATTCAAAGCATTTATCAGCAACGGCCACGATGAATACTGGGATATCCGCTCTTGGGACAATGTCAGTAAAATCCGCGACGAAGGCACCAATCTCCTTTTCTGCTCAGGCAATGCCGTCTGCTGGGTCGCACCCATGACGCCCTCTACCGATGGACGAGAAAACCGCATCATCATGCGCGGCGGTCCCTACGGTGGCGAACATCGCTGGGCTGTCGAGAGAGAGAAAGCTAACGGCCCTTTCCCCCATCGAGGACCAGACGAAGGCTACCTCATGGGAGCACGCAACATCTCTCCGGTCAACGGGGGTGGAGACTGGATCTGCGACGCACCCGACCACTGGGTCTTCGAAGGTACCGGCATGAAAAAAGGTGATCACATTCCCGGACTGATCGGATGGGAATATCACGGCGATCCGCCGGAAGATTTGGCGGGGCTGGAAGTCCTCGCCCGAGGCACAGCTCTTCAGGGCGGGACGAATCCTTCTGCTTGGACGGCCACCATTTATCCTGGCCCGAAGGGTAACTTTGTTTTCAATGCCGCCACCATTTTCTGGTGTCAGGGACTCAGTTCTCCTCCAGGACACATGCTCCCATGGTCGCACTTTTCTCGTCCACACGGCCCGGATGCCCGAGTGCAGCGCATCACGAAGAACCTCCTCGACCGAGCCGTCGGAGCATCATAAAGCGATATCCGGATTCATCCGCCCATTCTCGCCCTACCCGTTCGACCGATAGTCTTGACCTATAGTCTCGGCTTCGGTGGCTTCACAGGGGCAGCCCAGGCTGGAGCGCCTTCCAGTTTCATCGCACGCTTATAAATCATACCTCCCGTCGCTGCATACAGAGTGTGCCCATCCAGAACGATCTTCGAGATCAACTGATCCATCGGCCCCGGCACGATCAAATGAACCCGTCCGGGCTGATCGCATATCTGTATCCCCATCACCGTGGCGACCAGCAGCCAGCCATCCTTCGCCACCGCCATTCCACTCGCTTGACTCCGCACATCTACTGAGGCAGATGGCACATGTAGGTGAAAGAACGGCTGCACTCCCAGCAGTGCACCATCCGCTTTCCTCTGTCCTGACCACACGTAACGTCCGGAAAAATCAGATACCAGTAACAGCGACTGATCCGTGCTCAATGCGATCCCGTCCGTCCCCGAGAAATCGCCGGAACCCCCCGCCAATTCACCCTTCGGCGAGATTGTCTGAATCCGCCTCTCGCCACTCTCCACGAAGTAGGCTCGGCCATCATGGGCCACCACCAAATCATCCGCCTTCACGTCTTTCGCCAGCACCCTCTCCTCTCCACTCTCCAAATCCCAAGAAACAATCTGTCCGACCTTCGGCTGACTGGCATAAAGCAGCTTTCCACCGGGAGCAAACGCCAGACTGCTCGCCCCTCCGGTATCCTTCCGCAGTGTCGCGATCTTTCCATCGGAGCCAAGTCGCAAAAGCTCACCTTTTACCGAATCTGTAAAAAACAACTCTCCTTCGCTGTCGACGGCCATGCCTCCGATCTTCCCCTGCCCATCCGCTACGAGCTGCCATTCTTCCCCTTCCACGAGGAACTCATTCGCCTGACTCTTCGAGCGATCCAGATGAGTTTTCACGACGGCACCCTCACCCTTCCAATCCTGCCACAGCCAACGAAGTACCTCCGGAAAGATCGCACTGCCGTGCTTGCGATTGTGCTCCCCCTCGCCCCACGCATGATTTACCTCATAGCCCGCCCATTCTAGCGAAGCCAACATATCCTGATTCGCGACCCACCAACTACCACAATAGAGATTATTGTCATTCGATCCATCCTGCAAAAACACGCGCAGTGGCTTCGGTGTCACTTTCCTCACCAGCACCGGCAGTTCATGTCCCCCTCGCAGTCCAACGAAGGTTCCGACCGTGGTAAAGACTCGTCGAAACTGATCCGGGCGCTCCCATGCCGCTTGGAACGCAGCAATTCCGCCCGAACTCGATCCGCAGATCGCTCGGAAGTTGGGATCGCTGCTCACATTCCATCCGGCTAGGGCGACAGGCATCATTTCTTCCACCAGAAAGCGAGCATATCGCCCATCGGCAGCATCGTATTCAAACGACCGATTATAACGGGCCTCCGATTCATCATTCAAGGCGGGAACCACTCCAGGATTCACGAACAAGCCGATCATCGGCGGAATCTCGCCCGTATGGATCATATTGTCGAACACCGTCGGCACATCCTTCAGATATCCCAGTCCATCCTGAAAGATCATCAAAGCCGTTCCTCGTGCCGCATCATACTGCGCCGGCACATATATGGCATAATCTCGCACCGTTCCCGGATAGATCAGACTCTCAGAAAATACTCCCTTCGTCACCACTCCCGCAGGCACTCCCTCCTGCCGAACTGATTCCGGCGGGATCGGATATTTCTCCTCCGCTTTTGCCAGTACGGCACCATAGAATAAAAAGATTAAGACAGCGCAGACAGTTGATTGCATAATTCTCTCAGGAAAAGCGATTCTATTCTCCTTTGAAAGAGCGCTATCGCGTCTAAAATTTCCGATCTCCCCCATCCACCTCGCTCAGGAAAACAGACTCATGAAAATCTCTCACATTCTTCTCGTGATCTCGTGCCTCTTCTCTTCCATCACTTCGCTCTGCGCGAAAGAACTCTGGCAGAAGGGAAACATTCGCATCTACTATTTTCTGGATGGTCCTCATGCTGTCGCCCCCACCGATATCAATCACAATCAGATCCCCGATCAAGTGGAAGACCTCATGACTCAAACCATCGCGTCCCGATTGATGTTCGTCGACGTCTTGGGCTTCCCTGATCCATTCGCCGGAAAGCGTTTTAAAACCGCGTCCTATCTCGACATCCACATTCTAAGCAAGGAGAAACTTAAAGCCAACGGGGTTACCTACGATGAACTTCAGCGCTTCAATCGACCGGGCGATCCCAAAGGGACGCTGAGTATTTGTTTCAACGTAACGAACGAAATCAAATCGGCTACCAATCTCACTCCTACGCACGAATTTTTTCATCTCATCCAGCACGGCGTGACCTATTTTAAGAATCGTTGGTTTACTGAAGGCACAGCTCGCTGGGCGCAGCGTGCCTTGGGCACTGAAGGCGTGGGTCCCTGCGAACCCATGCCCGCGTGGCCTCTCTCAGAAGAGCGCATGAAAGAGATCGGTGCCTTGACCTACGGGGCCGCCGAGGCCTTCTGGAATCCTCTCGCCGTGAGACTGGACACGCACAGTCCCCTGCCTGAAACCCCGGCGCTGGCAACATTGCGAACCATGAAATACGCCGATGGTTCGAAAGTGCTGAAAGACGAAAAGCTGATCGGCTGGGAATTCATCCGCGAAGTCCTGCTCGAGCTTGGGAAAATCGACGAGACGGCCTTCCGCACTCTCGGTTACGACTCCTGGGCCGAAGAGAACCAACGCTCAGACAAAAACAATCCCTTCATTTTCCAGACCGTAAACCAAGTCGTCGCACGAAGGGAAGGAAAGTGATGGCATCAAATCGCGGCTTTTTGCGTGCCGGATAGACTCCCGACATGACTCCGCTTCGGATGACTCACCTCGTCACTTCGCCAGATTCCTGGCCTGCTGGGCGCTTGAGTCGTCCAACATCGTCAGCGGCACTACGTAGGAGTTCCCATTGCGCATGACGATCTTGACGGCATCGTTTTCTAAACCGACAAATCGGGCTTCGATCACACGCCCCTGACGGTCTGTCCATTTTAGAAATTCCTGAGTGGGCGCTGCTTTTTCTGGATTGCTCTCTCCTTTGCTCGCACGCAGATATTCCTTTTCCTCCTTCGTCAGATTCTTCGCATCGACGATGGCTCCCTGCTCGATCCATTTCACGATCAACTCCAGATCTTCCGGCTTCATCGGACGACCGTTTTTGGGCATGAAGTCAGAACTCGTCTCATCGAGTCTCATCCGCTCGATGACGCTGCTCGAATCCGGTTTTCCCGGCTGGATTGCATTGAATTCTCCGATCTGATCTTTGAGATCTTCTGGATCGAAAGCCAGATTTCCTTTGATTTTCTTCTCCTTGCTGTGGCACTCCCAACATGCCTTTTTTACAATGGGGAGAACCGTATGCACGAAATCAATTGGAGCGGGATCCGCTGCATGAATCCATGTAATCGCGGGAATCAGGAAAGCTCCACTAAGGATGCAAAATTTCATTACCTTCTCTAAAATAGACTCTGTGATCTCCCTGAGGAACGAAAGGAAGTAGTTCCACGGAGTCATATCGCTTCCGCTCATTTTATCGCCATCCATTCGCGCTTCAAGCATCTTATCTGCGCGCAGAACTGTCATTGCCTCTGAAATCGGTGAAAAAAGGCGGTTCTATTGGCGTCTCGGGGAATTTCAGTGCATGATGCGAGCACTCTCTCCTCATGGATCAGGATCTGCTGCGTTCCGTCTCGCGCTCCTTCTATCTCAGTATGCGCTTCCTGCCTGCGCCGATGCGAAGTCCGGTCTCGCTGGCCTATCTGCTAGCTCGGCTGAGCGACACCATCGCCGACGCGCCTGGCCTCCCTGCGAACGAACGCTTGCAGATGCTGACGGATTTTTCTGCGATCCTTTCCGATCACAAGGCTCGATTTTCAGTTCATCCATCAGACCGAGCAAATTTTCTGGCAAAGCCCAGTGAGCGCACTCTGATGCTCCGCACAGAAGAACTGCTCGCGGAGTTTCGACGACTGAGCGAACCCATTCGACAGCTTACAGAGGAAACGATTCAGACGATCCTAGAGGGACAGCGATGGGATCTGAGTGCATTCTCAGAGAACCCTGTCCCCTGCTCGACGGCGGACGACCTGTCGCTCTATACGTATCGAGTCGCCGGATGCGTGGGCGAATTCTGGACAAAAGCCGCATTTGCAACGATGGGGCCGCGTTTTACAGCTCCCGACAATCTAGCAAGGATGTTGGAAGAGGGACGGAAACTCGGTCAGGCTCTGCAGCTCGTGAACATTCTTCGTGATCTTCACGAGGATCTTCCTTCGGGGCGCTGTTACTTGCCTGCGGATGAACTCCGCTCCGAAGGATGGACGGGGGTAGATCTCCCTGAAAGCGGCGAACTGGCCCCAGTTTTTTACTCTTGGATGGAGATTTGCCGAAATCTTTTGGATGAATCCGACCCCTATTCCGGGAAAATTCGTGATTTTCGAATCCGATTTTGCACCCGACTTCCTCACCGACTGGCGCGGAAAACGCTCGATCAACTGGAGCAAGCCGGGATCGAACGCGTCATGCGAGAGCGCATCGCGATCCCTCGATCCTCTGTCTGGACGGCGATCACTTGGTCGCTCTTTTGCTGAGGATCATCGATTCAGAATCCTCCTTTCTCTCTCAGAGAGCGAGCATCGGATACGCACTTCTGGAGATTTCCTCAAACGACGCCTTCTCAGGGCTTCTCGATGGCCTGAATTTTCAAGCGTCCCTCCGGCCAAGAAAACCTTTGTGAAAACTGCTGCAGTTTCTTCCAAGCCTCAGGCTTCGAAGTCGTAATCTCGACCGCACTCCCCTCCCCAGCCATCGCTACAATCTGTGGGATTTCGGCAAAGCGGAGAACATTCAGCAACTCCGGCCCCTCATGATAACTGTCGGGCAAATCCTGGAGGATCAAACGGTCGATGTTCTCCTCATAAAGCGCCACATGGAGAGCATCTCCGCCCATCACGCCCGTGCCGTGAAGCCAGAGCTGAGTATCGCCTCCTCCGATGGAACGAATCGCCTGAATCCCTCGACGAAGATCCCAGATGCGCATGGAGTCGAGGGTCTGTCCGAGCAGGGCGAAGCGACGGCGAATATGAATCTGCTCCTTCTCGTCCGTCGTCCAGGCAGTGGGGCCGATCCCGCGTGAAGGTAGGTAGATGATAGCCGAACGCTCCTCGGCATGACGACGCTTTTCCTTCGCGTAAGCCGCCGTATTCGCCTGGGGAAGACTCGCCCCAGAAAAGGCTTTGGGAAAAGCTTGACCATAACAAGCCAGTAGCTGGCTCCAATCCTTGTCATCCAGCGCCTCCACCCGAATCAGCTCTACGTCAGCCAGATTCGTGCTTGCCGGACGGGCGATAAAGAGTGGCAGACGGATCCCAGCCTGACTCTGAAAGCTCCATCGCGAGAAGGCAATCCCATCTTTCTCCTCTTGGCTCTCTTCTTTCGCTTCCAATTCAATCTTTTGCGATGGCCAAGCATGAAATACGCGAGTGTCGAGCATCTGCCGAATCTTCTCTTTCTGCTGCGCCCAGTTGTCCGGAGAATCGGCTAGATCTGGATTCGGAGCCACGCAGTGAGTGAAAGTCTCGTCCAAAGTTGAATTTTTCTCATCTTTCGGAATGGATTTAAGCACCTTTAGCTCCTGCGGAGTGAAAATTTTCGGAGTGGTGGTATCGGCGATTTCGTCTCTAATGGACAATCCTTTGAGTTGCCTCTCGAGCCAGTGGAACGCCGAAACTCGAAGCGGCTGAGTGTCCAAATGGGGCCCTTCATACGCGGCGAATCCGATCTGATTGCGAGCATTCATTGCCTCATAGACTTTACGTGTCTTAAGATAGACATCCACGACTCCATCGAGAGGGAAAATGCGATCCTTATCTGTATTCAGAATCATGAAGGAACGCGGGGCGATCAAAGAAGTCACAAGAGGAAAATCCCATCGATAGGTATTGAGCATATACATGCAATCGCAGTGACCCTCGACACATCCCTCGACGACGTGGTCCGCCATGGACGTGACGCCCGCCACGAGAGCGGCACACTTGATCCGCTCATCTAAGGCTGCGATCCAGAGCGTGTAGGCCCCACCACCGGATCGCCCCGTGAGTCCAAACTTTTCCTTGTCCACTTCAGGACGGGTCTCCAGATAATCGAGAGCGCGAATACCGTTCCAAGCCTCGACTCCGGCGGGGGTATAGCCGCGATCATTCCACCACCAGCGATTCAAATGATGCGTGCCGTGATGGACTCCAGGAATCTCGCCCAAACCCAGTGTATCGATAATCAGGCAGGTGAAGCCGTTCTTGGCGAACCATGTGCCATGGTGCTGATACGTCGTCTTATTCCCGTAGGAAACGCCATCGATCACATTCCCCCCATGACCACAGACATAAAGAATCGTCGGCAGAGGTCCGTCCTGCTTGGCGGGACGGTAGAAATTAGCTGTGACATACAGACTGGGACTGGACTGAAAGAGGATGTTTTCGACGATGACTCCATCCTTCTCCGTCGCCCCCGTGACCTGCGCCTTCAGATCAGAACGCTCAGGCATGGGGTCGAGTCCTAACATCTCAAAGAGCTCCCGCCTCAAATCACCTTGCGCCCCCGCCCAATCTGTGGTGTTCTCGATCAATTCCTCCGTCCGCTTCATCACCTGTGCGGTCTCACGAGCAAAATACGCATCCAGCATCTTGTCGCCCTCCGTCGGGGGCGTCGGAATCCCGGAAAACTCCGACGTATAACCAGGGAGGGCGCAGACGAGAAGTAAGGCAGCGATGAGAAGTCGTAGCATCATAGAAGAAATGCTATCCGACAGAAATTCATCGTCTCAAGTAAAAAGACGGCGCGAAAGCGGAGGGATTCGCCGCAGTTTTCTCCCACAGGAGTCTGGACGATGGAGCGATTTCATGGAAAACTCGTCTCCACGCGACCCTTATGAAAGCACTGGTAAAAGCGCACGATGCTCCTGGACTCTGGATGACAGAGGTTCCGGAGCCGGTGATCGACATCAATGATGTCCTGATCAAAGTAGATCGCACCGGGATCTGTGGGACAGATGTCCACATTCATAATTGGGATGCTTGGGCGCGTGCAACGATTCCCATCGGTCTCGTCGTCGGGCACGAGTTCGTGGGTGAGATTGTCGAGGTCGGGGCGAATGTGACGGACTTTCATCCCGGCCAGATCGTAAGTGGTGAGGGTCACGTGGTCTGCGGTCGCTGTCGGAATTGTATGGCAGGTCGACGCCACCTGTGCAAGGACAGCAAGGGGATCGGAGTCAATCGCCCAGGGGCCTTCGCTGAATACATCGCGCTCCCTGCGGCCAATGTCTGGGTTCACTCTCAAGAGATCGACCGCGACATCGCCGCGATTTTCGACCCTTTTGGCAATGCGGTTCACACGGCGCTGACTTTTAACACGCTCGGCGAAGACGTGCTAATCACGGGGGCTGGCCCGATCGGCTGCATGGCGGCTGCGGTATGTCGCTATTCCGGAGCGCGACACGTCGTAGTTACGGATGTGAATCCCTGGCGGCTCGACTTGGCGAAGAGGCTGGGGGCTACACGCACAGTCGATGTGCGAAGCGAGAAACTCACCGATGTGCAGCGTGAATTGGGGATGCGCGAGGGCTTCGATGTGGGGCTGGAAATGTCGGGAAATGCCTCCGCCTTTCGCGATCTCTTGGGCAGCCTCTGCCACGGTGGGAAAGTCGCCATGCTGGGAATCCCTGCAGAAGAAATCGCGATTAATTGGAGTCAGGTAGTTTTCAATATGCTAACGATCAAAGGAATTTACGGTCGCCGCATGTTCGAGACCTGGTATAAAATGACCGTCATGCTGCAGGGTGGACTCGATCTCCATCCCATCATCACCCATCGCTTCTCCTGTGACGATTTTGAGCAGGGTTTCGACGTGATGAAAAGCGGGCAATCGGGCAAGGTAATCCTCAAGTGGTAACTCTCCATGCAATATTTGGAACTCATCGATCAAACTCCGATCTGGGCGAAGAGGCACGCGGTGGCTCTGTTACTCGCTTGCGCTCTGTTTCCCTGTGTCTCACAGGCACGCGATATCCATGTCGGAATCGATCCGGAATTCCCCACCATCGCCTCTGCTATCAGTCAGGCGAAACCGGGCGACACGATCCATCTGGAACCGAAGGTCTATCGGGAGAGTGCGGTATTTTCTAATCGAAACGGAGAGGATGGCAAACCGATCACTCTCGATGGTCACGGAGCGATCCTCGATGGATCAGATCCTCTGAAGCCCGAAGACTGGAAGGAGATCGAACCTGGTCTCTTCGCGAACGGCAGTCTGGTGCCGAATTTCAATTCTGCGATGCTGGGGCGCTGGTTTTTTCTCTGGAATGGCACAGTTCAGCGCATGGGAATCGCCTCGAAGGCGAGCAGTCAAAAACTCAAAGATCCGTCTGAGCTCCGCCCCGGAGAATGGACCTTCGTCCGCGAGACCGATCCAGAGGCTCCTGCGGACTCGAAGAGAGTGAAAGGCAGCTTTTATCTAAACATTCATCCCGAAAAATCACTCGCAGAGGAGAAAATTTTCGTTCCGACTCGCATGGCAGGTGTCGCTCTCTCGGGCAGTTGCTCCGAGCTGGTCGTTCGCAATGTGCAGGCCAGATATCCATGGAATGACGGCTTTAATATCCACGGTCACTGTGATCACGTCTTATTCGAGAACATCTCCGCCTACGGATGCGGAGACGACGGAATCAGCGCCCACGAGACGGCAGAATATCATGTCAAAGGATTGATCAGCGTCGGCAATAGCACCGGAATCTGCGATATTGGACAGTCTCAGACGAGCTATGAGAGAGTGTTCATTGCCGACAGTGTCAGCATCGACCTGTTTTTTGTGGATCACGGTCGCCACCAGATTCGGAATGCGCTGATCCACTCCTCTGCCCAGCGCTCCATCGAAGTGGCTGGGAGGACGGGAGAAAGCCAGATCACGCTGGAAAACGTGTGGTTTCAGCGGCTCGTGGATCCCAGAATCGGAAAGGTGAACGAGAAAGGGAAATTGGAAGGCATGCGTTGCACATTTGAGGGCCTGACTTTCGAGAACAGAGGCAAGCTCCATTGGAAAAAGAGCCGAGTCGATGGCGTCCCGAGCGAAGAGGGTGCTAGCGGGGCCGATCTTGAGGCACTCAGAAGCCTTCAACCCTCTCATTAATTCGATTCAATCATGAAAAACATCGTTCGATCCTTGTCTCTCTTCCTGCTGATGGGGTCTTTCCAGAACCTAGTCTCACAGGAAGCCACACCACCAGAGTCGAAATCCATCGTCGCCAT
>JBDHQE010000126.1:0-10374 GCA_039806885.1 Verrucomicrobiales bacterium
TTCTCAGAATGGAGTTTCGGCGTTTTAAACAGGTGCGTAGGCCCCAAAATCTCACGGAAGTTTGGACACCGTTGATTGATGCTTTAGAAACATAAGAAGCAATAGAGCCTCCCCTCACTCCCTTGGGCTTGTTCAACAAGGGGCGCAGTCAAAGCCTCTGCTTCGCTACGACTTTGCTGCACCCTTTAGTGTTCGATGTTGTTGTTGTCTTGGTGAGGAGCCAAAAACCGACTCCAAATCCAAAATACTCGAGAAACAAAACAGGCCAATAAGCGTCTAGGTAGAACGAAAAAAACATGACTACAAGAACAGCCAACAAACCGATCCCTGCAACGATCATCCGTTTCCAAAATGCACCAACCATCTTGGCAAAGAAAATCATTCCCATAGCAGCGATCGGCAGGTAAAAGAAAATCCAAATGCCGTAGTAGAAACCCATCGCCTCGGGAAATTTTGGGTCTCCTCGCCCAAGGATCATTACGAGGAGCCAGATCACGATCCATCCGCCCAAGAAATATCCGAGAGTAAATAGGGCTGGTGGAAGCAGTTTCATTTCTTTACCGAACGTTTGCTGGTCTGGCACCCGCTACCGGGAGCGGCCCTCCGATTCGGGTTGAGGTTGAGATCGGTCTAAGGTCGATTATATCTCGCACGAATGCCGTATTCGGAAGAAAGCCTGATAGAACCACGGGCTCTCCAAGTGGTATGTCAGATTCGAGATCTCGTGACTCTTTAATCGAATCAGCAGGAATTTCAACAGGGTGAATACCAGATGCTGCATACACTAGTTTCTCCGGATGTTTCTTACTTGAGGTCCAGGCTACGACGACCGAACCATCCGGCTGTCGAGTCACGAGTGCCATCGGCGCGCGCTTCATGTCCTGCGTTAAATAATTCACCTCGTCTTTCTGCCGTATGAAATATGGACTGCCGCTGTAGAGAACCTTATCTCCAAACAGAGGCAGGAAATGCGCTTGCCGTTTAACCGTCTGTGAGCAGGACGAAAGGACTATGCAAAATGAGATGATAATGAAGCCAGCTTTCATGTTTTAGCCCAACCAGTTATTCTGTGACTAGTCGCAAAGCAAGGCGACCAGTCACTTTTGATTGAGGGATTTGGCGACTCATGAACGGATTGTACACAATCTCACGATTCCGAGAAAGGAATATTCAGTTTTTCTACGCCAAGTCCTTCTGTGTCGCGTCGCGGTCTGCTCAGAGAGACTAGGCGCGGACGAGTCTGGATCGTGGCGAGGGACATGTAGTGTTCCCCGCAGAGGCGCGGAGGCGCAGAGGATGAATGAGAGTCGAGTTTTTGGTTGCTAGGGCGATATACTCTAGGCCGGTATATGGCGTTTCGGCTAGTGTTGGAGGAGTAAATGAATGCAGTGAATCTATGAATGATTCTATCTCTGCTTTCGAAATCTTACTTCATTCCAATCGCTCCGATTTCTTTCACCCTTAAGCTCTCTCTATCTTCTCACAGATCCTGTGAAACCCCGGAATCTTTCGCGAGTCAGGGACATCACGGAGGTAAGGGGTATTGTGGAGAGAGGATTATGGAGCTTTTTCTTTGTTCGGGGGAAGGATTTGATCGAGACAGGCTTTAATTTTCTTATTTTCAGGCTCCAGTTTGAGTGCGCGTCGAAAATAATCAGCAGCGATTTCGGTTTCCTTTAATTGGACAAGAGTCTGCCCGATATGGAGGAAAACTTCCGAATCTGGCTCTTCCATCAGTCTCTCCGCTTTTTTGAGTTCCACTAGGGCTCGGGCATATTCCTTCTTTTGAAACAAGGCCCACCCTACGGTATCTGCGATGGCACCATTGTCAGGACTGAGTGCCGCTGCTTCTTTTGCGAGAGTGCTGGCTTCGTCAAGGTTCTTCCCCTGATCGATCCACATATATGCCAGATAGTTTTTCACTGTGGCGATATATTCATCTCGGCCCTCAGCTAGCTCTTCTTTCGGAATCATGGAGAGAGACTTTTTCAAAAGTGCCTCAGCCTCATCGAAGTGGCCGGCTCGTTCCTGGGCCGCCCCATATCGATAGAAGAAGCTGGAGTCGAAGATCGATTCATCGTCTTTTGCCAGAGTCAGAGCTTTCTTGAACTGTTCAATTGCTAATGCCCACTTCTGCTGAGACACCAAGGGTATGGTCAGCATGTTCGGGAATTCGCTCGCTTCCGGATAGCGCTTTTGGGCTTGTTGCAGGAGCTTGATCGTCTGATCGTAGGCCTGCGTTTCGATCAGCATTTGTGCGGCGAGTAGATAGTCTTGTTTGGAGCCGCCTTCCACTTCGAGAAGGCGAATCACGACCTCTCCTCCTTTATCAAAGTGTCCCAGATTGAAGTGGAGGCGAGCGATTCGTTTTAACAGATCGCTCGCATTAGGATTCTTCGCTGAGATCTCCTCCAGAATCTTCACTGCTCCCTCGAGGTCTCCCTGCGCTTCTAGCTCATCTGCCATTCGGAGCCTTTTATTGGCTTCCTTCTGCTCAGCCTTTGGCTTGGCTGAATTAGGATTCTTATTGCTCGGAGGATCAGCATCCTGCGCTGAAGTTAGTGCGCAGGAGATCGCAATGAGGCAAGCGAGGAGGTGCTTCATGAGTAAAGTGAGGTAGAATCAATATTCTCTGTCCTTTTTAATCCCAGGTTCGGGGATGGGATAGCGCCCATCTGCATCCGGCATGAGGGGAGAGTCAGAGTTGAGCGTGAGTTCTGCGACGTTCGGAGCGAGCGTGGGCGTATGGTTGAGCGCCTGATCGTATGTGATCACCTGTCCGGTGTGGGCGGCCATGCGTCCCATGGATGTGACGACGCTGGCGGCCACGCCACGCTCGACTTCGTTGTAGGGTTTGTCAGCGTGAATAGCGTTCAGAAGTTCCTCCCATTCTACATCGTAGGGATTTCGCTCTAGATTGGCTCCGCGATCACCGGTGGGGAAGGCCCACAGTAGGTTGCCTGGCTTTCCTCGCCAGTTCATATCGATGTTTTGGTCCTTGTACAGTCGAGAGCGAGCCGGGACGTGGGCGGCGGAGGAGATGACCGCAGAACCTTTGGTCCCGTGGGCGTAGGCAGCGAACTCCTGATGGCAGCCGGCGATGTTTCGTCCGTCGTAAAAGGCCTTAGCACCGTCTTTGAAGGTATATTCGACACTGTATGAATCGAAGTTCTGATCGACGGCTTCTAGGATTTTACCATTGCGCTCGACGGTGCGGTAGTGTCGCCCACCGAAGGCTTTTGCCTCGATGGGGAATGCCCCCTTGATCATGCACATTTCATCAATGCCGTGGATGAAGAAGTCGCTGAAGGCTCCGCCGCTCAGCCAAATAAAGCTATGGAAATTACGGATCTGATACATCAGTTCGCTCGTTCCGGTATCGTTCTTTGGCGTAAAACAGCTTCCGATGGGACCCTGCAGGCGATAGCTGCGGAGAAATGTGATGTCGCCGATAGCACCGTCGTCGATTCTCTTCTTCAGTTCCAGACGAGCATCGCTGTGGCGACACATGAGTCCCACTCCGACTTTTAGATTCTTTTCTACAGCCTTTTTATTGATCTCCAGTAGTTTGAGCGCAGTAAAGCTGTCGCAGGTGAGGGGTTTTTCCATGAAGACATGGAGACCTTTTTCCACCGCATATTCATACATCGGCCAGCGAAAGGCAAGAGGAGTCGTGAGAATGACAATATCGCCAGCCTTTAAGGTGTCCATCGCCTTCCGATAGCCGTCGAATCCGATAAACTGTCGCTCTGGGGAGACATCGATCAGGGAGCCGACGTTTTTGTCTTTGGTCAATGTTTCATGGCTGACCTTGAGCTTATCCTCGAAGACGTCGGCCATCGCATGAAGTTTCAGCGGACCGAGCGGACTGTCAGCTCCCAGTGCGTTCTTGACAGCTCCGGTTCCCCTACCGCCACATCCGACAATGGCCAGCTTGGGCGAAGCTCCATTCGCTGCGTGAACGTCGGGGATAGAAATGCCTGCCAGAACTGAAGCTCCGGCGACGGTCTTGATCATAGAACGACGGGTGGTAGGGACGACTGGGTGATCATTCATGAAGCAAGTGTGACAGAGTTGAAAGCGGGTGGCAATCTCCTTGATCACGGTGGAAGAGAATTTTTCGCGTGATCCATACGCGTTTCTACTCCATCTTTCTAAGATTCTGCGGATCACGATGGGCGTCTTAGCATCTGAGTCTAATTATATTGATATTGCGCTTCAGCCGCTTCGTGCGGAGGATCATGTGCAGGGGGATCTCTGTGTGCCGAATCGTCCAGGTCAGTTTCACATCGGGCGGGCTGAGAGCTGTGAAATTCGCGTAGATCACCCATCGATATCGGCTCGTCATGCAATTCTGGAGCGGAGAGAAGATGGAGTTCTGGAGATTGCCGATCTCGGATCGAGCAACGGAACCTTCCTCAACGGCGAGCGTGTGGATCGCGGAGCAGTGGTGAGGGGGGATTCCCTTCGCTTTGCGGACGTCGAATTTCGAGTGATCTCTCGGGAGGGTGATCGAGATGATTTAGGCTCTAAAGACGATCTTGATTCGAGAACTGCTGACGGGGACTCAGAGAACGAAGAGCTACGTACCTTAAACGAGAGGAACCGGAAGCTTCAGAGAGAGCTCGACGACGCTCGTCTGCGAGAGGAGAAAATCCGAGAGAATCTGAATGAAGCTCGGCGGATCGTAATCGAGAAAGAAGGAGAAATAGCGCATCTCTCCTATCAGTTGAAGACTACAGAGGGGGCTCTGAAAAAAGCGGAGACTCGATGCGAGGAGTTAGAAATCGTTCGTGCAGAATCCATAACTGAGAATTCGCGATTGAAGGAGGAGCAGGGGAGGCTGGAAATGCGAACGCAGCGCGAAAGAGAGGCACGCGATGAAGCGGATCGTGCATTTGAGGACTTGCTAAATCGTCTGAAAAATCTGGCAAGCAAGCTTTTGGATGACTGGAAGGACTGGTTTTCTGATGATAGAAAATGCGATCCTCGGTCGGGTGCTGATGAGATTTTCACTCTCGTAGAGGAAGTTGCTCGGAAGATTCGTGGCGAACTCGATCTGATCGAGCCGATCTGGCATACATACGGTGCAGGAGTCGAGGCCGAGCTGAAGGATCGATGTGGGCGTCAGCAGGAGGAGTTGTCAGCAGTCGAATCGGAACTGGATCGACGCAGTGATGAGTTGAGAGTCACGCGAGAGGATCTGAAGGAACTTCATCGCCAGGTCGATGAGGAAATTCGGCGAGTGCAGGCGATGAATCGCAGTGGCCTACATCTGGAGATTCCCCAGCGATTCGAGGCCATGGTGATTCCTCGTGATCGAGAGCAGGAAGTCTGTCGTGCGTTGATCACCCAAGTGGACTTTCTCAGTCGTTTCATTGAAAATCATCAGAAAGGGAACGGTCTGCGAGGGGAGGTTGCGCGTGAGATGAGCATCTTGCGAGATCGATTGACCGATATTTTAAGTCTGGCTGGGGTTGAGGAATTTCAGGTGAAAGAGGGACTCGTTCTAGCGCCAGCGCATCGGCTGGAGGTCCAGATTTTGGAGAAAAAGGGCTGGGGCGTGCGCGAGTTCATCGAGAAGGCGTTTCAACCCGGAGAGGTGACGAGGGTGCTCCGTCCTGGTTATCGCATGGGGACCGGAGACGAAAGAGTGATTCTGCGTAGGGTGGAAGTATTGATCCGAAACCTAGAGAAGGAATGAAAATGTGAGATGAAGGGAGCTTCACAGGGGATATATCGCTCTTGTCTGTGTATCCTGTTTTTGATCGTATGGATTCGCGTCGGATGTGTGGTCTCTGGAGCTGACGATACTCCAGCTTCGAGCTGGGCTACGGCTTACGCCTGGGTGAGGACGGGCGAGAATCTCGCCGAGGCGGAACTGTGGCCGCTGGCTTTGGGCAGCTATATCGAGGCGGATCGCCTGCTCACGAAACTGGCAGCCGCCCATCCCGAGTTCGAGGCTGAGATGATCGCCTTCCGTCGCAATGCACTTCAGGAATCCATCGCGACGACTCAGAAACGTCTAACGACGGATGAACACGAAATGATGATGAAATACCTAGATTTCATCGAGACTCTGGAGCTGGGGGAATCGCAGCGATATGCCGATCAGTACTCTGCCGCACGCGATACTCTAGAGATGGCCCGGGTGATTCTGGAGGAGATCGCCGCGAACAAGCCAGATTCTTTTCGGAAAGCTCTGGCCACTCAATATGCCAGACTCGAATCAAGCCTGACTTGGGTAGATTCGCAGATTCTGTATCGAGAAACAACAGCTCGTCGCCGTTGGGAGGGCGGCTCCGGTGTAGATGATTCCTCTGATCGCGGGACGACTCAGTTCGTAACGCTCGCCGATTTGCCCACTGAAGCGGGATTGCCAGGCCCGAGCGCACTTTTTCCGGGAGTTCCGTTGGTAAGCGAGGCAGAATCGTCTGAGAAAGATCAAAAAATGGCTTCGGAGTCGTCTGCCGCTCCGGGCAGAACTGCGACCGGGGTGATGCGATTTCGAATCACTCCGAAGGCAAAAGTACCGTCTGAGCCGATTCAATCTGATAGAAAGATGGAATAAATCGCCCGAGAGAAGAAGAATTGTGAAAAAATGCTTGCCACCGTGGCAATCCTATGTAGCATCGCGAGAATAAACCTCGAATTAACATCAGACTCCGCCCTCCACATCTCGTTATGAAATCGATGAAAGCATTCCTGATCCTCCTCGGTGGCTCGCTCCTCCTGTGTTCTTCTCTCCAAGCTGGCTGGGGCTGGGATAAGCAAGCCTATCGCTCGTCGAAGTCGATGGTGGAGCAGCGGGTTACGAGTCCGAGCACGTGCTTTGATACAGGGTATGAGTTCAGCGTGTATATGACCGGATTCTGGCCACAAGATCCCCGATTGAACAATACGACGGGTGGCGGCGTGGCGCTAGGCTATTTCTTCGGACACAATTTGGGACTGGAAGGAAGCTATCATCTGCAGGGTGATGGGGGCAGTGGCAGCGATATTCAAGTGGGTAAGCTCAACGCGGTCTACCGATTCCCTCTCGGTGGTGAGTGTTGTAGCACGATCGCTCCATACATCTTCGGTGGTCCTGGAGTCATTTCCGCCGGAACTTCAGAAATGATCTGGAATCTTGGGGGCGGGATCGATTGGCGCTTTGAGTCCTGGGGAGGAGTCGGTGTATTTGCCGATTATTCCTACAACTGGTCTCACGACACGATGCCGGATTTCACGATGCTGCGTGCCGGGATCCGTATCCCTTTCTGATCTGGATTTGATCGACTCTGCTAGGGCTGGGATCAGCTTTCAGGTGTGTCCGTGCCTAGCTCGAATCATCGGCGTGCTGGGGGGCGATGATTCTCGGCTTGCCTGCGCGCCTCAATCAGTTTGCACTCTAATTCGCACTCACTATGCAGAGCGACGTGAGGCCGTCAGCGTCTCAGTCGATTCTGTTCTCTCGTTCTCGAAACGAGAGGGGAGGGAATGGAGTCGAAATTCACGGGAATTACATGCTGCAGAGCGCCATGTGCGCAAGAGTTGCACATGGGCATGGATGAGCGCTCTCGCCCGTGCGTTTCGGGAAAGATCAGCATCATGGCGTAGAGGCCATTGCTGACGGATAATTTCTCTTACGAGTTCGATCATCGGATGGGAGGATGGCTGCTTTCGGCGAGAGAACTCTCTCCCTCCCCTTGTCGTGATCAGCTCAGGTGTGACACTCGCTAGCAAATAGCGAGTCACGCAGCCATCTGATCAGCGAAGGATCCTACTTCGGCCCACTGCTCCGACATGGATTCACCCAGTGCTTGCTTGGCACGATGGATTAACACCCAGAGATTCGATTTCGTAATATTGAGCTTTTTCGTGATTTCTTCCGTGCTGAGTCCTTCGATTTCTCGGAGGCGAAATGCGTGTCCCATCTTGCCTGGGAGTAGCTCGACCGCTTTCTCCAGATTATCCATGAACTCATTTCGATCCACGATCACCGCAGGCTGATGCGCATCGCACAGATCCGGTTGTCGATCCATCCAAGCTGCTTCAAAATCACTTTTTTCGTGATCTTTCTCGATATCACCAGCGAGAATAGAAGGACGGCGAGCCTTGCGTCGATAGTGGTCGATGATCTTATTTCGCAGGATTCCGACCAGCCACGTGCGCTCAGAGCAGTCACCTCGGAATTGTCCTCGCGCATGCCAAGCTGATACGAAAGTGTCCTGAACTAGATCCTCGGCAGTGCCATAATCCGAGATACGCTGCAGTGCGAAGCGAAGAAGGATCTCTCGGTGAGAGATACTCCAACAATCAGGGTTAAGTGTGTGTTGTTTCATAAAAGGAGTTGAGGACTTGAGGAGTTGAGAAGCGGATTTTGTATCCTCAGATTCTGATCAGTTCCATCGCAGCCGCTTTTGCGACTCGCACCGGCCAGATTTCACGTAGATTTTGTGCTTCTCCTGTTGCGCCCGAGTAGAGAAGAAACATGCGATCCCCGATTTCGTCGGCTTGCGTGGGATCAGAGAACACCATGGCTGCGACTGTCCGCATAAAAGAGCGTATCGATTCCTTGTGTGCACGAATCAATGCCGCGATTCCCGGACAGTTTTCGTCTGAGACAGCGCCTGTATTTGAATAGGGACAGCCACGAAAATCGCTGGTGATTAAAAAATTCTCCAGCATGTCGAAGTACGTTTCGATCTTGTCTTCTGCCGATTTCGGACTGGCCAACAGTTCCGCACGTCGTTTCGCAGATTGCTCGTGTAAGGTGCGTAGCCATTCCTCGCACAGGGACTCTTTCGAAGGATAGTGCTGATAGAAGCTGGCCTTCGCTGTCCCCGCCTTCTCGATGATTTCGTTGATCCCCACGTTGGAGTATCCCCGCTGAAAGAATAAATCTCCCGCAGTCTCCAGAATTCGTTCTTTAGCACTAGCCTTTTTCAAAGTGAAGCAAATTACAAACAGACAGACCGGTCTGTTTGTAAAATGTTCAAGATTATTTTTCGTTACGCATACGACAATTTCCTCAGTGGGCCACAGAGCCCTTGGCTGCGCATTTTCGGGATGCGGTCGTTTGTCGCACGAAATCTTGTGCTACGGTGCTCTAAAATCCCGGAGGCTACACGTTCCATAAAATTCCATACGATTGCGTGCATTTTCAGCCTCAAAGCGGTGCGCGATGCTAGCCTTAGGGCAACGCCCTAGGAATTGAAGGTCAGGAAATGAAAAGTCCTGAAAGGGCGTCCTAAGTAGAGCCTTTGAGTATGCGACCGCCAAGCAGTTCCATTAAAATCTGCCGACGAGGACGCCAGCGGTTCTAGGAATGGCTCACACAGACGGGATTGTCTGCTCCACTCTTCCGGCATTATTCATCCAAATTTTGAGTTGGCTCGGGTGCCGTGAAGCGGAATGTTGAGAGTATCTCAGCAGCGGTACCATCGACCCCGATGGATTCGGGATCGGCACCTTCGGGATTAAATTCTGATGCCAGCAGGGTGATCGCAACTCCGTTCGTTTCTCCCTTCGGTCGAATGATGATCGTTTTACCGAAAACTTGGTACGCATTCTGGGATTCGTCCATCATTTCAGCCTCGAAAGTCATCGCTAGGCCTTGCTCTGGCCCCACAGTGTCTGGAAAGCGAGAAAGCTCATGGAAATTCGAAAACATGGATTCAAATTCCTTTTTCTTATCGTTTAATAATGAGGGAAATATTAAATCAATGTCCATGCCTGGCGATAATTCCTTAATAGACCATGCATTATCCACGATGAAGCTCCCCAGCAGCACTTTGCCTCGCGAGGTGCGCTCAAGTGTTTGGTCGATTCGAACAAAGTAGGAGTCGTCGGGTACGAGTTCATAAGTATCGTCCGGGTAGCTGAATGAGAATGCGACGAAGTACTTCTTCAGTTCTGGCTTTCCGCTGTCAGAGATATTGTCGGGAATGTTCTGAAACTGTATCCAGCCATCGGGAACAGCTAGGGATGTGTTTTCGAGTTTGAGCGATTCTAGCCGTGATTGATATCGGGATGCGAAAAGTGGAATGATGATTGCGGCACTGATCGCGATCACGACTGCTCCTACCAAGCTCAGGCATCCACAGCCGATGAGAATCATTGGCCAGCGACTCTTTTTCTTCGCAGTCGAGGAAGTCGGCGGAATCGGCGGCACTGGTGGCAGAGATGGTGGACCTGAATTAAGATCGGACGATGAATTCATGGCGATAGATGGGAAGGGTTCAAGAAGTCAACGGAATCGGGTCGCGGATCGAATCGAAAGAGTATAGAAACTACGTGAGGTCTTCTGAAGCTGCCACACCGCATCCAGAAAGTCTTCGGGGAAAATACTCCGAGGAATTCCGATTCCTATCTGACCAGTGATCCGAGCTT
>JBDHQE010000002.1:0-49132 GCA_039806885.1 Verrucomicrobiales bacterium
CAGCACGGGTGCTGATGCGATCATTGTTCAAACAGCCTGCCGCTCTGTTTGCGCTTTTATCTCTCCTGATTCAGGAAATCGATTATTGGTCCGCCGACTTCGGAATGATCGCGATAAAGTTGCGCACTGATTTCGATGGCTCGATTACTAGGGGGCCGCCGAGAGTGCCACGCTCGAAATAAAGTCCGGAAGACGAACCACCATCGAGGTTGAGTGCTCGAAAAATACGACGACTCGGGGAGAGCTCAGTTCGTGCAAGCACATCTCCGAGTTCTGCTAGGGTAAATGACTCGCTGAGACCGAGGGCCAGCCATTCCTGCCCATCGTGTAGTACGAAAGTCCTCCGTCGTGAGCTCTCAGGGGAGAGTCCTTTCACCGTTATCCACTGATCTACTAGGAAAGGTCCCGACTGAATCAGGTCAGTGGCCAGATATTTCTCCGCTGCATATTCTCCTCGACGCAGGAGATAGGGATTCCCTCGTCCGCTTGAGAGAATCACGCCGCTCAGCAGAGCGCCTTCGCCGAAATGGCCTATCGCCTGACGACTCGTGATCATCAGTCCGGAAGGAGAGTAATCCGGATGAAAAAAGCCACCATTACAGCCTAAGGACACGGCATTTTTCCTCATGGCATCCGCGATTCCAGTGTAGCGACGTGCATCGGGTCCGTTGTCGAGGACGCGAAAGGTGTGAGTCGAAGAGCGAAACCAGATCAGGTCCACTCGACGAGGAGCTTCTGCTCTCTCCCCCACAACTTTGCGAACGAGCTTGCGCTCATGCACGAAGGGTGATGCCGGGTCTTGGGCAAAGGTCTCATCCTCGATCCTCCAATCATCAGCACGAGTCAGTAGCACTGAAACCGAGGAAATCAGGAGAAGAAAGAAAATGAGGCGAAAACTAGAAACCATCTGTATTATGAATACGCTTGCAGGATACTCTTTCTTTGAGTCCTTCCCCGAAAAGAAGAGTGCGAATTCTCACGATTCACGAAAGATTCACGGATTTCGAACTTCTTGCAAATTTTGATGTGCCGTCGTCCATTGCGCCACTTTTAGATACCGATTCGTCGATGATGAAATTGTTCGATACCATGAGCCGTTCGATCAGAACCCTGTCACCTCGTGACGGGGAGACTTTTCGATTTTACTGCTGCGGGCCCACCGTGTATGGCCCGGCGCATATCGGCAACTTCCGCACCTTCGTCTTGCAGGATGTCTTTCGCCGTACGATGGAGCTTTCCGGGTTCCGAACTTATCACGTGCGGAATCTCACCGATCTCGATGACAAGACGATACGCGATGCCCAAGCATCGAAGAAAAGTCTCTCTGATTTCACCGCCTACTGGCGAGATCGTTTCCATGAGGATGGGCATCGCCTGAATTTATTGAGTCCTCATCTCGAGCCTAGTGCGGTCGCCCACATTCCTCATCAGATCGCGATGATCGCGGAACTGATGGAAAAAGGCCACGCCTACGCCTCTGCCGATGGTTCTGTGTATTATCGGGTCTCCAGCTTCGCCCAATACGGTCGTCTCTCACGGCTCGATCAACGTGAACTACGGGAGGGAGCCTCCGGTGCGATCAGTGAGGATGAATACGACAAGGATTCCGTTTCTGACTTCGCCCTGTGGAAGGCTCGACGTGAAGAAGATGGCGTCAATTTCTGGGAAAGCCCTTGGGGACAGGGACGTCCTGGGTGGCATCTAGAGTGCTCGGCGATGTGTCGGGAGCATCTGGGCGAGCGCTTTGATCTGCATTCCGGTGGAGTCGATCTGATCTTCCCTCATCACGAGAACGAAATCGCCCAGAGCGAAGCCTGCACTGGACAGACGATGGCTGATCATTGGTTTCACCTCACTCACCTCCTAGTCGATGGCGGAAAGATGTCGAAGAGTCTCGGGAACTTCTACACCATCCAGCAGCTCATCGATGCAGGCTTCGATCCGATCGAGGTTCGCTACGTTCTTATTTCCTCTCACTACCGCCAGCCACTGAATTTCGTGGCCAAGGATGCCGATGGAAAGGAGACTTTCCCCGCCCTACTGGGGGCACGCCAAGCCCTGCGCCGAATCGCGAAACTGCATCAAAATTTAGTCCAGATGGCTGGCGAGTTCGAAATTCCGGAGTATTCTCGACTGTTGGAAGTTCAGGAGGGAGCTTCTTTCCAAGGTGCCTTCGAAGCTCTTCAGAGCGATCTGAATACGCCCGATGCACTCGGACGCATCTTTTCCACGGCCAAGACGCTGAAAGTGGGTTCCCTTTCGGCAGATGAAGCAATCCGCGAACTCCTAGGGCTTCATCGCGTCCTCGCCGCACTGGGGCTGCTGCTGCCCTCTCACGAGGAGGAAAAATCGATCGAAGTCCCTGCGGAGATAGTCGAGAAAGCCGAGAGTCGCCGTCAGGCAAAGCTGGAAAAGAACTGGGCCGAAGCTGATCGCCTACGTGACGAAATTACTGCGATGGGCTGGAAGCTCACCGATACCAAGGAGGGATACGAACTATGTCCGCTAAACTAAATCTCATTACCCGTCCACGTCGAAATCGTAAGAGTCCTGCCGTGCGAGGACTCGTGCGCGAGACCGTGCTTCATCCATCTGACTTCATCTATCCTCTGTTTTTACATGAGTCACCGGAGAATCATCCCATTCACTCGATGCCAGGATGTCATCGATGGAGCTTAGAGGGACTCGTCGGTGAAGTCGGCTCTGCCGCCGCTGTCGGAGTGCGAGCCATCGTGCTCTTTCCGAAGATCGAGGAACATCTGAAGTCGTCTCACGCGGAAGAGTGTTTTAATCCCGATGGCCTTGTCCCTCGTGCGATCCGTGCTCTGAAGGCTGCCTATCCTGATGTGGCCGTCATCACCGATGTCGCTCTCGACCCGTACAACTCTGATGGGCACGATGGAATCGTCGAGACGACCCCCCAAGGTGATCTGCGCATTCTGAATGATGAAACCGTGGAAATCCTCTGTCGCCAGGCTCTCTGTCACGCTGAGGCGGGTGCCGATATTGTCTCGCCCAGCGATATGATGGATGGACGTGTCGGCGAAATTCGCGCCTCCTTGGATGACGCCGGATACGAGGAAGTCTCCATCCTCAGCTACACGGCCAAGTATGCCTCCGCCTACTATGGTCCCTTCCGAGGTGCTCTCGATTCTGCCCCGAAGTCGGGAGATAAAGCGACCTATCAGATGGATCCCTCCAATCGCCGCGAAGCTCTGCGCGAAGCAGAGCTCGACATCGCCGAGGGAGCAGACATGCTGATGGTCAAGCCCGCCGGACCCTATCTCGATATCATCCGCACCCTGCGGGATACCTTTGATCTGCCTCTGGCAGCGTATCAGGTCAGTGGAGAATATCTGATGATCAAATCCGCCGCACGGGACGGATGGATCGATGAGACGAAAGTGATGATGGAATCCCTGACAGGCATCAAACGAGCCGGAGCTGACATGATCCTGACCTACTTCGCGAAACAGGCGGCCACATTGCTGCGGGAGCATGGCTGAATCGCTGAACGAGCGGAGTTTTTGACCGGAAACTTTCGCTTCCCATCCGTGTGAATCTCTGGTAAAGACAGACATCTATGACACGCGGATTCTTTCTGATTGCAGCCCTGCTCTCCTGCATCTGCTCCTCGGCGATCACGGCAGAGCCGCCTCACGCTCGCAATGGAGAGAAGCTGATCATCACGAATGATGACGGCTTTAGCGCGTTTTATTCGGGGCGCTATTCGTCGGAGGAATCCCTTCGCAATGCGATGCTTCGATTTGAGGACACACAGGTCGCGGTGCTGGAGTGGTGCGTGTTGGCGGGCAGTCGGGTGAATTTTCCCTCGAAGAGCTACGAGATGATCGGTGCCGGGATGACCGAGTTTCCTCGTCGCGGGGATCAAAAAGCAGCGGAGACCTATCAGCAGCTCGCTGATGCGGGGGTGGATACGCTGAAAGTGGTGATCGATGCTTGTCACGATGCGGGGGTGCAATGCTACGCCTCGCTGCGAATGAATGGGGATTACAATACGAACTGGATGGGAGAGAGCGTATCGCGCTTTTTCAACAGTAGCTTCTGGTGGGAGCACCCGGAGTTACGGGTGCGGGGGCAGAAGGGAGAGGACAGGATCAAGCTATCCTACGCCTTTCCCGAGGTGCGGGAGTTTCGATTGAATTTGCTGCGTGAAGTAGCGGCTCGAGACATCGATGGAGTCAATCTCGACTTCCTGCGTCATCCGCCGTTTCTCGGCTACGAAGAACCGCTGGTGAAGGCCTTTCAGGAGAAATACGGTGAAGATCCGCGTCAGTTGCCTGCGGATGATCCACGCTGGCTGGAGTTGATCGGCGGCACGATGACAGGCTTTGTCACTCAGGTGCGTTCGATGCTGGACGAGGTGGGGAAGGCAAAAGGTCGACATATCGGTCTGAGCGCTAGGGTCGACTGGAAGGGCGCGAAGGGTGTCGGCTGTGATGTAGATCGATGGTTAGAATCGGGGCTGCTCGACTATCTGGTGGTAGCCGGATACGGGAAGGGTGGATATGAGTTCGATATTTCTCCCTTTGTTCAGAAGGCGAAGGCTAGTGGCTGCGCGGTGCTGTTCGGGGAGGAAGCGACCTTAGCGGGGCATGATACGACGCCGGAAGAGGACAAAGCGGCAGCCGAAGGGAAGGCAACTCTGCCGAAACGTCAGAAAATGAGCCTAGAACAGTATCGCGAACGCGCGGCGAAATGGTACGCCGCCGGAGCGGATGGCATCCACCTGTTCAATGAAACCGATCCTGCTGTGCTGAAAGCCTTGGGCAATGTAAAGCCTGCAACAGCCCCACCAGGGCGGTAAAAACGATCAGCAGCCTGTGGAACGAATCACTCTGATTCATCCACTTCCTCCGCCGCCTGTTCCGCGTCGAGATTGGCGACCATTTCTCGAATATCCATGGCTCCACGGATCGCGATCCACACAGTGATGGTGGAATACCAAGCCACAACGAGAACTGTGATGCCGAACCAAAACCAGTGCTCGATCATGCTTGTGCGGGGGTTGAGGTGACGCTGGAGGACTTGGGCTTCAGCAGTGATCCGATGACCATGCCCAATGCTGACGCAACGAAGGCGGCGATCCCAGCATGATCCTTGTTGAATCCGTGCAGCAGGGGCTTCAGAGAGTCCGACTGCTCCATGACAAGATGGACGACTGGGACCAGCGCTCCCAACACGATGGCGGAAAAGGCTCCCCAGTTGTTGGCTCGGGGCCAGTAGCAGCAGGCGATCAGCAGGGCACTCATACTGGAGAGATAGATGGAACCGGTCAGCGCCAGATAGGACCAGACATTGCCTTCCATATTATACCAGAGCCCGAAGACGAAGAGATAGACGCCGATCAGGGCGATGATGCAGCGATTCCAGAGGATCGCCCGGGCGTGGGGCCAGGGTTTTCGTCGGAAGGGGGCGAGGATGTCGTTGTAGATCACACTGCCCCAGCTCAGCATGTAGCTCGCATCCGTGGACATGTCGGCGGCGAGCATGGCGGCGAGGAGCAGCCCCATCAAGCCAATCGGCAGAAAAGTGCTCATCCATTTCGGCATGGCGTTAAGCGAGGTGTCGTTCAGGCTCGCCTTCACCTTCGCAGGGATGGCCGCCTGCTCCTCTAAGCTCAGGCCATCCAAGGGGATTCCGACGGGAGAAGCCTCGATCTTTTGAGCTACTTCCTGAGGTAAGGCGGCGCGATCTGTAGCCGAGAGCGCGTCGAGCGGTTTCCAGCCCAGCATGGCCAGCGCTGCGATTCCCCACAGGCCGGGAATGATCCAGCGGCAGACGAAGAAGAAGCTCGTGCGGGTGAAGACCTGCTGCCCTGTCTTCGAATCCTTAGCGGAGAGCAGACGCGAGATCACGGTCTGCCATGTGAGCGTGGTAGAAATCCCCATCAGGATTTGCATGGTGACGAAAGCCCAGCCCGTGTGGGGGTTTGCAAAGGGGAGAAAGCCTCCTGTTCCGTGATAGGTTTCCACTGTGGTGACGAGCTGATCCCAACCGACATACACGAGCACCATTACGGTGACGACGAGTAGCCCAACGCTCATCACGACGAACTGGAGGAAGTCGGTGACCAGCACGGAGAGCATGCCGCCGAGCATGGTGTAGATGGCCACCAAGCCGAGCAGGATGGTCATGATGAGAACTAGATAGCTGAGATCCAGTCCAGTCACGAGAACGAGAAACTGTCCACCGATCTTGAGAAAGACGCCCATGTTGAGCAGTCCGCCCATGACGATCACGACACCGGAAAGCCAGCGAACGCGCTGTCCGAAGCGATTTTCAAAGAGTTCCGGCAGAGTCATCACGCCCTTGTCTCGGAGTCGCTTCACACAGAAACCTGTCCAGCCGACGAAGAACATTCCCCCTGCCTGACAGAGACCGGGAAAGGCTCCGGCAAAGCCCTGCGTATAGCCCGCCTGCGCGGCATACATGCAGGTGATCACGCCGAACTCAGTCGCGGCGAGTGAAGCGATCCCTAGGTGTAGGTTCATCTCGCGGCCGGCTACGAGGAAATCTTCGACACGACGGACGCGCTTTCGCAGCCACACGCCAGCCGCCATCGTCACCAGCAGGTAGAAGCCGATGATGGAACCGTCGATGGACCAAGAAAAATGGGGCATTGGATTATCTAGGCGAAAAACCGGTCTCTTTGCGAGTAAAAATTTCGAAATTTCGTCTCCGTCATCAGGGGAGCGGATTCACGGCGCTAGGTTCGAGACTTTCGGCAAAGGCTCGTGTGCGAAGTCGTGTGGCGAGCTCCGGAGCGAGGGAGAGGGGTGTCTCGTAGAGCGCCGAGTTCTCGTCCGGCACTGTGCCGTCGGTCGTGTAGCGGATGACGGCCCCCGGCGTCAGCGATTTCAGGGAGATGGTCACCTTTCCCTCCTTCTCGCTGCGCTCCTCGATGGGCATGGCGGCTCGCCCGATGCGGTAGCCGGTGATTTCCTGCGCCTTCGGCAGGTAGTAGCGATCATAAAAGAAAGGCTCGCTGCCTTTTTCCTTCCACAACTCGTGCATTTGCTGGAGCGCAGCGTAGTAGGTGGGAACGTTGAAGCCGATGTTGTCGCGTCCGTTATAGACCAGGTCGACTAGATTTTTCCGTTCGTTCATTAGTTCGCCTTTTTCATCTTCCCACTTGTCACCCTTGGTCACGCCGAGATTGTTGGTCTTGCGAAACATGGAGGTGACGTAGCGGGGATATTGCCAGTTTGCTCCCTGTTTCGTCTCGATTCCCTCCGCCATGTAGGTGAAATTCGCATAGGTGTAGAGGAAGGGCTTGATCTGGGCGATGTCTAGATTCGCCTGTCGCACGCTATCGTGGACGGAGATGGGGCCGTCGGGAAAGAGATCGCGCAGCATTCGCATTTCTCGGTAAGCCAGCATCCAGTCCTCCGGTGGCAGTCCGTCGCTGTATACGCCGTCGATCCCATATTTCTGGGCGAAATTCCGAACTCCCGCGATGTACACGTCTGCGTCGCGAGTCGGCGTCCAGTAGGCGCTCATGTAGGGGATGGCGCGATGGCCCTGGCTGTGGATTTTTTCCATCACGGCTCGAAAGGTGCCTTCGCTGCGGGGTTCATATTCATCCGAGTAACTGTGCCCCCACATCTTCGGGATATAGTCCCAGAGAATCCAAGTATCGACGAAGGGGATGTTTTGCTCGAAGTAAGTGAGAGGTGCGGCGGAGTGAGCGAGCTTCCAGCCAGAGCGAAAAGACTCCTCCCAGGGATAGGGGCGGGGAGGGAATACGCTGGTGCAGAGCAGTTCGCCAGGTGACAGGGTCCAGCGAGCCATCCAACCCTGTTGCGCCGCTCCGAGATGCTCGTAATCGCGCTCTGCAAACTGGACGAAAGATAGCCCCTCGGTGAGCAGGGTCGAACGCGGCGTCCGGCCTGTGCCGGGAGGGCAATAAGGATTGACTGTGATGCCGCCGAAATCGTCGGTGCTGTACACATGGCCGCGGGCGTAGCGGTTGAAATCACCGCCGAGGAGGTTGGTCAGCGTCATCTCCTGTTCCTGATGCGGATTGAAGGCGACCATCGAGTCCGCCTGCACGCCTATGGTCAGGTGCTCGTTCGACAGCACGCAGACATCCGCATTTTGTTGGTCGATTCGAAGACCCGCGAGCGGCAGCGAAGTCTGCCACTGGGCGAGCTTGCGAGGGAATTCGATCCTTTGGGAGGCGATCACCGTGTCGTTCGACGTGTGGAACTCGAACCGCGCTCCTGTCGTTTCCACTGTGATGACGCCACCCTTTTTCGTCGCTGATTCCACTTTCATCGGCAGGGAGCCGACGCTGCCGGGAAAGGTCACACCTTCTCCACGCTTCGTTGGCACGAGAGCCTTCGCGGGCAACTCGACGAAGGCGAAGTCGGCGAAGCTCAGTTCTGGCGGAGTGTCAAAGTGAATCCACCCTGGCGAGATGCAGGCCCGCCCCTCGTGAATTCGCGGATCATCGGGCACTGTCAGCGTCCATTCCAGTCGCTGCCAGCCGTCCGGCCCTTCCGTTTTCTCCGGTAGTCCCTTGAGCTGGCGCGATCCTGCACGCTGCCCATCGACGTCGAAAAAGCGCATGCACAGGTTTACCTCCATGTCTTTGCGTGGGAAATCGGTTCGGACGAGTGCGGAGAGCAGGTAATTACGATTTGCCTTCACCGGAATGCCATGCTTGCTCACGATTTCACTGATGTGCTTTGTCGTCTCTCCTTTTTTTGCCGTCTCTTTCGTCGGGAGATCCTTTAGGTGTAGGCGATAGAATCCGAAAGAGGGATCGCTGCCATCGTATACCATCTTCGCGATGCTCTGATTCACCCACTCGGCATCGGGCTGGGTGAGATCGAGCCCGGCTGGGCGCAGAAGATTGCCGCCACGGAGATCGATCTTCCATAGATCGGGGTTCTTCACATTCTCGCTGTGTGAGAGAGAAGGAGTGATGAAAAACGCGAAAGAGCAGCTCAAAAGAATTTTCAAAGGCGAGAACGAGAATCGGAGAGTCGAGTTCATGTGAAGAAGATTGCGCCCATTCAGAAGAAATTCGACTGAGTTTTTTAAGTGCCTGTCCAGAGACGGAGCTTTGTGGAATTTGCTTCCATTGCCAGAGGCCATTTTATACACTGATCGGAGTTTCTCACTCGATCCAATGAGACAGTGCATTTTTCCCATTTTCCTCCTGATATTATCGCTTCCGACTCTGGGCGAGGATTTCATCGTCGAAAATGGGCAAGCGAGAGCAGAGATCGTCATTGCAGAATCACTTCCTCGCACGGCGCGCCTAGCGGCGGGAGATCTGCAAGGCTATGTCGAGAAAATGACAGGAGCACATCTTCCCATCGTCACGGCTCCGAGCGGTCAGGCGGTCTGTCTCTATGTCGGGCGGAGTCCTGGGACGGACGCGCTGGGGATCACGGCAGATGGATTGAAATACGGAGCCTGTCGCATCGTGTCGGGAGATCGCTGGATGGTTTTTATCGGCGATGACACGGAATTTGTTCCTCGTGAGCCTTGGCCGCGCCACAATGGAGATATTGCGAGCGGAAAATTGCAGAGGGAATGGGAGGCGGTTAGCGGTGGTCGTTGGGGAGCGCCAAATTGGACCATGTGGAAGGATCGTCGTCGTTTCCCCGCTACCGTCGGACTGCCAGATGCAGCACCAGAACCGAGACAGCGGGAGACATTTGAATCCTGGGCCTATGACGAGCGCGGCAGTTTCAATGCAGTCAATTTTTTCCTGCGCAAACTGGGCGTTCGCTGGCTGATGCCGGATGAGCTGGGCGAATTTTATCCCTCCATGAAGTCGATTCCTCTGCCGAAGATGGACGAAACCGTGCGTCCAGACTTCGAAATTCGACAATTCAGCGTCCACGGTCCCAATGAGTGGTCGCTGTGGGGAATGAGGCTCGGCGTGCGCTACCCCTACGGAATGAACACGGCTCACGGGATGACGCTGCTAAATCGTGAGGAAGTCTTCAAGGCGCATCCGGACTGGTTCGCGATGTATGGAGGCGAGCGTCGCTTTGTCCCCGGATCGTCTTATAACCAATTCTGTTATTCGAATCCGGAGCTGTTTCAGGAGATGCTGCGCTGCGTGCGTGCTCAGTTCGATGTGTATGACTACGAGGGAGTTTCAGTCATGCCGCCGGATGGTTATATCTCTTCGTGTCAGTGCCCGCTCTGTCTGGGGAAAGACGAGCCGGATCGAAGCGGGGAACGTGGCACGCTATCAAACTATGTATGGGATTTCGTCAATCGGATCGCAAAGGAGATCGCGAAGACTTACCCTGGAAAGCTGATATACTGCTGTGCCTACGGCGAATACAGCGCGCCTCCGACGAACATCGCGAAGCTCGAGCCGAATGTCCAAGTTGTCATCGTGGGTGGACATAATCCGAAGTCTGGTATCGCGAAACAGCCCGCCGTCCGAGCGTTCCGAGAGAGTTGGTTACCGAAGACGGATCGCCCGATTCAGATTTTCGAGAACTATCCGATGACGAGCCGTGGCTGGTATCTGCCTAGCTTTATGGCCCGCACCATAGGAAAGAGCATCAACGAGACGAAAGGCAGTTCCCGGGGAGATGAAATCTGGATTACTCCGAGCAAGGGCACGAAGGGCGACATGATCTTTAATTCCTTCCTCTATTATTTCACCGCTCGGATGTATTGGGGTGGGCAGAAACAGGATCCAGGCGAATTGCTCGATGAATACTGTCAATTGATGTTCGGGCCCGCGAGTGACACGATGAAGCGCTTTTTCGATCACTGCGAAGTCCACTGGACGGAAATGGAAAGTGACAAAGGCCAGGTGGACAAAGCTCTTGCCCTTTTTGATTCAGCAAAGGCGGAAGTGGCTCCGCAGAGTCCGGAGGGGATACGATTGAGTTACTTTGATGATTTTCTGCGCGACCTGCGCAACAAAAGCGTCGCTCTCGGGCAGAAGCGCGGTCTCGTGCCGCAGATTCGTCTCGTAGGCGATGCCGAGGGGATTGTGATCGACGGGAAAATTGACGAGCCGTTTTGGCAAACGCTCAATCCCGGAAGTGCCGGACGCTTGCGAGAGGTGCAAACGGGTCTAAAGCCAGCCTTTGGCACCAGTTTTAAGGTGGGTTGGCTCAAAAACAATCTCTACTTCGCCGTCCACTGCGAAGAAAGTCCGGGTAGTCAGCCGAACATTGCGACAAAGAAAGCCGGAGACCCAGCGATCTGGTATGGCGATCTGGTCGAGTTTCTCATTCAGACAGATTCTCACTCGTACTATCAGATCGCGGTGAATCCCGCCGGAGTCGTTGTCGATTTTGATCGCGGAGCCAGCAAGGCGGCCTGGGATAGCTGGGGGTCAGGGGCCGAAGTCGCCACGCAGATCGGTGATGGATTCTGGACGGTCGAGATGCGACTACCCGTGACCACGGACACGAATGATCCACTGCATCAAATCGTTGGCCGTACCCCATCTGCTAGTCTCCCGTGGTATTTCAACATTTGTCGCCAGCGGGTTCGGAAGAGTGGCACCGAACTTTCTGCATTCTCCCCAACCGGGAAGCCTAGCTTCCACGAGCCGATGCAGTTCGCCCATCTATACTCGGGTCTTTCGCACACCTTCGAGGTCGATCCGACGGTGAAGATTTTTCCGACAGCCTTAGCGGAGGCGATGAAAGGGCCGAAGGAGGAGATGTTTGCCGCCAGTGTCGCACTCCTTGATGCCGCTGAAAATCTGAGCGATCTTCAGAAGTCTGTCGCTCTGAAGTCTGCCGCCGCTGCCGCTCGCTCACTGAAAGATCTGGAAACAGCAGATGCATTGGCCGCCCGCATTCCCTTGGAGGCGGAGCGCAAGCTTGCCGAGATGGCGAATTTAGTCGCTCGTCGTCAAGCCAAAGAACTCATCGAGCGCTTTGGAAATGAGGATATGAGTCAATGGCCGTTTTGGGTGGCCGCAGAAGGGCGGCAGATTCGATCTGTCGCATTCTCAGCCGTGGGTAAAAAGGCCCAAGCCATCGCTGATCTCGAAGCGGTGTATGGCCTGACCACCGAACCCCGAATTCTCAATCGAATCGCTGAATCGCTGGAAGGATTACGAGCGAGTAAGTGAGGGTGTAGCCGCGATGAGATCAGTGCCCGGAAACCGCTGATTTCGTCGCAGCCCCGACTCCCTTCACAATTCCGACAGCTCCTCCGACGACAGCTCCTCCACCTTTTCCGACCACGCGACCTGCTCCGGAACCGATGGATCCGCCCATCGTAGCACCCCGTCGAACGGGAGCGCAGGAGATGAGGACGCTGATCAAAGAGAGGAGTGCGACAGCAGTGATGAGAGATATGGATTTCATTGGAGAGGGGATGAATCGATGATCGAAAAGAGTCCACCCACATTCATAGTGTTCGAGACGGACTGCTACTTCTCATACGTTCGAGACTATTTCACAGAGAATTTTCTTTTCTATTTTAAGTTCTGGTAAATATTAAATATTGCAATTTTACTCTTTTTATACAATTATTGGAATCTTTTCTGCAATTTCTCTTTTAAGATTTCATTGAGTGCCCTCTCCATGGATGAATCCTCCATCAATCCCTTTTTCGAGGACGCCTTTGTGGATTGCCCTGACAATCTGCCGGGAGTGACAGGCGTGCATGCAGAGGCCTTTCGTCGGATTCAGGCACTGGCGGAGCGCTATTACGGGCGAGCCGAAGACGCGAATCTGAAGCAAGGACGCCTCATTCGACTGATGGCACCCGAAGCGGGGTATGGGAAGAGTCATCTCTTGGCGCGACTTCGTGACAGCCTGACGGGAAGGATATCGACTTTCCAGTTACCATTTGATCGCTTGCGCCCTGTGAGTTGGTCGATGGCTCTCAGCGCTCTGATCAGGCAGTTTTGTGATTCATCCCCTGCGTCTGAATTCTCCCTATTTGAGCAGGTTTCACGAGCCTTTCTGGCGCAGCTCATCTTCGATGCGGCAGATAGCCAGCCTCACTTACTCGCTGGATGTCCTGTCGATCCACATCATCTCAGGATGGAGTATGCATCCCTGCTTTCTCGGAATGCCGATCCGAAACTGCTCCAGTGGCTCGATAAGCGAGCGGATGAGATGGGAAAAGATGCCTCCGCTTCCTTTCATAGGCATTGGGGGCTAAAGAGTGCTGAAGTTGTGTTCTGGACTCGCCTGTTTCTTGATTTCAATCGAGGACTCGCTGGGGAATTACAACGACTGGGCGACGGCTATGACGGTGACGTGAAGGACAGACTTCTACAACTGCTCCGCATCATCACCACCAACCAGCCAGCTCTGCTGACCGTGGATGGACTGGATAGCCTTTTTGAATCGGATTCAGCAGGGATAGCGCTGGCAGAAATCATCGATAGCATTCGCGAAAGCGTGCCGCGATCCACTACTGTGCTCAGTGTGAACGAGGACCTGTGGCGATCTACCTTCTCCGCTCATCTGCCGTCGGCGCTCAAGGATCGTTTGGAAAGCGAAACAATTTGTCTGCACTCACTCGATGCGGAGACTGCGAAAGAGTTGTTATTATTCCGACTGCGTTCCACCACGATTCAGGATGAAACGGCTTTGCGTTTCATCCAACAGGTCGCCAGCAAGCACCGATGGAAAGAAGGAGATTATCCGCTCTCTCCGCGAAGGGCGCTTCGAGAAGCTCGCGTCCTCTGGGTGAAGCAGATCGATTCGAATCCTGAGAGGCGGAAGCCGGCGGGAGGAACCGTCAGAGAACGGCCTGCGGGGCCGCCTCCGCTCCCGCGTACTCAGACGACTGATTCGCACCGTATGGGAGAGACTGCGGCTCCGCACGAATCTCAGACGGTAGGCCATGAAGTAGAGAGGGTGGAGGAGGGTGACTTCACCGGAATCGATTCGATCATCAACGATATTCGCGGGAGCGGGAAAGCGGTGATCAGCGAGCGAAATGAGCGTCCTTTCCCCTCGGATGATCCATCAGCGGCCACACCGTTTCCAGAGGCTCCTGCGGACTATGTCTCCGGATTCACAGCACCTTCTTCCTCCTCTGTAGAAACTGCCTCCGAGACGATGGGATTCAAGGCTCCTTTACCTTCTGCCGACTGGCCAGGTCAGAGTCCTAGGAGTTCAGGAAATGAAACCAAAGATAAAGTTTCCGTGCGCAATTTTCCAGGAGTGACACCCTTAGTTGAGGCCGTTTCGCCCCCTCCGCGTCCGCCGCTGTCGCGTGCAGAATTCACGGAGATCATTCAGCGTCGAGAGAGTGAACTGCTGACGAGTTCGGCACTCACGATGGATACGACGCGAATCGGGAATTTTATCAGGAGAGTCGGTTCGCAACACACAGCTCTTGCGCAGACTGAAGAACGATATGCTGGGAGCTTGTCCCCATGTCTTCATTGGAAAGTCCGCGAACTCTCGGTAATCATCGGCTTCGAATCACCGCGTAATATCTACTTCTGGAATAATCTCCTGCAGCGATCACTCGCATCGAATCGCATCGAGAAACTCACTGCATTTTCCCATCCTTCCGACCCCTTCGATCCGACGCTTTTTGATCGATTCGGCTTCAGCCCCGCAGTAGTTCGTGCTCGTGTCGATATTATCGAGATGAATAATCGAGAACTCGCGATGATCTACGCGACAGAAGAAACTCTGAACAGCTTCGTAAACACTCCCGACGCTGAACGTGCGATGCAGCTAGCGACACTGCATCTTGATCCCCTCTGGAGAAGAATGATCCAGTCACTGTGAGGACGCTGTGAGATATGTCGCAGTAGCGTTTATATCAAGCTCCAGCAGGATCTTGCCGTGTAGATTTTGACGATGTCATCCGTTATTTTTTCTTCATAATAAGAAGATTATTTGAAATTACAGAGTTGAATTGTTTCAAGAGTCCCTAAATATTACTCTGCTGCGTTTGATCCCTGATTATTTCTGAATGGTATCTGATTACACTGAAGAGCATATTCGCTCGCTTGATCCCCGAGAACACATTCGTCTCCGCCCGGGAATGTATATCGGAAAATTGGGTGACGGCTCTTCTCCTGACGACGGGATCTACGTCCTGTTGAAAGAAGTCATCGATAACTCGATCGATGAGCATGTCATGGGCCATGGGAAACAAATCGAGATAGAGATCGATGAAGGGCGAGTCCGAGTCCGTGACTATGGTCGTGGGATTCCGCTGAAGAAAGTGAAAGACTGCGCGGCGATCATTAATACGGGTGCAAAATACGATAGCCAAGCTTTCAAGAAGTCGGTCGGCCTGAATGGCGTTGGCATCAAGGCGGTCAACTTCCTGTCGGCCTTCTTCGAACTCCAGTCTTTCCGGGATGGCAAGACAGCGGCGGTCGAGTTTGCTGAAGGGATTCTGATGGATGAAACGCGGAAGCAGCTCGCCACCAGTGAAGTAAACGGAACTCTCGTCACTTTCGTGCCGGATCGAGGCATTTTCGGATCGTATCACTGGAACCTCGAATTCATCGAGGCGATGGTGCGTAACTACTCCTATCTCAATACGTCTCTGACTCTCGTACTCAACGGGCAGAAGTTTCGCTCGAAGAACGGCCTGCTCGACCTGCTAGAGGAGAATCTGGCGGGGCAAGAGGCACCGCTTTATCCCATCGTGCATCTGATCGATCACGATATAGAGGTCGCCTTCACTCACACTGAACAATCGGGAGAGGAGTATTATAGCTTCGTTAACGGTCAGCATACGACGATGGGTGGCACTCATCTTAGTGCGTTCCGTGAGGCGGTGGTGACGACGGTGCGGAACTACTACAAGAAACAGTTCGAATCCGCTGATGTGCGCGCCGGTATCATCGCGGCAGTGAGTGTCCGCGTGGAGGACCCAGTCTTCGAATCGCAGACCAAAACCAAGCTAGGATCCACGCTCATGGCTCCGAAGGGTGAAACGGTTCGCGCCTTCGTCGGAAACTTCCTCGGTCAGCAACTCGATAATTATCTGCATCGAAATAAAGAAGTGGCCGACAGTCTTTGCGAAAAGATCCAGAGATCGGAGCACGAGCGCAAGGAACTCAAGGGCATTAAAAAGCTAGCCAAAGAGCGTTCGCGACAGTCGAAGCTGCACAACAAAAAACTTCGTGACTGTCGGGTTCATTATGATACCTCGCACAAGCAGCGCAATCACTCGACCCTATTCATTACCGAAGGTGATTCGGCGAGTGGCTCGATTACGAAGTCGAGGAATGTCGATACACAGGCGGTATTTTCCTTGCGTGGAAAGCCGCTGAATTCCTTCGGGATGACGAGAAAGATCGTGTATCAAAATGAGGAATTCAGCCTCCTCCAAGCCGCCTTGGGAGTCGAGGAATCGCTCGAAGGGCTTCGCTATAACAAAATTGTGTTAGCGACCGATGCCGATGTCGATGGGATGCACATTCGACTACTCAGCATCACCTTCTTTCTCCAGTTCTTTCCTGATCTGATTCGCGAGGGGCATCTCTACATTTTGGAGACCCCCCTTTTCCGCGTTCGCAATAAGAAGGAAACTCGTTATTGCTACACGGAGGAAGAGCGTCTGAAGGCACTGGCCGAGGTGAAGGGACACGAGATTACCCGCTTCAAGGGATTGGGAGAAATCTCGCCCGAGGAGTTCCGACTTTTCATCGGCGATGACATGCGTCTCTCACAGGTAGAAATGCCTCCCAGGCCTCGAACGGTTCAGAATTTACTCGAATTCTATATGGGAAAAAATACTCCCAATCGGCAGGATTTTATTATACAAAATCTCCGAGTGGAATCCGAACTCCCGCCGGAAGATCCCAAGGCGGAGACAAAGATTTCCGAGTCAGCAGCCGCCTGAAAAACAACTCTGAGAAAGCACGATGATGGAAGAACCGCAGACACCACTAGAAGGAATGTATTCCGAGTGGTTTCTCGACTACGCCAGCTACGTAATTCTCGAGCGTGCGGTCCCGCACATTGACGATGGGCTCAAGCCGGTACAGCGGCGTATTCTGCATTCGCTGAAGGAAAAGGATGATGGGCGCTTCAACAAGGTGGCGAACATCATCGGCCACACTATGCAGTATCATCCGCACGGTGATCAGGCGATCGGTGATGCTCTGGTCAATATGGGGCAGAAGGAGCTGGTGGTGGATACACAGGGCAACTGGGGCAACATCCTCACCGGAGACTCTGCCGCTGCTCCGCGCTACATCGAGGTCAGACTCTCGAAGTTCGCAAACGAGGTCCTCTTCAACTCGAAGACGACTGCTTGGACAGCGAGCTACGATGGACGAAATCAGGAACCTGTCACGCTGCCTGCCAAGTTTCCGATAGTGCTGGCACATGGAGCCGAGGGAATCGCCGTCGGACTCGCCTGTAAAATTTTGCCACACAATTTTATCGAGCTCATCGATGCCTGCATCGCGGTGCTGAAGAAGGAACCGTTCGAAGTCTATCCCGATTTTCCACAGGGTGGCATTGCCGATATTTCGGAATATAACGACGGCCTGCGTGGTGGTCGTATCAAGGTTCGTGCGCTAATCGAGAAGGTGAAAGCTAAGGAGCTCGTCATACGCGAGATCCCCTATGGCACCACGGCATCAAGCGTCTGCGACTCGATTCTGAAAGCGAATGAACAAAGCAAAGTTCGCGTCGCACGTATCGAGGACTGCACAGCGCAGAATGTAGAAATCCGCGTCCACCTCTCCGCCGGATGCGATGCCGATCAGACGATCCAAGCGCTCTATGCATTCACGGATTGCGAGGTCAGCATTTCACCGAACTCCTGCGTGATTCAGGAAAACAAGCCTCACTTCTTAGGCGTGTCTGAGATCCTCCGGCATAGCGCCATGAGAACACGAGATCTTCTCGGACAAGAATTGGAAATCAGGCTTGCCGAACTGGAAGAAAGTTGGCATTTTTCCAGTCTGGAGAAAATCTTTATCGAAAACCGCATCTATCGTCGCATTGAAGAATGCGAAACTTGGGAGGCCGTCCTCAATGAAATTTGGACTGGTTTAAGGCCTTTTCTTCGCATGTTGAGGCGTGAAGTTTCCGATGATGATGTCGCACGTCTGACTGAGATCCGAATCAAGCGTATTTCGAAGTACGATGCATTCAAAGCGGATGAATTGTTGCGGAATCTGGAGAAGCAGATCGCCGAAACGAAACGCTCCCTGAAACAACTGACCGCCTACACGATTCAGTGGTTTGAAGGTCTTCGTGCTCGTTACGGTGCAGGACGAGAGCGTCGGACGAAGCTTTCAGCATTTGACCGCGTCGATGCGAAACAGGTCGTGGTCGCTAACGACACCTTGTATGTGGATCGGAAAGAAGGCTTCGCAGGCTGGGGGTTGAAGCGCGATGAGGCGGTCTGCAAGTGCTCGCGCATGGATGACATCATCGCTTTCTCCCGCGACGGAACGATGCGTGTCGTCAAGATCGCGGAGAAAGTGTTCATCGGAAATGACAATCTTCATGTCGCCGTCTTCCAGCGCGACGAACCGAGGATTTACAACATGATCTATCGCAATGGGCGAGCAGGGAAGGTCATGGTCAAGAGATTTCGAGTCGAAGGGATCACTCGGGACAAGCTCTACGACCTCACGGCTGGAGCGCCCGGAACACGGGTCCTCTGGCTTTCCGAGCACGACACAGAGGAAGAGGCAAATATCGTTGTGAGAGTTCATCTAAAGTCTGATCTGAAGTTGCGCAATTTCCAGATCGACTTTCGCTTTGCCAGTGCCCTGATTAAAGGGCGGTCGGCAAAAGGAGTCATTTTGACCAGACATCCGGTAGATCGTGTGGTGCGGCTTTCCAAAGCGGAGCAGGAAGAGATCGAAGAGCGCTTCCAATCGTCTATCACTTCCGCATGAGTACATGACATTAGAACTTGGAATGGAGCATCTCCCTGATTGAATTCTTTCCCCAACGAATTTTGCTGACGAAGCACTACGAAAAATACTCAGTAACTGCGAATCCAATGCCAACGAAACCTACCAAAAAAGCCGCCCCTGCGAAGAAAGCCGCTCCTGCGAAGAAAGCCGCTCCTGCGAAGAAAGCTGCTCCTGCGAAGAAAGCTACTCCTGCGAAGAAGGCTGCTCCTGCGAAGAAAGCTGCTCCTGCGAAGAAAGCTGCTCCTGCGAAGAAAGCTGCCCCTGCGAAGAAAGCTGCTCCTGCGAAGAAAGCTGCTCCTGCGAAGAAAGCTGCTCCTGCGAAGAAAGCCGCTCCTGCAAAGAAAGCCGCTCCTGCAAAGAAAGCCGCTCCTGCAAAGAAAGCCGCTCCTGCAAAGAAAGCTGCCAAGTGAGGCTAATTCAAAACGAACAATATTCGACTTCGAACCGAATCGAGCCCCGACGGGAAATGGTGATATCATTCTCGTGCGGGGCTCGCTGCTTTAAGGGCAGTAACCTAGGTTAGAATCAGTCTCCTGTGATACCTCACGCTGCGCACCCTATCCATTTCTGAGATAGATAAATATTTTAAAAAGTTTCTGATTGCGAGCCTTGTATCTCGCTCCGACAGTAGTGATTCGCTGACTCAAGAGACGAGGCGCGGGGTTCATGAAGCGGCTACAGATCCTTATTTTCATTGGAGTCCTACTCACGATCACGAGATCCGCTTTTGCGCAGATCAATCTTGATCTGAAGTTGGATCGCAATCTCTATCTCCTGAACGAGCCGATCACGGGGGAGCTTCAGATTGTGAACATGGCTGGGCGTGATCTGATCTTCGGAGAATCTGGAGGGATGAGCTGGTTGGACTTCACGATCACGGACTCCGGGGGGCACTTGGTCTCACCAGTGCGCGGTTCTACACAGGAGCGACCGATCGTGCTGACTGCAGGACAGAGCTACAAGCACAAGGTGGTGATCAATCGTCGCTATCCACTGTCGGGTCTGGGGACATATCGTGTGAAAGCAACAGTGCAGTTTCCTCAAATTAACCGCGTGTTCGAAACGAAAACTGTTACGGTGCAGATCGTTGATGGCCAGCCGATGTGGAGTCAGATCGTAGGAGTCCCTCAGGGTTATCCTGATGCGGGCGCATTCCGCGAGTATGCGCTGATGACGTACTACCACGGTGCTCGTGCCCGTGCTTTGTATTTTCGGCTCAAGGACAGCGATTCAGGTGTGATTATTCGCACCTATTCTCTCGGAGACTTTCTCTCGGTGCGACAGCCATCACATGCACTTGATCGACAGAATCAGCTTCATGTGCTCCACATGACAGGACCGAATTCATACAAGTACACAGTGCTCAATATCGATGGGGAACCCGTGCAGCAGCGTATTCTCTATTCGAAAGGAGAAAACCGGCCTGAGCTGAAATCAGATGGTGCAGGCGGTGTCACTCTGGTGGGCGGAATGAGTGAAGACGAAGCAAAGACACCGTATGAGCAGCAGGAATTCCCACGTCTCTCAGAGCGTCCTCCCGGCCTCCCGTCTCTTTGAGTTCCGGAGCATTACTCTTTCCTGAGAGCGAGGCGATCCGCAAAGTCTTGCGCGCATGTCATCAGCTCCGCCGGAGCATCGATACAATAATCCGGCTTTTCGGCTTCGAGAGCCTCACGTTCGTTAGCTCCCCAGCAGACCGCTATCCCGCTGACGCGGGAATCTCGGGCTGCTTCGATGTCGCGTGTCTCATCCCCGACATACATCACCTGTGTCGGATCGATGCGCAATCGCTTCAATACGCTCTGAATCCGGCGTGACTTGCCGAAAATACTCACGCCTGCCTCAATGAAAGAAAAGTAATCCAACAGCTCGCAGCGTTGCAGAACGGCCCGGACATTTTCCACAGAATTCGACGTGAGAATCGCTGTCCGGAAACCCTCCTGATTCAGCGTTAGGATGGCATCCTTCATTCCAGGAAACAGCACGACTTCTTCGATTTGCTCATGCAGCATCCGACGGATGCGCATGACGATCTTCATCGCTACGAAGCGCGAGATTCCCAGATGACTGAGTAATGCACGGGTGTTCAGATTTCGCCATTCCCTCGCCTCATGGAGCGTCACCGCTTTCAGCCCGTAATCAGCGGCGATGAGATTGTAGATCTCGATGCCCGTTTTGATAGTGTCGGCGATCGTCCCGTCGAAGTCGAAAATGAGAGTGGAGCGGAACGATGCCGACATAAAGGAAGAAGGGTGACGCCTGATGAACCAATGTTACCTGAGCGACTGATCCTTCCGAAGAAAATCACTCGACTGACTCACCCTTCACCGTGATTCGATACCCCATGAAATGCTTGCCATCCAGAAGGGTCACGGCTCTCTGTGCCTCTTCCACACTCCCCATCTCGATCCGGTAATTACGAGTATGTCCACCTTCGCCGCTGCCGCTCTCAGCGCGGCTCGTGATCGTCCCTATTCCTTCGAACAGAACTGAAATCTCGACATCTTCAGCGTGGACATTGAGATTCGATAATTCCAGGTTTGGAGTTCCAACGACTGGAATCGGACGCGGGTGCACTTTGCGGGAATCCTTATCGCCCCCTTCGCTGCCGCTTCGTGATCGGGAACTACGGCGCTCTCGCTGGCCACCTCTTTCCCGCCCTTCGCCTTCGCCTTGCTCCCTGCGCCCGCGCCTCTCTCTCGGCTCCCGGCTGGATGTTTCTCGAGAAGGCCGCGATGATCTTGGCTCGCGACTGGCCGAAGTGGACTCTGATTCAGATCGTCCATCTTCCTTGGCACCCGTAACCAGCAGTTTTCGCTCGCGAAATTCGTGATCGTACAGGGCTGCAGCTGCTGCCCTAGCCTCTGCAAGTGTGCTCATCTCGACGAATCCGAAACCCTTGGACTGATCCGTTCCGGTTCGCGTGATTACCGTTGCCTCCACGACATTTCCGTAAGAGGAAAACAGGATTTCCAGATCCTCACTCTTCACACTGTATGCGAGATTCCCGACGTAGAGGCGAGGACTGTTCGGCTCGATCTGCAATCTAGCGCCTTCTTTACGATCTTTCTTTTCACTCTTCGCTTGTGAGGCCTTTTCTGCGGACTGGCCCGTCGCTTTCTTTGAAGCCGGTTTGACACGCCCGAAAGTGACGAGCCGAACTACCGCCTGAAGAAACGTTTCCTTTGGCGCGGACTGAGTCGCCGTCTTACTGCGAGGCTGAGAAGATGACGCTCCCCTTGGAGCTGACTTCGAAGTAGATCGCCCTTTCGCAGAGGATGGGCGTGACGGAGTGCCATCAGCCTGATCGCTCTGCGGTCCTTTACCGGATCGACGGCGATTTCGTGAGCGGGGACGCCATTCGTCGGGAGAACCAGACGAGCGATTGCGGGATTTCCGAGGACCATCGGAAGAGGAGTCTTGCATACAGATAAATGATTTGAAACCGATTCAGAAGATCCATCGTGAGGAAATTCATCGACTTCGACAGCAGAGCACTTTCTGAGCTGCCGCTCTCTCCATGATAGGAAGGGACATCGACATGATCGGAATGTGTCTATCCTAGACGAGCAGACTCTTACGGCAAGTGATTAGAATCGGAAAATGCAGGAATCTCGCGAAGAAAGTGACGAGATGAACTCTCGGCAAGCGAGTCACGTCGCCTTGCGTTGGGCGTGTGGTAGCGTAGTGATCGATGCCATCTAACAGTTTGATCTCTACAGCTCATTGATCCACAGTAAATTTCTTATCCGAAGAAACTAGCGTGGCAGTGGAAGCGGATCGCTTTTCAGATTAATTCGATAGATTTCGACATCATCGATCCAGATCGTCGCGGGCGCGAGGATGCTAAACCAGCGCTTATTCGGATGTGCGAAGCCGGGAGATTGCTGGGAGGCAATGAATCGCCCGTCGATCCACAGAGTCATTACGTCGCCACGTGTCATCAGGGTGAGTTCGTGCCATTCAGCGTCAGGGCGCCAGGGGGTCGTGTGCTGGCGACTGCGCAGGAGAGAGGCAAGTTCATCAGGTAGGGGTTCTTTTGAATCTAGAAATTTCTGACGACGGGCACGGATGTCCAGATTCATCACGCCTGTTTTGTAATCAGCCAGTGTGATCGCAGTGGATTTCAGGAATGCGTAGCAGAGGTGGCCTGCGTGAACACTGGCTAGAGTGCGATCTACAAAGCCGACCTGCAGCGCTTCTCCAGGACGTTCGCCCGGAAAGCGAAAGCGAAGGATGACCCCACCGTCGGTAAATCCTGCATCGTGGTGGAGGTGAATCTCATGTCCCGCGGCCTTAGTAGCGCTGTCAATCTTCAGGATTCCGTCGTCGAGATCAGCTTGGCGAATGTTTGGCACGCGGTTCGCTGTGGCGCTTTCCCAGCCGTTCCCGAGAGCTGTAGCTCCGTTGCCTTTTTCCTCGCGATCGAAGGAGTCCCGGAAGATTAGAGTTCCTTCATGACGCAGTTGCGCCGCTGGCTCCGCATCGTCTGAAGCCAGTGACAGCAAGGCTGTCGCAAAGATCCCCAGGAGCTGATAAGTAAGCGAAAAGACAGGTCGCATTCCGAAAGGATAGGCTGAATCTCTCACGACATCGAATACGGATTCACATCCACCGTTACAAACACGTCTCCGGGAAAGGTCAGTTTCGCCAGTACGCTTCGGATGTAGCGTATCATCGGACGAGGCGTCTTAGATTTTAGCACGACCTGGAAGCGCCATTGGTCATGTGATTTGAGCAGAGGAGAGGGCAGGGGATCGCTGACGGTGACGCCTTCCGGCAGTCCTTCCACCAGTCGAGAATGCAGAGTTTTCAGGGAGAATCGGGCGCGTTCTTCGTGGACGGAACGCGAGGTGATTAAGACGAGGTGGCTGAAGGGCGGATGCTCAAAATGCCGCCGCAACCCCAACTCGTATTCCGCGAATCCGAGAAAGTTGTGATGTCGGGCATACTGGATCGCCGGATGATGCGGAGTGAAGGTTTGCACCACCACCTCGCCTTCCAGTTCGCCTCGCCCGGCTCGTCCCGCCACCTGAGTGAGCAATTGAAAAGTCCGCTCGCTCGCCCGGATATCTGGAATGTGGAGTCCCACGTCGGCGTTCAGGACACCTACCAGGGTTACGTTGGGAAAATCGAGCCCCTTCGCGATCATTTGAGTGCCCAGAAGAATGTCGATCTTCCCGGTGCGAAAGGCGTTGAGTGTATCGCGAAGCTGATCCTTTCTACGCATCACGTCCGTATCCACTCGGCAGATTCGCGCATGAGGGAAAACCTGACGCAGAACGTCCTCCGCTCGTTCCGTACCCCAACCCGAGGTTAGAATGCCACGACTCGAACACTCCGGGCAGACTTTCGGAGGCAACTGGGCGAAACCGCAGATGTGGCAGATCAGTTTGTCTTCTTTGCGATGTAGGACCATCGTCGTGCTACAATGCCGACAGGTGGCGACGTAGCCGCATTCCGGGCAGAGAATGCTGCGAGCGAAGCCCCGGCGATTGAGAAACAGGATGATCTGCTGTCCGCTGGCCAGTCGCTGCTCCATCGCAGTGCGCAGCTTCAGAGAAAGAATGGCCGGACCGGATCGGTTTCGTCGAGTCTCGTCACGCATGTCGATCAGGCGAATGAGCGGGAGTTTCCGATCATCGACACGCGAAGACATCGTGACTAGCTCGTATTTTCCCGTCTGCGCATTCTGCCATGACTCCAGCGATGGGGTTGCGCTCGCCAGCAGGACGGCACACTGTTCGATCTGCCCTCGAACGACCGCTATATCTCGGGCCTGATAGCGTGGAACGGTGTCCTGCTTGTAGGAATTTTCGTGTTCTTCATCTACCACGATCAGTCCCAGATTCTGGATGGGGGAGAAAATGGCGCTCCTCGCTCCGATTACGATTCGGGCTTTGTGGTCGAGCACCTTTCGCCACTCGTCATGGCGTTCCCGCTCGGAAAGATTGCTGTGAAGGATCGCCACGCTCTCTTTGATGTGGGCAAATCTCTGCTTGAAGCGATCGGCCGTTTGGGGGGTCAATGCGATCTCCGGCACTAGAACGATGGCTCCCTTGCCCTCTTCGACCATTTTCTGGATGGCTTGGAGATAGACTTCTGTCTTTCCACTGCCCGTAATTCCGTGCAATAGGATAGGACGAGCCTTTTCACCTGATTGCCATTGATGGGCGCTCGTCAACACTCGATCAAGCGCCAGTGCTTGCTCCTCGTTCAAACGGAGAGGTGCAGAAGGCACGAATTCGATGTGCTCCATCGGATCCCGAGTGACCACTTGATCGAAGACTTTGATGAGATTCGCTCGTTCGAGTGCGGTGATGGAGGATCGGGGGATCCCGTGCTCCTCGATGAGGTCGCGCAGGAGTAGTGGACTGCTGCTGAGAAGAATTTCCACCGCCGCCTTCTGACGAGCCTGGCGAGCGCTGAATTGAGCGATCACCTCTTCCCCGATGCCCTTGGCTAATTCGACGAACTTAGCAGTTTTCCGCTCCTCCTTTTCGCCTCGGGAAGGCTTGGGGATCATGGATCGAATCACAGTCTCGATAGGGGCGAGATAAAACTCTGCGATCCAAGCGGCGAGCTTCATCAGGCCGGGAGTCAGAAAGGCATCTTCTGCTACCACCCCCAGAATCGGTTTCAATTGATAAGCAGACGGCACTGTATCCTTCATCTCGACCGAGATCACAGTGCCGACCGCCTTGCGATTGCGCAGAGGCACGCGCACGCGCTGCCCCGCTGTTACCGTGGTGCCCTCGGGCACTGTGTAACTGAAAACGAGATCGCTCGTCGCCCCATCGATCAGCACCTGTACGATCCGAGTCGCAGCCATTCTTCTTTTCACCCATGGTCGCACCGCATTAGCGAATCTTCAACGAAGGAGCGCATTCGAGTAAAGGTGTTTCACGAGCGACGATGGAGATTGCGAAGTGCGGCTTCCACAGGAAAGATTCTCCTATGTCACTGCCTCGAGTTTTTGTCACGGTTCACGTTCCCCTAGAGCATCTGTCTCCATTGGCTGGTCTGGCCGAAATCGTTATGCCAGATTATGGGATGAGTGCAGTTCCCAGAGCAAAAGTGCTGGATCAAATCGGGAATTGCGTCGGCGTTCTCTCCCAGGGCGATCTGCGTGTGGATGCAGAGCTGCTCGAAGTGGCGACTTCCTTGCGCATCGTGGCGAATGCGGCGATGGGCATCGACAATCTCGATTTGACTGAATTGCGACGGCTCGGAATCGCAGCCAGCCATACTCCCGATGCCTTCGCCGAGTCCACTGCTGACCATGCGCTGGGCCTGCTACTGGCTGTCACACGTAGGACGGTCGAAGGAGATCGTTTTATTCGCACGGGCGAGTGGCCGAAACGAGGGCGAGAACCTCTGCGCTGGGAGGGAATGCTGTTGCGTGGAAAGACCCTAGGCCTCCTGGGATACGGTCGTATCGGGCAGAGAGTCGAGCTTCGGGCGAAGGCTTTTGGCATGCAGGTGATTCATACGAAACTGACGCCGCACTCGCATCCCGGCTATCGTCCGATTGACCAACTTTTGAGCGAGGCGGATGCGATCATTATTCTCGTGCCGCTCACTGAGCGGACTTTTCACTTGGTTGATCAGTCCTTCCTGTCGCGTATGAAATCGGGAGCGTATCTTCTCAATCTCGCCCGAGGCAAGGTCATGGATGAGTCGGCTGTGGTGGACGCACTCCGAACTGGTCACCTCGGTGGAGCAGCCCTCGACGTGTTCGAGGCTGAGCCAGTGGTGAACGAGGCCTTGTTCACGATGGAGAACGTCGTGCTTACTCCCCATGTGGGCGGGGCTACGCACGAGGAACGACGACGCGGACGACTGGAGGCCTCGGGAGAGATCGCACGATTTCTTAGAGGCGAAGAGCGGCTATTTTCGATTCTCTGAGAGTCGTGCTGCGCCTATTTACTGCGACTTTCGGTTCAGTCGCTTGAGCTTCTGTTGCACGTGCATCAGGATGGCCGCGTGAATCGCTAAAGAAGTGGAGAGTCCGATCGCATGGTTGGCCCAAGTGCCTTCGCCAGCACTGTGTAGAGTATAAAGCATAAAGCTCCCGAGCGGCAGAAATAGAACAAGAGCGGTAACAAGGCCAGGATTATAAGTTCTGAAAATCAGCGCGTGGCCAAGATGTGTCAGCCCGTTGATGAGAACGAGATACGCGGCAATCAACGACCAGCCGGGACTGAAAAACACTGCGCCATATAGGGATAGAATGATCACTCCCCATACGATGGGGACGTTGACCAAAAAAATGAACAGAGGTGAGAGAATCTCGCGTCCGCTGCCGATGGTTTTATTGAAAAAGAGCCGAAAGCGATCCCGTGCATGCTCTTCGCATTGATGCAAGAGATACCCTGGGAAACACAGAAAGGTCAAAGCCATGAGCATCGACCATCCCTTGAGAAAAAGCGGTGAAAGTGCCAGAAGTACGATGCAAGTAAAGGCTGCACCTATCACCCAATTCGAAATAAAACCGGAACGCATGATGGCATCATAAGTCAAAACGGATTTCTGTCAGCGTTCATTCACTTTTCATCCCAGAAGCTTCCTTCTTTCTTGGCGGTGGCTTCGAAGTTCTCAATCGCTGTCCTCAGCTCCTTCACGATCTCGGGATGCTCAGCCGCTACGTTATGCCGCTCAGAGGGATCGAGTTCCAAATTGAAGAGCAGAGGATTTTCCAAAACCTGGCGAGTATTACTATCGGGTGCGTATCCGTAGTTGATCCCGAGCTGGGAATAAAGCGCGATGTGCAACTTCCACGGTCCTTTGCGCACGGCGTTTGTCGTCGTGGTATGACCTTCGTAGAAAAAGGTGAACTCGGGGACTTCCCCATCGAAGTGAGAGGGGTTCAGATAAGGAGCGATATTGCGCCCGTCGATACTTCGGTCCGTTGGTAACACGCCTCCGGCCAGTGTCGTAAGAGTCGGCAGAATATCGAGATTTGAGGCAGGGTGACGGTTTGTGCTGCGGGCAGGAATGGTTCCTGGCCAACACCAGATTCCTGGTTCGCGCTGTCCCCCTTCCCAGGTCGATCCTTTTCCGTCGCGGAATGGGCGAGCGCTGCCGACGAGGAGGCGGGCTTCCATGTAGCGAGGATGGCTCGCCGTATCCTGGAAGCGTATCCATTGTCCGTTGTCAGAAGTGAACACAATGAGAGTGTTTTCAGCGATTCCTTTTTCCTCCAGCGTCCTCCGGAGTGTTCCGACGAGAGTGTCGATGTCTGTCATCGTGTCCCCCAGCAACCCCGCAGCCGATGTGTGAAGTGATCCATCGGAAGCAGCGAGCTGGAGATGGGGGAAATTCAGCGGGATGTAGGCGAAGAACGGTGAACTGGCGTTCGCTTTGATAAAATCGACCGCCGCGTCCTGATAGCGTCGAGTCAGTGTTTTCAGAACTTTCCAATCGTGATCCAGCCCCAGATCGACGGCGAGGGTGCGATAGCCATTGATCGGATCGAATCCCTCGGGATCGCTGCGTATTAGTTTTGAGTCGAGATAATCGTGAGATACATTGGTGCCTAGCCAGAAATTGAATCCGTGCGCGAGCGGAAAGGCGTTATGATCGAAGTGATTCGCCTCATTCGGAGTCCCCACATGCCATTTGCCGAAGATCGCGGTAGCGTATCCGGTATCGCGCAGAATATTGGCGATGGTGATTTCCTTTGCATGAATAAAGCGAGGAAAGGATGGCGGAATGACCCAGGGGAATCCAGATCGCAGGGGATGGCGTCCGGTCAGCAGTCCATAGCGAGAGGCGCTGCACGCCGCTGCCGCAGAGTAGTAATTGGTGAAATTCATCCCATCTTCTGCCATTTTTGAAATGTTGGGAGTTTCGATGGTGGGGTGCCCAGAATGTGAAAAATTGGCATATCCGGCATCATCGAGTAGAATCACGATGAAGTTCGGTTTCTCCATTACTGGGCGAGCCTGAAGTGCAGCGATGGGAAGGGCGAGAGCCACCGCTAGAATTCGTAAAAAGGAGCCTGTTTTCATGGTTCTCAAATCGAGAGTTCGGTCAGATGAGGCGATTCAGGATCGGATGATTATTTCTTGGTGCTCTCCAGTGACTTCGTAAACTGGTCGGCAATCTCTCGCAGCAACTGCACCCGAGCCGATGCGAACGGAGCTCGATCAATGTGTTCCTCGGGGTCGTTGTCGAGGTTGAATAGCTGCCCTGCTTGTGTCGATCGATTGTTGTCGGGATCGGTCGTGGTCACGGAGCGATGGAGTTTCCAAGCCCCCTCTCGGACGGTGGTGACAGACCACTTTCCGTCCTCTCGTCGCAAGCCGAAGGCACGGGCATCCGCAGGCGTCCGTGTCGTCGTGCCTGTGAGGATATCGGGGCGTGGGGTTCCGTCGATGATCTGTCCCTCGGGTGAGAGGTCGGAGTCAAATAGTGTTGCCAGGGTGGGCATCAAATCGGGGATCCAAACGGTCGCCAGATTCATCTGCCCGGCAGGTAGTGTCCCCGGAAGTCGAGCGATCAACGGCCCGCGCAGCCCGCCTTCCCAAGTCGTTCCCGCTCCGTCGCGGAGGAGGCCGTTCGATCCGCCGTCTTTGTCGGGACTTCGGCTCGCGCTGCTGGTAGAAAGAAAGAGGACTAGAGTTCGATTGCTCAGCTTGAGCTGGTCCAGTGTTTCGAGGAGACTTTTCACCGTCGCATCCACTGCTTCTACCCGATTTCCGTGAGGTCCGGCGAGCGACTGACCGGAGGCATTCAGATGGGGAATCTGATACATGATCGCAAAGGGTGAATCTGCATTTTTCTCCAGAAAGGTGCGAGCCTGAGCCGTGAGCTGAGGGAGTAGCTTGTCGGGATCAGGCGTTTCAGACACTACTTTTCTGTCATCGCACAGAGCCGGATGGAGTGAGAGATCCGCAAGTAGTCCATAAAAATGATCGAATCCCTGATCCAGCGGATGACTGCCTGTGGCCGCCCCGAGGAGCCACTGTCCGATAAAGGCCGTCCTATGGCCGCTGGCACGCAGCATTTCCGCTAAGGTCCACTCCTCAGCTTTCCATCCGGTACCATCTGCGGCGACGAGTGAGTCCGTGATCTCGGATCGAGCCGCGACGCGTCCGGTCAGCAGGGCGTACTGGGAGGCGGTGTCGCCCGATCCTGTGGTCGTGAATTGGGTGAAGCGAATTCCGTCATAGGCGAGCGAGTCGAGTGCTGGAGTGGCGATGTTAACATTTCCCTGACACTGGAGATCTCCATGACCGATGCCGGGGGCGGTGATCACGAGCAGATTCGACTGCCCCAGAGGCTGCCGTAGGGCGAAGTGATGATTCTTCTCGGCAGTCCTGGCACCTTTCTGGATTCCAATCACGCGCAGGGAGGTCGATTTTTCGAGCGTGATCGGTCCAGTGTAAGCGGGGGATGATTCATCGGGAAGCGATCCATCGAGAGTATAGAAGAGTCGAGTCTCCGGCGGATCGGCAGTCACGCTAATTTTTTGACCAGCATCGATCAGGGCGGTTTCGGGCGAGATCATGATCGTCGGTGCGGCGGCGAGCGGAGCACTGACGGAACCGTCGATCAAGAGTCCGGTGAGATGCCAGTTTCCGAGAGGGGTGCCTTCTTTATCGCGGTCAATGATGAGCCGAAAGACAATGGATCGCCCGTCTTCCAAGCTCAAGTCCTGTCGAAAGATGTTGGAGGCATTCGTCCCAGCCCCCTTTTTCAATCGAAGCTGCGGCTGATCGTATATGGTCCAGTGAGAGCCTCCGTCTAGACTGTATTCGATTCGGATGGAATCAGGTGCTCCCTTGCCATTGCGCCAGCCGGAGAAAGTGACAGATGTGATCAGCACTCGGGAGTTCGGCGCGGCACTTAGGGGAAATGTGATAGATGCAGCATTTTTTTTGCCTACGGGCAGCCAGCCGCTCAGATTGAGATTGTGCTCTGGATCCCCGCCCTCTGCCGTAGAAGTCGCATATTTCAGGTCAACTCCTACAGGACTGAGGTCGCCGGGGATGACTCCGGAGACAGCTTTTGCTTCGGTTTTTCCATTCAAGAGATAGGTCTTGCCCCTGCGAGGATCGTTCTTCCAGGTGGCTACTTCCGCCCTAGTTCCCGCCGTCCACGCGATGCGGTCTCCGGTGAGGACAGAGAAGTCGTATTCGACCAGCGGAGCCGCAGAGGCACTCACCGAAAGAGATAACACGAGAAGGGTGAGTTTGTTCATATCGAGACGAGATCGAACGGGGTTGAATGTAATGCAGAGGCACTGCTTGATCTGCTTCACCAGTCTGACAAGATGCGCGATAAAGTCAGGAAGGAGCAGATGGGGCTGATGAGACAGATAGAGCAAACGAGGAAAAGAGAGGATTGCCCTCCCGCATTCTGTGCCGAGGGCCTTTTTCTGTCTCTGATTTACGGCTGCTTTTCTCCCGAAAGCTCCTGCAGGGCTTCGAGAATTTTTCCGACGGCTCGGATTCCTTTTTCCAGATCGGGATTCTTCGAGAAAACTCCCAGTGCCGTTTCGAGCGGCGAACTCGCCGAGCCAGTTGCTGCGGGGTCGCCAATGGTCCAGGCGTCCAGCCAGATGGGATCGCCCTTCGTGAAGCCCTCTTCGAGCAGACGACGCTCAAAGTCTGGCATGTGTCCAGCTCCGTAGAAGATCGCATAGGCCCCGCCGTCGTTCGAAAGCCGTAGTTCCGCGAGTTTATCCATCGCGACCGCATTCCTTCCTGCCACTAGGGGAGTTCCGTCCGTTCCCTCGAAGTGTTTGACCATGCGCTCGGCTTCGCCCAGTAGAGGAGCGACCATTTTCTTCAGCGATTCACGGTCCCCCGAAAGCAGGGAGTTCAGCAGTTGCTCCTGCGATGGCATGGCGGCACCACCGGGCAGTTTGCCATCGCGCAGCTCAGGTGCGGGAATGGAGGCGAGTCGAGTGAGGAGATTGGCGAGAATTTCGCCCTGATTGCCCAGCAGAGCTTGGAGCTTCTCTTGGTCAAAGTCAGCGTGGACGAAGTTTCTCGCGCTGTAGTCGATTCCTGTCAATTGGTCCTCAAGGCCCAAGAACGCTGCTGCCATGTTGCGCCACTGGCGCTTATCTACACCCGCCGAGGGATCGCTGGCTGCCGGAGCTGTCACCGCCGGACCGCCGACCATCTCGTAGAGCACGGCGTCGTAGGATGCGAGACGCTTGTTGAGATCGGCATAGTAGGCGGCATCGGCGAAATGCACCACGGCGACGAGATCGACGAAAGTCCCGTTTTTCTCAAAGCGTGTAATGGCCGTCTGGAGAGCATCTCGGGATCGCGTCTTTCCACCTTCCACGGTCTCCACGGTGACGTGCCGAAGATATCGGGAGAGACTCTCGTCTTCGGCATCGTCAACTGCGGCTGCACCAGTCTGCGCATTCACTGGCAGAGCCGGTGCCGGAGGCGGGGGAACGGTCGGTCCCTCTGCGCGTAGCGAGGGGGAAAAGATGATCAGGAAGGCTGTGACCTCGCTCAGGAGGCGCACACGGAAGGGGAATCGGGAATCGTAGTGCATGGCGTTCATCCTCCGCTTTTCATGTCGAGCACGACCATGCGCCCGGCGGAATTCCGACAATAGACGCGACCATTGGCATAGACTGGCACTGTCCAGACCTTGGCGTCGATTACCTTCTGCCGGAAGGTCGGGCGATAGGCGATGGGGGAAACTGGGGCGACCTGTAGTTCACCGTCTTCCGTCACGACCAGCAGATTCCCCTGCACTGCGACGGCGGCTCCGTGGGCGATGGACGGATCGGTCCACTTGACCGCACCCGTGGCGTATTCGACACAGCGCAGGCCTGTGCCGTCTTGGCTTTCATTCCCGCTGATTCCGTAGAGGTAGCCGTCGATCAGCACACAGGAGTTCATCTGTGTCTGCATGTCACGATTTTGCCAGACTTTTTCCGGGGTTCCTTGTCCCGCCCATTTCAGGAGGATGGCGCCTTTCCCGTAACCGGTCGAAAGAAAAACCGTGCCATTGAAGGCAATGGGGTCGGGTGCATTGACTCCGAAACGCGTCATCCATTTCATTTCCCACTGTTGGGCGCCGCTGCCCGCGTCGACGCAGACATAGGCTCGCTTATTGGAAAAAAGGAGAAAGCGGGCATCCCCAATGGTGACTGGATAGGGAGAGGAGTATCCGGCGGCTTCATTGGCGGATTTCCACACGACTGATCCGTCGGCCTTGTTGAGACAAAGCCCCCCAGCTCCGGCGTTGATGAAAAGTCTGTCTCCCCACACCAGCGGCGATCCAGCGAATCCCCAAGTGGGTTTTTCATACCCGAGATCCTTTGCCAGTTGCTTGTGCCAAATTTCCTTTCCGCTTTGCAGTTCTAGGCAGAAGAGATCGCCCTCTCGTGAGAAAAAGTAAACCTGTCCTCCGTCGATGGTCGCCGATCCAGTGGTTCCGCCTTGGAAATACAGATTCCCCAGTCCTTGCTCGTAGTTGTGAACCCATTTGACCTGCCCTGTGGACTCGTCGAAGCAGTAGAGTGCATCGTTTTTATCCTTCTTTCCATGTCCTGAAATAATGACATGACCCGAGCCGATTACTGGAGAGCTGTATCCCAAGCCCAGTTCCGCAGACCAGAGCTGTTTTGCCTCCCCGGAAGTCCGCAGTCCCGACTCTGTGGAGATCCCATCGAAATTCGGACCTCGGAAGCGCGGCCAGTCGGCGGAGAAACTGAAGTCGGCTGCGAGGAGAAACGTAAAAAAGAAAAACGCTGGATTGACTCGGAGACACGAAAAAGACAGCTTCGCCATGTGCAAAATCTCGTGCAATTCGTTCGCAGTGCAAGCCTCTTCGTGATCGCTGTTTTTTCCTATGGACATGTGGCGTTTGCTTCGCCAGTGGAAACGGGAGTATGGGGAAAGCTCCCGGATGGTCGTGAAGTGAAGATTTTCACTTTAAATAACGCTGACAAAACGCGTGTGATGCTCGCGGAATATGGGGCACTATTGGTCTCTGTGGAGACGGTGGACAAAGAGGGTCGAATAGCGGACGTGACCCTGTCATATCGCACGCTCGACGAAGCTCTGGCAGGTGGAGTATTCGGCTCCGTGATCGGACGATTTGCGAACCGGATCGATGGTGGGGGCTTTTCTATCGATGGACGACGCTATGATCTCGAAAGCGTGAACTCGAATGGGATTCACAGTCACGGAGGCAAGACGGGGTTTCATCGGCAGTTGTGGAAGGGTGAGGCAGATGGCGCGACGAACAGTGTGACTTTCCATCTCATGAGTCCAGACGGGCACGAGGGCTATCCCGGGCGAGTCGATGTCTCCGTGCGCTACTCGCTGAGCGAGGAGAACGTCCTCCGCCTCGAATACACTGGTTCGACGGATCAGCCCACGCATCTGAATCTGACGAATCATGTGTATTTTAATCTCGCTGGAAGAGGTGAAATACTGGAGCATCGGCTGCGTCTGAGTTGTCCGCAGGTTCTCGCGCTCGATTCACGAATGATTCCGACAGGCGAGATCGTGGATGTCGCCAACACTCCCTTCGATTTCCGCAGAGAAAAAACTCTGGGACTTGAGATTCGTGAAATCTCTGTCGGTGGATATGACCATTGCTTCCTCATTCCGAAAGAGTCTCGACTACCGAAGTCCTTTGCCCGACTGAGTGATCCAGAATCGGGTCGAGTGCTCGAAGTGGCGACGACTCTGCCGGGAGTGCAGATCTACAGTGGGAACTTTCTGAAAGGCGATCCCTTTCCCCGCTGGGGTGGCATTTGCTTCGAGACGCAGTTCTATCCCGATACGCCGAATCATCCGGAATTTCCGCTCAGCCTGCTCAGGCCGGGACAGACTTATCGCCAGACGACAGAATTTCGTTTTTCTACAGAACGGTGAGGTCTGGTGTAGGATCGATTCGCCGGGACAGTGAAGGTTTTGCGCGACTTTTCTGAAGATTTCGGACAAAATCCTCTCCATAACTGTCGGCATGGCTCCCTTTCTCTTTGCGATCTTTCTTAGTGCGTTCCTTCTCTTCCAGATTCAGCCAGTAATTGCTCGTCATATTCTCCCGTGGTATGGCGGGAGTCCGGGCGTGTGGACGATCTGCCTGCTTTTCTTTCAGACTGGTCTGCTGATCGGCTATGCGTATGCACATGCTCTGGTCACTTTTCTGCGCGAGCGCCGGGGCTGGCAGGTGGGAATCCATGCGGCACTCCTCTTGCTATCGCTCCTCCTTCTGCCCATCACTCCTGAGGCTGCTTGGAAACCGATCAGTGCGGCGACTCATCCGATCATAGGCATCCTCTGGCTGCTCACGCGATCTGTGGGCCTACCCTACGTGATGCTCTCTGCATCCGGGCCTCTGTTGCAACATTGGTTCGCCGAGGCGCGACCGGAGCACTCTCCCTATCGCCTCTACGCTGTATCGAATCTAGGGAGTCTGTTAGGCCTTCTGACCTATCCTTTTCTCTTCGAGCCACTTCTGAAACTCCATCAGCAGGCGACGGGTTGGTCTTTTGCATTCGCTGGGTATGTATTTCTAGCGCTCGGAGTCGCGGGGATTTTTCTGCGCCGAGCGAGAGATCGCAGCCCAGAAAGGGTCAGGACAGATGCTGAAGCGCCTCTCGCTCGCCCGCGTTCTGGCAGCGTACTGCTCTGGATCCTCTTTTCCGCCTGTGGCTCCATGCTGCTCCTCTCCCTCACCAGTCAGATGTCTCAGGATGTGGCCGTCATCCCCTTTCTCTGGGTGCTGCCGCTGGCGCTCTATCTGATGACCTTTATCATCGCCTTCGATCACGAGCGCTGGTATCTGCGTTCTGTGGTGATTCCCTGTGCCGTGATCGCCGTCGGCCTCACGATCTGGCTGATGAATCGGCAGTTCGCGGGGAGCGAGTGGCCGCTCGCTCGACAGATCAGCGTTTACTGTGCTGCGGTGTTTTTCTGCTGCTTGGTCTGCCACGGTGAAATTGTTCGGATGAAGCCGGTGCCTCGTTATTTGACGGGATTTTATCTTTGTATTTCCCTAGGCGGGGCCATCGGAGGCATCTTCGTCAGCCTCATCGCCCCTATGATCTTCCGAGGTTATTGGGAATTGCATGTCGCTTTCGAACTGCTCGCGTTTTTAGTCAGTCTTCGCTTATGGAAGGATTTACGTCGAACCCGCCGCCGACTCCCAGTGCTCAGCGGCGGACTTGTGTGGGCGGGCGTCCTGTTCGCCATGATTTATTTTCTCGATATGCATCGACGAGACACCCTCGGCAAGGTGGTGGACATTCGTCGAGGCTTTTACGGAGTCCTGACAGTCAATCGCAGTGGCGAGGGCGAGTGGGAACAAGTTGCTCTCCTGAATGGTCGGATTAGTCATGGACGCCAGTATCCAGAGGATCCTGGATTGGCGACCACTTATTACAGCGAGGAAAGTGGAGTGGGTACGGTATTCGAGTGTCTCCCGGCGCGGACTGCGTCTCCTCGGAGGTCGATCCACGTCGGCGTGATCGGCTTGGGGGTGGGCACCATCGCCGCTTATGCCGAGCCGGGTGATCGCTTCCGGTTCTATGAGATCAATTCGCAAGTCGAGGATCTGGCCCGAAAGTATTTCACCTACCTGTCCGACTGTGCTGGTGAGGAAAAAATCGTCCTCGGTGATGCTCGGATCACGCTGGAGCAAGAACTCGCGACCGAAGGCTCTCAGCAGTTCGATGTACTTTTCGTCGATGCATTCAGCGGAGATTCAATTCCTGTGCATCTGCTTACTCGCGAAGCCTTTGCGCTCTACTTCCAGCATCTCAAACCTGACGGTGTGCTAGCGATCCATATTTCCAATCTACATCTCGACCTCGCCGATCCTGTGCGCAATCTGGCAGATGACTTCGGACGCTTCGCTTTTCGCGTGTACCACTCGCCCGACGATGAGGAATACTACGCCTACAATTCTGACTGGGTCCTCATCGCCCCGGGTGACGAGAGCGATCCCTTTGTTCAGGCCTTGCACATGTCTGAGCGTATCACGCCCTGGGACGAGGAAACGCCTCGTTCCATCCTTTGGACAGACGACTATAGCAATCTTTTCGAAGTGACTCGCTAATCGAGAGAGATCACGAATTGCCCCAAAATCGCGTTGATCTGTTGTAGGCGGATTTTTCAATTGAAAAATACTTGATTAAGTCGCGTGCCATAATATTAATTCAATATCATCTATTCTGCATTCTATGAGTCAAATTCTGAAAGAAGTTCTCGCTGCGAACGCGCAGTATGCCGCAAATTTCGGTGACAAAGCATCTCTGCCCATGCCTCCCGGACGCCACTTCGCGATTCTCACCTGCATGGACGCCCGCCTCGATCCGGCGAAGTTTGCCGGATTCGCGGAAGGCGATGCTCATGTGATTCGCAATGCAGGGGGGCGGGCCAGTGACGACGCCATCCGCTCGCTCGTCATCTCGTATAAGCTGCTGGGCACCCGTGAATGGTTCGTGGTGCACCACGTTGACTGCGGCATGCTGACTTTCACCGGCGATATCCTGAATCGCCTCTTGTCAGAAAATCTGAACGCTGCCACGATCGACGAGAACGGCTGGAAAAATACCGGTCAGCCCGGTGGAGGTTCCAACGAGGGGAAATTCTTCAACTGGCTGGAGTTTTCTGATCTGTCTGAAAGCGTGATCGAGGACGTCACTCGGATTCGGAACCATCCGCTGGTGCCCAAGGATATCGCCGTGTACGGCTACATTTTTGACGTGAAATCAGGTTCCCTGATCGAAGTCCCGAAGGCGACAGAGATTGGTAAGACCTCGTGATCGCACGATCTGTGTTTGTATTGTTCTGGTAAGCGCCGGATGCGGAGTCTTGAACAGCTTCCATCCGGCGTCTTACTTTTCGATTACGCGACTGGGCGGCCAGTCCGGGGCAGCCATTATACGACACGATCTCGTGCGGCACTCAGGCCGAGGATTAGCTTGATAATAACGACTCCGATCAGGACGAGAATGGCATCGTTCCAGCGGTGCGTCGCGTCATAGATCATCCCGATCAGAAGTGGCCCGATCGCCGCGACGAGATAGCCGATCGACTGAACCAGTCCCGATAGCAGCGTGGCGGTCTCGGAATCGGAGGCTCGTAAGATAATCATGAGCAGAGCTAGACCGAACGTTGCACCCAGCACGAACCCGACGCAGCAGACCCACAGAATCAGCCATCCTGGTGTCATGAACATCAGACCAATGAGCGAAATTAATTCCATGACCATCAGTGCCGCCATAATCCCGTGCTGATCTTGAGAGCGACCTGCGAGGATGGGGATAATCACGGAACCGATGACTCCGGTCGCCTGCGATGCAGCGAGCATCCAACCGGCGAAGACAGGACTGTAGCCGGCTGAGGAAAGCATCGCTGGGAGCCAGGCGAGAACGACGTAAAACGAAAGCGATTGCAAGCCCATGAAGAGAGCGAGTTGCCACATCAGAGCGCTCCGCGACAGCGCCCGCAGTCCATGGATGAGCGATCTCTCAGGACGCCTCCCGGAAATCTTTCGTGCTTGAGGTGCCCAAATCACTAGGGCTAGGATCGACAGCGCAGCCCACGAGGCCAGAGATTGTCGCCAGCTCAGTCCCAGATCCGCCACTAGCGGCACGCTCAAACCCGCAGCAACTGCGGCTCCCAGTGCCATCAAGCTGGAATAGAGACCGGTCACGAGTCCACGACTCTCGGCGAAGTAATCTTTCGTCAGGACGGGGATCGTCACATTCCCGACAGCAATGGCGATACCGAACAGCAAGGTGCCAGTAAAGAGCGAAATCACTCCCGGAGCAGAACGCAGCAGCAGTCCCGCAGTGAGAAGAGCCATCGCTCCCAAGAGTGTATATCCTGAGCCAAAGCGGCGAGTCAGAATAGGAGTCAAAACGGACATCACACCGAAGGCAAAAAGGGGCAGCGTCGTGAGCGTTCCCATCAGCGTGGACGAGAGTCCCAAATCTGCTTGAATCACATCCACGAGCGGACCGATGCTGGAAAGTGCCGGACGCAGATTGAGCGCGATCAGCAGAATTCCGGTCAGAAGCCAGAATCGAGAGGGAGAAGAAGACCGATCACACATCAAAGAATCGCAATCGATCGCAAGATCTGAGGCCTGCCCGCGGCATTCAGCCATGAGGTTCTACTGCTGGATCTAGGCACTTACTTGCCTCGCTCCAGAAGCTCGCTTGGGATGTCGGAACAGATGATACTGGCCCCCCAAGCTACCGCGTGATCGGCGTCCTCGCCCGTTCGGATCGGCCAGAGAGAGAGCTGTAGACCCGATGCTTTGATCTGATTCGCCATCTCCTGAGTGGTTGATTTGATCGGGACAGAGAGTCTTCTGCACCCGAGAGCGAGCGCAGATGCGATCGTTTTCTCAGTGGGTGCTGTAGCGGTGAGATAGCCGGTGAAGTTCTCAGAATCGATTTTGTGCATCGCATCGAGTGCTCGCTTATCAAAAGAAATAAAGCAGTAGGTGCCGGGAGGGAGGAGTTTCTTCGCCGTATCGTAGAGCTGTTGGCAATAGGGCTCGATGACTTCGTCGGGATAGGTCGCTTTCTCGGAGGTCTTCATTTCGAGCATCAGATAGACCTCGGGCTTGTCCTGAAAAAAGCGGCAGAGCTCCTCCAGAGTCGGGACGCGAACGCCGCTTTTTTTTAATCGGAATTTTTGAATCTCAGCGAGAGTTAATTCTTCGATTCGCCCACTGCCGTCGGTGGTACGGGACGTATCAGCGTCATGCATCAGCACCAGATGACCGTCACGAGTTCGTCGCACGTCGAGTTCATAGCCGAGAATTCCGCGAGCATAACTCTGCTGACATCCCTCTACCGTATTTTCGTCAAATTCATGCCCAGCACCTCGGTGGGCGATCAGTTTCACGCCTTTGTAATCCTTTGCTGTCGCGACATGGGGACTGAAAAGAAAGAACGAGACGATGAGGCTGATGAATCTGATACAAAGGGTCATGGGAAATTGAGGAGAATGTGGATGAATACACCGTACTTCTACCATCTCGCTTCCCAGATCGCTATTGCTTCTTATAGCGCGATGAGTTCAGCTCGCGCCTCCAGGAAAGAGGAGTAAAGAGTTTCATAGTCTCTTACCACAGGGAATTGCGGGAACTCATCGATCACGTTCTGGGGCGGGCAGAAGAGGATTCCGCGATCAGCCTCGCAGAGCATGGATGTGTCGTTGTAGGAATCCCCGGCAGCGATTACGCGGAAGTTCAGCTCGTGAAGCCGTTTCACTGCTTCGCGCTTCTGGTCGGGCATTCGCAATCGATAGGCGGTGATTCTTCCCTCGGAATTAATATCCAGTGTGTGGCCAAGCAGAGTGGGCCATCCGAGCTGACGCATCAGCGGCTTAGCGAAGTCATAAAACGTGTCCGAGAGGATCAGCACCTGAAATTCCTCCCTCAGTCGATTCAGAAAATCGATCGCCCCATCGAGTGGCGTGAGTGTCCCGATCACCTCCTGCACCTCTTGGATTTTAATTCCGTGCTCATTCAGAATCCGCAGACGCTGAGTCATGAGTACGTCGTAGTCCGGTATGTCACGGGTAGTCGCGAGCAGGGCATCGATTCCCGTTTTGCGGGCGACATTGATCCAAATTTCCGGGACGAGAACTCCCTCTAGGTCTAAACAGGCTATTTGCACGGCGTAATTGGGTGGACAGAGGCATGATGATTCCACTGATTTAAGACAAAATTCAATCACGACTTGCGAAAATGGAAGGATTTTGTTCCTCGTGGGCGAGGCTTGCCCCATCGCTGTTTCAGTCGTAATGTGATCGCGCTCATCTGAGCGGCACATGACTCTGGTGGATCAACTCATTCGTGAACAAGGAGACGTTCTCGTCACAAAGATTTCGGCCAAGCTGCAGATCCCGAGAGAAGAGGCGGAGAAAATCCTGCCGCTGGCCGCCAGCGCGGTGATGGATCGACTTCATCCGAATCGTGAACTGGAGGATGATGTCTCGAAAACGAGGGCCTCGCAGCAGTCTACGCTCGATGAAATTTTGGATGAAACCAGTGAGCAGGTAGGAGCAGATGTTCACTCCCGATACGGATTGCCTCCAGAGAAGGCAGCGGTGCTCGTCCCGCTGATTCTGCCGGCGGTTCTCCGTTTCCTCGTCAGGCGCGTGCCCTACGGTGGGCCGCTACTTGCGCTGGTGTCCAATGTGGTGCAGCAGCAGGGATACGGCTCTCTCGATGAGATTGCCGTGCGACTGATCGGGCGTCTCACCGCTCCTCCTTCAGATCCTCACAGGCCTCGTCCGAGTTTCGCCACCCGTCTTGGGCGCTTCGCGGGAAAGTATTTCCCCAGCAGTGATGATTGAGCGGTGTCTAATTTTGTAGATCATGTAGTAGATCACGTACTTGCCAAGAGACTGTGGAGTGTGTCAGACTCACCGCATGACTCGTCGCATTCTTTTTACCATCACCTCCACACTTCTCCTTCTTTCGACCGGGCCATCCTATGCAGGACCGAAGAAGGATCGCCACGTCATCTTGATCAGTATCGATGGACTGGCTCACTATTATCATGACGATCCCAAGGCGATCATGCCGACGATCCGAGGGATGGCTGAAAAAGGTGCTCGCGCTCAATGGGTGAGAGCCCCTTTCCCGACGATGACTTGGACGAGTCACACGACTTTGATCACCGGAGTCGAGGCAGGCAGACACGGGGTGATCGGCAATGACTACTATGATCGCGCTCAAAATAAAGTTTTTCCACTGATTCCGGATCCCATTTTTGACAAGGTAGAGATCGTGAAAGTGCCCACGGTGTATGACGTAGTCTTTGAGGCTGGATTGACGACCGCCGGAGTTTGTTGGCCCGCCAGTCGGAATGCTCCGACATGGAATTGGGCAGTCCCCGACGTATTCGATCAGACCATCTTTGAGGGAGCTAGCACGCCGAGCCTTCTTGCAGAACTGAAGGAAAAATCGATTCCCTACTGGAAGCAAAACGAGTGGTGCAAGGCCGGGAACGCAGCCAAGCCGATGCGCGACTGGATGTATACGAATATTGCGAAACACCTCGTCGCCGCCCATCAGCCGAATCTGATCGCACTCCATCTGATGAGCCCGGACGCTCTGGAGCACGCGACGGGACGCCAGACGGAGGAAGCCTACTGGGCTATCAACGACTCAGACCGCTGTGTCCGCGACATCGTCGAGGCTGTCGATGCAGCAGGACTGAAAGAGCAGACGACCTTTGTCGTCGCCTCGGATCATGGATTCATCACTTACACGAAGACGATCCTGCCAAACATCGTTCTCCGTCAGGAAAATATGCGCGAAGGACACGGACTGAAATTGAAACAGAAAGCTTATGCCCTAGCTCAGGGAGGCGGTTGCTTCATCTACGTTCTGGATGAGGCGAATCGTGAGGCAATCATTACGCAACTGGCCGCCCGCTTCCGTCAGGTGGAGGGAGTCGAAGACGTGATCGAACCGAAAGACTTCGCTCGATTTGGTCATAAATTGCCCTCTGAGAATCCGCACGAGCCGGATCTGATGCTCTCCGCTGCTGATGGATACGCCTTTTCTGGAAAGGATGACGGAGAGGAGATCATGACTACCAGTAATGAGCCTCGTGGAACTCATGGATATTCGGGCTTCCATCCGCTGATGGGAGCGAGCTTCGTCGCCTTCGGAGCGGGGATCAAATCGGGAGTGCTCCTAGATAAGATCAACAGTACTGACATCGCCCCCACCATAGCCGCCCTGCTGGGGGTGGAGATGAAAGATGTCGATGGCCGTGTGCTGACGGAGATTCTCTCGGACTAATCGCTTTTCGAGAGATCCGACGAATTTCTTCCTTCGTTTCCCGTCTTTAGGCGGATGGCGCGTTGACGGTTTTCAAGGCAGCGCTACAGTCACGTACTATGCTTGACATTCGATTACTCCGGGAGGATCCCGATGAAATCAAGGCCCGTGTCCGAAATCGAGGAGGCGAGGCTTGGCGTCTCGTCGACGATGTGTTGGAGTATGACGAACGCCGCCGCGCAGAACAGACGGAAATGCAGAGGCTCCAGAGCGAACGGAACCGAATCTCTAAGGAAATCGGTGCATTGCGCCGTGAGGGGAAGGATACGGGCGATCTGGAGACCGAAGTGCGCGGAATCGGCGAGAGAATTAAGGCGATCAATGAAAACGCGACGGCTGCGGATGAAGCGCAGACTCGCCTTCTCCTACAGATTCCGAATTTGCCACATGAGGCGTGTCCTATCGGTGAAGATGAGACGGCGAATCCGCTTGTGCATTCATGGGGTGAGAAGCCAGAGTTCTCATTCCAGCCGAAGGATCATGTCGAGATCGGATCGAATCTGGGCCTGTTCGACTTCGAAGCAGGTGCGCGGGTCAGCGGCGGCGGTTTCGTTGTCTTCACCGGTCCCGGAGCACGTCTGGAAAGAGCGCTGATTCAGTTCATGCTCGATTTGCATACAGAATTTCACGGCTATCAGGAAGTTTCCCCTCCCTACGTGATCCAGCGTGATTGCATGATCGGTACTGGTCAGCTTCCGAAGTTCGAGGAGGACATGTACGGCTTGGAGGAAAACGCCTTTTTCCTCGCACCGACCGCAGAGGTTCCGGTGACGAATCTCTTTCGAGAAACGATTCTGAAGGAGTCTGATCTACCGAAGAAAGTTACGGCCTACACTCCCTGCTTTCGCCGCGAGGCCGGTTCCGCTGGTCGCGAGAGCCGCGGACTGATTCGCATGCACCAGTTCGACAAGGTGGAACTGGTGAATATCGTCCATCCGGATGAATCCTTTGCGCAACTGGAACTCCTGCTGACCGAGGCGGAAGCGGTTCTACAGCGCTTGGGACTCCACTATCGCACCATCGAATTGTGCACGGGAGATCTCGGATTTAGTTCGGCCAAGACGTATGACATCGAAGTGTGGGCACCGGGACATGGAGCTTATCTCGAAGTGTCGAGCTGTTCCAATTTCGTCGATTATCAGGCGCGTCGGATGCGACTACGCTTTAAAGATGCGGAGGGCAATAATCGCTTTTGCCATACCCTAAACGGATCGGGAACTGCGCTGCCTAGGCTGTATGTCGCCCTGTTGGAAACCTACCAACAGCCCGATGGTAGCGTGAAAGTGCCAGATGCACTGGTGCCGTATCTGAGGCGCTACTCGATTCCGTAAGCCACTTCGATACACTGAATTACCGCTTCCGCAGGGAACGAAAAACCCACTTCTCGTTCCTGAAGTGGGTATCTGTGCGCCCTAGCATCTTCGCTATGCGAGGGGCGAGGTGAAATAGGCGTTACTTCTGGACCTTACCCCAGCTTTTCCACCTCTACTGGAACGGTAATCGCTGCACTACCGCGTTCCCCGGTTCGGATCCGAACCGCATCTTCGATGGAGGAGACGAATACCTTTCCATCACCGATTTTGTTCGTCGATGCTGCCTCCACGATGGTGTTGACAATCTTGTCTGCATCAACATCCTCCACCACGATCTCCAGCTTTACCTTAGGCAGGAAGTCCACCGTGTATTCCGACCCGCGATAAATCTCTGTGTGCCCTTTTTGACGACCGAACCCCTTAACCTCGCTCACCGTCATTCCGTGGATCCCTAGCTCGGTGAGGGCTTCTTTCACCTCTTCGAGTTTAAAAGGTTTTATGATCGCTTCGATTTTTTTCATGGAGATGCGCAGGGGCTGGTGGTGGAAAGAATTTAGCTCATTGCTTCCGAGATGCCACTGATCCTTTCTTTTTTCACATTCTTCCGGATTGTGCTGATCGATGGCTTCGCAAAAACAAAGAATGCGGCAATAAAGTCAGATATAGTGACTCTGCGAGCGATTTTTCAGTGCTTTCGAGAGTTCTCAGAGTTGCGATGAAAGAGTGAATTCATCAGGCACCCGCCACGGGAACGGTAAGCCAGGTCATCATCATCTCATCCTTCCAGCGAAGACCGATCCGCATTCCCAGATCGTTCGCTACGAGAGCGGCGGACGATAGCCCCAAGCCGAAATGCTCTGAAGATTTGGAGGATACGAAGGGGATAAAGCAGGAGCGAAGCTGTTCTTCCGTGAACTGAACGCTTCGGTTCTGGATGTAGATATCTATGCAGCCGCTGGAGCTAGTGGCACCAGGCGGAAAGAGATCCACTGCGACGGCGCTCTGAGAAAAGTCAGCCGCTGACTCGGCTGCATTCACTAGGAGAGGAAAATAGATTTCGGCAAGCCGTCCCGTATCAACAGCCGCATTCGGCAGTGCGGACCGAACCTCCAGAGTGACAGGAATTCCGTGAGTCGCACAGATTTCCTCGGATTTACTCCTCCAGTAGGGAAGCGACTGATCGAGCGACACATTCGCAGGCTCGATCCGCTTGCCAACCGTAGCGTCGAGAGCGATGGAATTCAGTTTGGCCATACTGCGGGCCGTGTCATTTACCAATTTGACCTGAGAGATGATATCGTCTGAGGCTGTGGCCAGATCTTGGAGGAGGATGTCTGAAAATCCTTGTACGACACCAGCTAGGTTGTTCAGCTTGTGCACGTAATCCTTCATGAAACGTTCATAGAACTGCCGGGTCGGATTTTGGCCCAGAGGAAAATTTTCTGAAAATATGAAATCAGACATGATGTGAACGCTATTGTGAACGTTATCGGGGGGAATCAAAGGAAGGCGATTGTCACGCCCACTTGTAGAATGATGGGATGAAGTCCGCCGAATTGCGAGAAGAAAAATACCGTGGTGAGAATCGGGATTTCGCGCTAGGGTCTCTTCTATGTTTACCGGAATCGTGGAAGCTTGTGGCGAACTCGTAGAACTGGAACTGGTGGAAACTGGAGCCAGACTCCGAGTCGCAGCGGAATTCGCCGACGAGGTGGTTCTCGGCGAGAGCGTTGCTAACAACGGAGTCTGTCTGACAGTGGTGGAGAAGGGGAATGGCTGGATGCGATTCGATCTGCTGCACGAGACGCTGCGGTTGACGAATCTAGGCGATCTGCGGGTTGGTTCGCCCGTCAATCTTGAACGCGCTCTGCGCATCGGAGACCGGTTGAGTGGGCACTTCGTTCAAGGACATGTCGATATCTGTGCGGAGGTGATCGCCTATGAGAAAGTCGGGCAAGATCATCGATTCGAAATCGCGTTGCCGCAGGAGTTCGCTCATCTCATCGTTCATAAGGGATCCATCTGCGTCGATGGGATCAGTCTAACCGTTGCCGAACTGCACGATGCCTCCTTCACGATCTGGATCATCCCGCATACGCATTCTCAGACAACTCTCCGGGCCGTGCAGGCTGGATCGAGAGTCAATCTAGAGTTCGATCTGTTGGCGAAGCACTTAGCTCGCCTGCGCGAGTGTGAGCGCTGAGTCGTGTGAGCGTTGAGTCGTGTGAGCAAATCATGCTCATGAATTGAGCGATTTCCAATCACGCCAGAGCCAGCGTATGGTATCGGGAAAGATCGATCCGCCGTGGCGTCCGCTGTGTTTTCCTTCGCCCATCACAAATTTGTAATCATAGTGTGCGAATTTCAGCGCTGCCTCCATCTGTAGGTTCGACAGGGGCCAGTTTTCATGCTCGTTGTCTAGATCATTTTTCCCGTCCTGCAAGAAGACGCGCAGAGGCTTGAGCGGAGTTTTTCGAATTAGGGCAGGATAGACATTTCCTCCTCGGATGTTCGTAAAACTATCGATATGACTGACGACCTTGCGGAAGGAATCGGGTCGCTCCCAAGCGACAGTGAAGACGGCGATTTCTCCCGAACTGTTCCCGCAGACCCCGCGACAATCGGGATTGGCCGAGAGATTGATGGTTATTCCGACTTCCGCTCGCCTCCCTCCTGAAATCCACTATTCAAGTGCTCAATTGGATTCGGCCACTTCTTCATTGGTCAGCGGTAAAAAGAACCCAGCGCCCATCCGCCGCAGCCTTCTGATAGAAAACCACGACACCTGTGAGCCAGTTCCCAAGTATACTCGAAATCTTCGTCGTTCTTCGGACACTCATACTCCTCGGCATCCATCGCAGCATACTTCTCTCGGAAATCTTCTTTCGTGATAGCGGCCATAGCCTTCGCGACCTCCTTCACTTCTGTCGGAGTCTTCAGCGACATGATATAATCGTCCTCCGCATAAATCGGATCGCCGCCAATAACGGCGAGACGGAGCGGATAGGGACCTGTCGTATAGGACAGATCGCCATCGCTGAGTGAGCGATGCATGGCATCCCACGCCTTGTCGGACTGAGCGATGCGGTCTTCGTGCTGCTCGAAATACTTCTCTTCGATCTCGCACTGGAGATGGTCGAGGCGGTCGCCGTCGTCGCCAAAGGATTTCAGCTTCTGGACTTCTTCTTCTGATAAGGAGAAATGAACACCGAGACAGCTCATGGGATTTCAGGGCAAGGTAAAAGTCGGGTGAAGTCTACTTCCTCTTCGCGTGTTGTCACCATCCAAGAGCCTATCAAACTGCTTTCCTGGCTGACGCCATCTGTAGTTGAGGTTGCCGACGAGGACGTCAGCGGTCCCAGGGATGGCATTCGCAGGCTTCCTGCCTGTGCAGAGTGCAGCGTGTTTCGAGCTCGCGTGTCATTCGCTGAACTACTGCGACAGCCGGTAACTCCTTCACTAGGCTTCTGTGTTCAACATCCTAAATTATAAATAGCCTGTCCCTTGAAATCGACGGGCGCAGTCAGAGTCTCCGGTTTGCTACGGATTTGCTACGCCCATTACTGTAGGGACTTCTGTTATTTTTGGGTTGAGGCTACGATATCAGATGCTTGTCGTGGAAACTTGGATATGAGCCATCGCATAACTTCTAGTTGGTCTCCCGAGGGCGCACGTCTAATTTGAATGAGTAGCTTGTCTGACTTGGGGCGCTGTAATGTCACGTTGGAAGCGCCTTCGTTGCAGATAGAGCATATCGCACGTAGATTACTTGGATCATCAGAACCTCCAACTGACTTGTCGATAATATGACCAATATGCAACCGAGTGCGACGAGATGGGTCTTCTGGGTGTGGCTCGCCAGCGACGGCTCCACACATCTGACATGTAAATCCATTGCGATCCAACACGACAGCGCGGGTCTCTTTGGATATTGCACGTTCAAAGGCTGGCTTTGGCGCAGGGTCTAGCAATAAATACTGACCTGGCTTCAATTCGTCTCGGTCATTATGTGTCAATATCTGATACCCTTCTTCCGTCCGAAGCTCTCGAACTCTTCTTGCCCACTCTGTAATTCCTCCGGCAATCTCCCTCAATTCATTAGAGTCCATGACCTTCCCGAGGTTAGTGAGAAAGTGCGCTCTCAAATTGTCTCTTGCTCCCATAATTTGTTAAGCAGTTGCAAGGTTTGCGAGTGATGAAGCTTGCAGTGATTGAAAAATTCCGGTGGCTACAGCCGCCGCCACCGGGGGTGGAAACGCATTGCCAATCTGACGATAGGCCGCTGTCTTTTTGCCTGTGAACTCCCAATCATCTGGGAAACCTTGAATACGGGCTACCATTCTCGCCGTGAGGCGTGGCATCCCAACAAAATCTCTATCCGGTGGTTCATTGGCAATACCCATTCCATCGATACCAAGCGATGCCCATGCGCGTTTTGCGCGTGTCGGCCCTAAGTCTGGCCCACCGTGCTTCTTCGATCCGCCTACGATAGTCGGCGCAACGACATTGGCGCGGTTGCGCCAATCCTGAGCCATCCTCCAACCGTTCGACGCGAGCAAATCGTACAAAGCATCGCCAACCGTAGGAGCCGGGAATAGAGAGGGTGCTGGCCATGGAAAACCACTCTTCACATCCTTGCGTAAAGCCATAAATACTACACGGGGGCGAAGCTGAGGCACCCCGTAATCTGACGCATTCAGTAATCTCCAGTCCGTCCGGTATCCCAGTGCCGCAATTTCACCAGAAATATACTGGCGATAATCTTCAAAGGCGGCATCTAAAATACCTCGGACGTTCTCGATCATCACTGCTCTTGGGCGTATCTCCTTGACTAATCGGATTCCTTCTGGAAATAGATTCCGCTCGTCGGCATCGCCGAGTTGCTTACCGGCCACGGAAAAGGGCGGACAGGGCAGACCTCCCGCAAGTAAATCGGTGCCCCTGTATGGACGACCATCGAACACCCTCAGATCTTGGTGAATGACATTCCAATTTTTCCTATTGACTCTCAATGTGTCGCAGCAATGAGGATCGATTTCAACTAGTGCAGCATGCTGGAATCCGGCCTGTTCTAGGCCAAGTGCTTGCCCGCCTGCACCGGCACAAAGTTCTACTGCGGTCAAAGTGTTCATCAGCAGAATTATCGAGC
>JBDHQE010000127.1:0-10309 GCA_039806885.1 Verrucomicrobiales bacterium
TCCAACTGCCATCCTCAATTGGGAAAACCGCTCCCCGCCCCGCCCCTCATCCCATCGCAGGCGATCTGGCAGGCAGAAGAAACCGTCGGGCTGATCCCGAAACTCAGCTCAGACGACGAGGATATCGCAGAGTAGGGAGCGCACGTCTTCTCTCGCCACTTTTCACCCTCAATTGTTCTCATTTTCCCGTCTCCGCGCTGGACTTCTCTCCGCGATGCCCTATCGAAAAGAAAGCTATGATTACTGAAGAAATCGTTCGGGAAAGGCTCAAGACAGTCCACTATCCCGGTTTTAGTCGAAATATCCTCTCCTTCGGCATCGTGAAGGGGATCATGATCCAGAGCAACGACGTGAGCGTGCTCATCAGCTTGGCGACTCGAGAACCCTCCATTCCTCAGGCGATCCATCGCGGAATCGAAGAAGCGCTTCAGACTCTGGAGGGAATCGGAAAAATCACCATCGACTTTGACCTGAAGGATCCGCCCTCTCATACAGCTGCGGCGAATCCCGGCTCGGCGCAGAGCAGCATCCCCGGCGTGAAGAAGATTATCGTCGTCGCCAGTGGAAAAGGCGGAGTCGGCAAATCGACCGTCGCGATCAATCTAGCGGTAGCACTCCAGCGCACCGGGGCAAAGGTCGGCTTGTGCGACTGCGACCTCTACGGCCCTAGCGTCGCTCTGATGTTGGGAGCTGAAGACGAACAGCCGATGGCGACGGATAAAAACGAGATCATTCCCATCGAGGCACACGGAATTAAGGCGATTTCCATGGGCTTCCTGCTCACAGAAGATTCTCCCGTGATCGTCCGCGGCCCATTGGCGACGCGCTATACGCAGCAATTTCTGCGTCAATGTCTCTGGGGCGATCTCGACTATCTCGTCTTGGACCTGCCACCTGGCACGGGGGACATTCAGTTGACCATCACCCAGACCGTAGCGGTGAACGGGAGCGTCATCGTCACCACACCGCAGGAAGTCGCCCTGATCGATGCTCGCAAGGCGATGTCGATGTTCAAGAAGGTGAATGTTCCCATCACAGGACTGGTGGAAAATATGGCCTGGTTCGAATGCGATCACGGCACCCGCTATTTCATCTTCGGCGAAGGTGGCGGAGTCGCCGAGGCGGAGAAAATGGGCATTCCTCTGCTGGCGCAGATTCCGCTCGATATCCCCACTCGCGACGGTGCGGACAAAGGCGTGCCTGTCGCCTCACTCGACCCTGCGACGAATCCCGTGTCTGCTGCCTTCGCCGATCTGGCGCAGAAAATGATTGCAGCAGTGGAGAGGTGAGAAGGCTTCCTGAGTTGCGCTCTTTCAGCCCGACGCGATGGGTGTAGGACAATCTCTAGAACACACTCTGACAATAGAGATAGAGAAAGCGATCATGAGAAATCGCTGGAATCCTCCCCTTTCTCGACACATCCTGACAACATGTCTTCGCCATCGCGTCATTTTGTCGGCTGGAACCGCTCGCTATGTGAATCAGCAGTCGCTTTTCTCTCGCAGGGTTGGAGCGGAGACGGCCCTCTGGATTTAGAAGATGTCTTGGTGATCGTGCCGACGCGGCAGGCGAGTCGTCGCCTGCGCGAGGGATTGGCCCTGCTAGCGGCGGAACGCGGGACGGCAGCTCTGCCGCCTTTGGTTCTGACTCCCGATGCACTGTTTTCACCTCGATGGTTTCGCGTCGAAGGTAGTGACAAAAAGCAGGAGAAAATCGCATCGTCTCGGATCGAGCGCTTGCTCTGGAGCGCGCTACTGCTGCGAATCGATCTCACTACCTACCCTCAGCTTTTTCCCGTGAGTCCAGTCGAGCAGAATCTCGACTGGGCGCTCACGAACGCGACCAGTCTGCTGGCCGTCCGCTCGCTACTGATCGAGTCTGGTCTCGATTTTTCTGAAGCGGCGCACCGTCTCGCACGCTCGGAGATGGAACCCATGCGCTGGCGAGAACTCGCCCGCCTCGAGGATGCCGCGGTCGCTCTGATTCGCGAAAATGGACTCATCGACCGAGGACGAGCCGCTCTGGCGGCCGCTCGTCAAGGGGTTCTACCGGACGGAATTCGTCGCATCGTCGTCGTCGGAGTTCCCGATCTGCGCCCCCTAGCCTGTGAATCACTCGTTCGGCAAGCTAATCATTGTACCTTGGAGATCGTGATCGCCGCACCAGACTCCGAGTCGAGTGTTTTCGACGACTTCGGACGCCCAATTCCCGATCACTGGCAACAGCGTGAAATTCGATTCAGCGATGTAGAAAACACTCTGCGCTCCTGTGCTCATCCCCAGGACTTGGCGGATCGCTGTCATGAGCTGCTATCGATCCATCCAGATCCCGCTGCAATGGCGGCCTTCGCGGCTATCGGGATACCAAATCCCAAGCTGCTGCCTTCAATCGAACGCCGCCTCGTCACAGCAGGCCTGCACAGCTACGACCCTGCGGGACGACAGCTTTCTCACGAGGGAATTTATCACCTGCTCTCCCTGCTGAGTAAACTGATCTCAGGCGAGCGCTTTGCGACGCTGGCTCAGATGCTTCGGTGCCCCGGTGTCGGACAGGCACTGGCGTCCATCAGCGGAGCGACATCTCTGCGCAGTGAAATTCTCCTAGTGGCAGCTGATGAATTCGCCTCCGATCACTTACCGCAGGACCTATCCGATGCGGTGACGATTCTGAACGAATTGTCGAAGTCTGGATCACAGGCCGAAACACAGTCCGGATTTCATCGACTGGGACTGGAAGAGAGACAGGCCGCGCTTACCGCAGTGCTGAGAGGAGCGCGCTCACTCGTCGCACGGATGAGAAGAGGAAATCTGATGGAAGAGCTTCGCGATTTTCTCATCGCAGTGTATGCCGACCGTCGATTTTCCCCTCACGATCAGGAAACTGCTGTTCTCAGCACTTTTGCCGACACTCTCTATGCTCTGGAAGCTGATCTCACGGCTGTCTCTGGGGCTTTTCATGATCCTCTCAATCTGCGAGACCGCGTGAAACTGCTGCTTTCCGCCTTTGGTGAACAGCATATCTATCCGGATCGCCATCCCGACTCTGTTCTGCTTTCCGGCTGGTTGGAATTGCTCTGGGAGGACGCTCCACACCTGATCGTCGCCGGGATGAACGATCAAGTGGTGCCAGAATCCGTGGTCGGACACGCCTATCTCCCGAATTCTGCTCGCACACATCTCGGGGTATTGGACAACGCATCTCGCTACGCCCGCGATGCTTATCTCCTCACCGTTCTGGTGGAAACTAGACGAGAGCACGGGCGACTCGATCTACTGGTGGCCCAGCACGATACCGAGAGCGTCCCCATGCGCCCATCGCGGCTGCTCTTCCAATGTCCGGATGATCAACTAGCAGGACGAACGCTGAGCTTATTTGAGGCGACGCAGCCTAGCAGCTCACCGCTGGCCAGAACGGTCGCGTGGCAACTCAAACCTCAGTTGCCACCGCCAGATCACCGGATCTACCAGAGCATTTCGGTCACGGATTTTAAAAGCTATCTCTTCTGTCCCTTTCGCTATTATCTGAAACGAGGACTCGGAATGGAACCAGTCGAAGCACGAAACGGCGAACTGAATGCAGCGGATTTCGGCACTGCGATCCACGAGGCTCTGAACGAATTCGGACGCAATGGCGCACTTGCTCAGTCTGAGGATGTGGGAGAGATCACTACAGCCCTCTGCGATGCCCTCGACCGATGGTTTACTCGCAAGTATGGAACCCAACTTTCGACTCCCCTGTTCATCCAGCGAGAATCCGCTCGGCGCAGACTCAGCTATTGGGCGCAAATCGAAGCGGAGGAACGCAAGAAGGGCTGGCAGATCGTCTCCACCGAGGACAGAATCGGCGGCTCGAACTGGCCTTGGCAGATCGGCGGAATGGCGATTCACGGACGAGTGGATCGAATCGAACGCCATCCGGAAAACGGCTTGCGAGTGCTCGATTTCAAAACTTCCTCCTTCGACGGAACCAAAAAAGATGCGATCCAAAAAGCGCATCTCAGTGGAATTCCTCGCGGACAGACTCCGGAGAGCCTTCCTGCCTGGATGCTCGCTGAGGCCAAGGAAGGGAACCTCAGTCGCTGGATAGACTTACAGGTGCCGCTCTATTGTCTGGCGCTCGGGCAGCGTTTTCCGAACACCCCGATCACTGCCGGATACGGACTGATCGGAAAGGCAGTCGAAGCCGTGGGAATCGATCTGTGGACGGACTTGGATTCCTCCCTGCTGACTTCCGCTCAGATTTGTGCTGAAGGCGTCGTTCAATCCATTCGCGACGGAATTTTCTGGCCTCCTGCCACGAAGGCTCCGGAGTGGGACAACTTTTCAGATCTCCTGTTTCCTTCGGCCTCCGAAGCGATCGACTCATCGAGCCTCAATACTCCCTCGATCCCCTAGGAATCGCCGTTCCTCCTCTCTTTTTTCACTCTTCCCACTTGATTTCAGCAATCCGTTTGTCATGTCTGATTCATCCAGTTCATCGACTTCCCTTCCGATTCTCCGGCATGAGATGATTCTTGCCTCGGCTGGTTCAGGAAAAACTTGGCAGCTCACCAATCGCTACATCGCCCTGATGGCGCTTCAGTGGAAGAGCGGGCAGGAGGTCGCTCCCGAGCGCATCCTAGCGGCGACCTTCACCGTGAAAGCGGCGGGCGAGTTCTTCACTGCCATATTGAAAAAGCTCGCCCGAGCTGCGATCGATCCAAAGGAGGCGGCGGTGCTGAGTTCGGATAAATCTGACCCTTTAGCCGGAATTTTGGCCAGTCTGACACCGCAAGAATACACCCATCTGCTGCGCGTTTTCATTTCACGAATGCCACAGATATTTCTCGGTACGCTCGATGGCTTCTTCGCCCGTCTGCTCGGAGCCTTTCCGTCTGAATTCGGACTGAGCTCGGATTATATCACGATGGATAACTTCGCCACAGCGACGGCACGAGCAGAGGTTATCGAGGCCGTATTTTCTCGCCGAACAGACGGGCGAGGACAAGGCAGCTTTGATCAGACTGCCTTTCTCGAAGCCTTTCGCCTCGCGGTGATGGGTAAGGAGGAAGCCAGTCTCTCTTCTTCGCTGAATGAATTTATCGAGGAGCTACACGAACTCTACCTGATGGCTCCGGAGCCAGAGCAATGGGGTGATGCGGAAGTCATCTGGCCGGATGGCTGCGAATGGCTGAGACACGAGATCGATCCAAAAGCGGAGACGACACATCTGCGTCGTGCATTGGAAGCCACAGAAGCATCCGGGGGGAAGGTTAAATGGGACGATTGGAACTTATTTATCAACGAAATCGCAGACTACAATCCCGGCTATCCCATGGGAGGAAAAATCAAGTATGTGGCCGAAAAAGTCCTGCCTCTGTGGTCCGACCTGATGAATGGCTCGATCACTTTGAAGTTCAACCGAACCGAACAGGAACTGGGACCAAACGTCTGCGATCCGCTACGACGAATTTTTCAGTGGATGATCGGCGGAGAGCTGAAGAAAAAACTCGCCCGCACCCAGGGCATACGCTCGCTCCTGCAGCGATACGAGGATGACTACGGCGATCTAGTGCGTCGGCACGGGCGACTTACTTTCCAAGACGTGCAATTCCTCCTCTCTGGACGCGATGTTCACAGCACGAAGGCTAGGTTTTCTCAAAATTCGGATGATGATGCTCGCTTGCGCATCGATTACCGCCTTGATGCCCGATATGATCACTGGCTACTCGACGAATTCCAAGACACGAACATGCTGCAGTGGCGAGTGATCGAGAATCTGATCGACGAGGTGATCCAGGACACCTCTGGCACCCGTTCACTCTTCCAGGTCGGCGATCTGAAACAGGCCATCTATGCTTTCCGCGGCGGGGACACGCGACTCTTGAGCGAGATTACCAGACGTTACAATGCCCATCGCGAAATCATTCACCAGCGCCCTCTCGACGTGTCTTGGCGCTCCGGCCATGACGTGATCACCCCAGTCAATCAAGTCTTCGGAGACCGATCCGTCCTCACTTCTCTCTTGCCCTCTGCAACAGTCGAGCAATGGCGCTGGAACGATCACCTCGTTTCGAAGCCGGGCGAAAAATACGAAGGGATTACCTATTACCTCTATTCCAGCACGAACGGGGATCGTAGCAAGGATAACATCGCCCCATTGGTCGCCGGCATCCTCTCCGAGATCGATCCCGTCCGGCGCGGCATCTCCTGTGCGATCCTAGTGCAGGGAAACAAAACCGTGAATTCACTCGTCGCCGAGCTTCGTAAAGCCACAGATGTACCCGTGATGGGCGGGTCCGAGATCTCCATCGTGTCCGATAATCCGATGAATCGCACACTGCGCAGCCTCTTCCAGCTCGCAAGTCATCCTGGCGACACTTACGCATGGCAGCACATACTCTTGAGTCCCCTCCGCCGCTGGGTTGAAGCCGAAAGCGCTCGTTCCTGGAGTGTGTCAAAGATCATCCTCCAATCCGTTTTTGAATTCGGATTCGAGCGCACGGCTCGCGAGTGGATCGCACGCATCAAAGGCTGCCTAGATACGACGCTCGATGATTTCACCAGTCGTCGCGCCGAGGAATTCGCTCTTGCGGCCCGAGGCTTCGACGAGACGGACGAGCGCGATATTGACGCCTTTCTTCGATTCCTAGAACATTATCGCATCCGTGAAGGAGCCTCCGCTGGATTTGTACAGGTCATGACCATCCATCAGTCGAAAGGACTCACTTTTGACGCAGTAATTCTTCCAGAACTCACAGGAAATTCTCTCGATACCATCAGTCGTGATATCGGGAAAAAGCTCGACGCACACCGAGAGGTCGAGTGGGTGCTGGACATGCCTCGCAAGGATTTCGCCCAGATCGACCCCGTGCTCAGGGTCTATCGGGAAGAGTGTGAATCCGACGCCGCCTACGATGCACTCTGCAAATTCTACGTCGCGATGACTCGGGCCGCGCGAGCAAATTATCTGGTCACACCTCCGCCGCCGAAAAAGTCCGAATCGAACAACTTCATCATGTTGCTCGAAGAAACTCTCGGTGCGAGCAACGACCAAGCCGAGCTTCCCGAGACGAACTTTTCCGGCGTGCCAGCACTTATCCGCTATCAAAGCCAGACGCCTCAGACGAATCGGCAGTGGTATGAAAGCTTTCAGCGAAAAGCTCCCTCCCCCACGGTGAGCACTCCGCCCGATCCCCTAGATGCAGCCCTCGCTCGTAAGCTGATCCGACGCGGCACGCCGAGCGGATCAGGCGATGCTGCGGTGACAGCCCAAGCTCTCCTCAGTCGTGGTGGTTCCAGGGCGAGAGAGCGAGGCACGCTCGTCCACGCGATCTTTGAAGAAATCGAATGGGCGGACGCCATTGACTGGATCACAGTGGAGGCGGGATGCCGCCTTCAGTTTCCCGAGAGCGAAGGACTGGAAGCCGCTATCGAACATGTGCAGGCGGCGCTGGAGATTCCCGCGTTCCATACCGCTCTCGCTCGCCCGATAGGAAACATCGAACTTTGGCGAGAGAAAAGATTCGAGATCCTACTAGAGCACCAGTGGCTCTCTGGCGTCTTTGACCGCGTCCATATCGAGCGCGATCCGACGGGGCGAGCCATTGCTGCCACCGTCCTCGATTTTAAAACCGACTACGTCACGACTCCCAACGAAATCGCCGCTGCCGTCGCCCATCATCGACCACAGATCGAAAGCTATAAGAAGGTTCTACGCCGAATTCTCGACCTCGGCGAAGACGATGTACACGGAAAACTACTCTTCACGCAACCACGGGAAGTCTGCGTGGTTTAACGAAGCGCCGATTGCCTCTACCCTTTTCGAATATCCATGCTTCGACTCCTCTCTCTCGTCCTGTCTTCCATTCTGCTGCTCCCGTTACTGCACGGTGCAGACAGTCCCGCGAAAAAGCCCAATATCGTCATCATCGTGAGTGATGATCAGGGCTGGCCCGATCTCGGCTGCATGGGTCTCAAGCCGATCAGCACGCCCAATCTGGACAAACTCGCTGCCGAAGGCGTCCGCGCTACGAACTTCTACGTCACTTGGCCAGCCTGCACCCCCTCACGCAGCAGCATTCTCACCGGACGCTTTCCTCAGCGCAATGGCCTCTACGACATGGTCCGCAATGATATGGTAAACTATGGCCATCGCTACACACTGGACGAATACGCTCTATCCCCTGAGATGACATTGGGGCTAGATCCCAGAGAACCTACCATCGGCGATCATCTCCGACGCAGCGGCTACACCAACACCGCCGTCGGTAAGTGGGACATGGGCCAGGCAAAGCGATTCCTGCCCATGCAACGTGGCTTTGACAGCTTCTACGGACATGGAAACAACGGAATCGACTACTACACGCATGAGCGCTATGGCATCCCGTCGATGTTTCGAGACAATGAACTCACAGAGAAGGATAAAGGCACTTATGCGACCTATCTTTTCGAGCGCGAGGCGCTGAACTTTCTCGAAGCCAATTCTGGAAAACGACCTTTTTTCCTTTACCTAGCTTTCAACGCACCCCACAGCGGCTCCTCTTATCCTGAAGTTGAGGGAGGTCCGAGACCCGGTGTTCAAGCACCCGAGGAGGAAGTCGCTAAATTCCGCGATAAGGTTTCAACAGAGCCCCTAGCCCGATACTACGCCGCCGTCTCCATTATGGATCGATCCATCGGAAAAGTGCTCGATGCCATCGAGAAATCCGGAGAGAAGAACAACACTCTCATTTTCTTCCTCTCGGACAACGGTGGGTCGGGCAACGGAGGGAACGCTCCCCTCCGAGGTCACAAGGGGCAAATGTGGGAGGGCGGAATCCGCGATCCCTTCATTGTACGCTGGCCCGGCAAGATTCCGGCAGGGGTCGTCACGGATGAGTTCATCACCTCCTTGGAAATACTGCCCACCGTTTTGGCGGCGACCGGAGCGACGGTCCCTGCCGATTTGAAGCTCGATGGCTTCGATATCCTCCCCACACTGCGCGGCGAAAAGCCTTCTCCCCGCACACAAATGTTCTGGCAACGCCGTGGAGACAAAGCCGCCCGAATCGGAAAATACAAGTGGGTGGACACACCGAAAGGGAAAGGTCTCTTTGATCTCGAAACCGATCTCGGCGAAGAGCACGATCTCTCTGCTGAAAAACCGGAGATCCTTAAAAAACTTACCGACGCCTTCGCTGCCTGGCAGGCTGAAATGGACGCCTCGGAACCTCGTGGACCATTCCGAAATTATTGAGCTGACATTCAATCATAAGGAGTTCAACAAAATCTATCATGTGCAGTCGACTGCTTCTCATCTTCTCCCTTTTCGGAATCCTCTCCCTCTTCGCTGCCGACGAGGATTATGTGCTCGGTCCTGACTCTCAACCTCGCGAGGATGTCCCGAAGGGCACGCTCACGCAATCCACTTGGACGAGCGACATTTTTCCCAAAACAGTTCGCGACTACTGGGTCTATGTGCCTGCAAAGTCCGCGACAGATCAGAAGAAGCCCTTGTTTTTGATGGTCTTTTTCGATGGAGGTGGATTCGTGAATCCAGAGGGTTCCTTCCGTGTACCGACCGTGTTCGATAATCTCATTCACACGGGAGAAATGCCTCCCACCGTCGGAGTTTTCGTGAATCCAGGCATCGTTCCTGCAGAAGAATCGGGAAAACAGCCTGTGAAGAACCGCAGCTTCGAATATGATACTCTCAGCGACCAAAACGCCCGCTTTCTCATCGACGAACTCCTAGTGGAAGTCGGAAAAACTGTCAATCTCTCAGCCAATCCCGATTGTCGTGCGGTCTGCGGGAACAGTTCGGGAGGGATCGCCGCCTTCACTGTCGCTTGGGAACGACCCGATTCCTTCCGCAAAGTCGTCAGTCATATCGGTAGTTTTACGAACATCCGAGGAGGAAATGTCTATCCTGCCCTAATTCGAAAAACTCCGCCCAAGCCCCTGCGCGTCTTCTTGCAGGACGGGAAAAATGATCTCGACAACGAGCATGGAAACTGGCCCCTGTCGAACCTACAGATGGAAGCGGCGCTGAAATTCGTACACTATGATTATAAATTTGTGATGGGCGAAGGAAAACACAGCGGACGCCACGGCGGATCGATCTTTCCCGATACCATGCGCTGGCTCTGGCGCGATTGGAAGTCGCTCAATCCATGATTTGGTCGGACGACTCAGCGCTCACAGTCACGTAGTTGAGGATTGTAAGGAACAGGTTGTTTTCGACTCCCTATCTGGCATATCTCGCTGAGGGCGGAATGTCGCTCCATCAATCCATCAATCCATCAATCCATCAATCCATCAATCCATCAATCCATCAATCCATCAATCCA
>JBDHQE010000128.1:0-10309 GCA_039806885.1 Verrucomicrobiales bacterium
TGGTGAGAATCTGCCACTTCATTGCCTAGACATTTTTTGCTCTGGTAACTTGCATCTGCATCCCGACGGGCGCAAGATGCGCGGCTTGGACGAGGAACTTTCCATTGATTATCTCGACCGTTTTTCCGGTCTGGCCCGGCTCTACGGAGTCGACGCCCTGCCGAAGTTGATGCGTGCCCGTATAGCGGTAGTCGGAGTCGGCGGAGTCGGATCATGGGCGGCTGAGGCACTGGCACGTACCGGGATCGGTCATCTCAGTCTGATCGACGCGGACGAGATCTGTGTCACCAACACCAATCGCCAGCTCCCTGCCCTGGAGGGTCAATACGGGCGCCCGAAAGTTGCGGCCATCGCAGAACGACTTCGGCTGATTCAGCCCGAGCTGATAATCGATGAGCTCCAGTGCTTTTTCACAAAAAGCTCTGCAAATGAATTGCTGGCGAAAGGCTTCGATCTTGTAATCGATGCGATCGACGCACCCGAACAAAAGGCACTGCTGATCGCGTCCTGCCGTGAAAGAAATCTTCCCGTCGTCGTATCTGGCGGTGCCGCTGGAAAGCGCGATCCGTCAGCGATTCGGACTGGGGATCTGGCCTCCACCACGAATGATCGTCTACTACGATATGTGCGTCGCCTGCTACGACGAGATCATGACTTTCCTAACGATGCCGGACGTACAGCCTTCGGGATTCGCACCGTGTACAGCATCGAAAACGCTCGCTACCCTTGGTCCGACGGCTCAGTCCGCGAAGATCCGGAGCCGGGGCACGAACTGCGGCTCAATTGCGACACAGGTTTCGGTTCCGCCGTCGCCGTGACCGGAGCTTTCGGCTTCGCCACCGCCGCCGCCGCCGTCGAGATCATCCTCTCTCGCCCCTGAGACCCGGTAGTGGCTCGGGCGATAGAAAGCATCAGAGCGGACACTGAAGCCCGATCAACAATCTTTATCCGTTAGTCAATTCGCAAGAGTCACTCGGACGTAGTAGTAGCCTGCGTTACTCTGGAATATCTGGACGAGAGCGAGTGGATAGCCATTCTTGATAGCAGAATAGAATCCTGGACTAGCCCAGCCCCGCTCGAGAAGCTTTTCCAGAGCGTTGCGATTGGAGTAGCTGTGAAAAAAGGAATCACTTTGATCCAGCGCATCACGGTTTCTGCCAAGATGGAAGTTGGCGCGATCCTGGCGGAGAATCGCAGCGGCTGATTGGAGTCGCTGCCCACGACTGTTGTATTTGTCCGCTTTAGAGATTTGAGCAACGTAGCTGTCAATGAGGATATCCGCCTGAACAAAACTTGCAGCCGCAAAGAACAGAACGATGAGAGTGAGGAATTTGATGACTTTCATGAGTGTCTCGGTTGTGCCAATGATGGAAGGAATGATGCCATCCTGTCACGCGAATCTCATCACGCCTCTGAAATTGCTTACGCTCACCGAAATGGGAAAGATACGTCGTATTCTTCGAATTAGCGCCTTGCTTCGATTCGGAACACCTCTTTCGATTCACTTGCCTCGGGTCGGACTGTAAAGGACCAGCTTCTCCCCTTTGCCTCGACATTGACTCTTGCCCCGTCGTTCATAGCCCATCCCTCACTTCCCTCGGCATTCGCTGCATCCACTGCTACAGCACTTCCATCGAGCGATACTGCCCAGGCGAAAGTCGTATTTTTCGCCTGACGACGAAGTAATAGCACGGGAACTCTCTCCGTGGTGCTCGAGCCCGGCCCGTCGCCGATCACTGCTTGTGTCGCCTCCGCTCCCGCGGCGACAATGCGCGTCTTGCGTCCAGCAGGAGCATTCACGACTCCCGAAAACCCCGCGCTCGCATCGCAGAGACTGGTATTTTTGAAGTAGCGATAGCCGGGCTGATCCGGAGTAAGCCAACTGCTCGCTGACGGCACTTCTCTCCACTCTCCTGCGAAGTGACAGGCCAGGTCGATCTGGTGACTCCCCTCCGCCTTTACCTGATCCACTACGACAATCAAATCCGCATCAAGAAGCGCGACTGTCCGATAGTGTTTCACGCCGGGATAGACCTCTCCTGCATCGCTCACAGAGTAATCCACACCACTCACGCTGCCGAAAGCGATGCTCTGCCCCGTAGTTCTTGCCTGATCCAGCTCATCGATCACTATCGTGTTGTGTGCAACGCTACTTTTGTCCCAGTCCTTGTGCAAAGGAGAACCGTAGCGATGCATTCCTGCATCCGGCATCAGAACCTGACCGCCGGAGTAGAGGATGAAGTGGTTTTTGTCGAGATGCCCATGCCCGCTCCCATGCGGCCCATATTTGAGACACAGCCAGGTCGCATTTTTCCCCTCTCCTCGCTCCAGAATCGCATAGCCAGAGGACGGACTATTTCGCGAACCGAGTCCTGCATTGCTCGAATCAGTCTTTAATTCACTGACCCCGAACCACAAGGCCAGATCACCCTTTCTCTTGACTGACTGGATCAGAGGAATGTAGCGAGCCTCTGGCCAGTGCGCATAGGCGAACTCATAATAATCGCCCAGACTCATCAGATTCGTTCTTCCACTGTCACTGAAATCTGGCAGAACACCGTTCGGCATGGCCAGCCAAATAGGTGCGTCGAACATGCTTTTCAATTTTCCGCGAAATAAGTTCACCCCATGATGCTTCGCAGCCTGAAGTAGTGGCCACATCCCGAGGATCGTATAAAAATGGTAACTGCTGGCTCCTTCATACCACATTCCATCTGCATTGACCCCTTGCTTCAGCTGCTGGACTAGGCCATTCCCCGGATGGTGCAAAGCAAAATCGATCCACTTTTGCTCGTTCAGGAGATATCCGGCTAATCCGATGGCCGAGTCATGCCAACACTGAATGTTGTGAATCTTCGCTCGACGCGGCAGAATTACATCGCGCACCACCGGACGTATGAGCTTCACCTCAATTTGCTTTCGAAGATCAGGGTCGAGCGTGCCCCAGATCATATCCGATCCTTGCAGGAGAGGAATCAGCCAAGATGCCTCGGAGAGAGATTGTGAAGCGACTCGCCCACCTTTTCCCGGAGTCTTTCCTCCCAGATTATCGTGCCAAGGATAGCTCAGATACTTCTCTGCATAAGCCGACAGAATTTCACCTGCTTTCTTTGCGTAGATCGGGTCTCCTGTGATCTGATACACCACACCGAGATCGCGTATCGCTCCTGCCAAGCGTCCGTGCTGACGCATGATGACGTTCCCATCGAAATCGAGCGTCGCCACGTTCGGATCGCCTCGAAGAATGTGAGGCCCGACAGAGCAGATATGCTCCCACTCCCATTCTCCGACTTGCTTTCCCTGTTTCAAGTTACGAGCATGCTCCGGACAGACGTAGTTATGACTCCAGTTCCCACCTCGCGGTGGCAGCTTCACCTCGTTTTGTAAAAGTTTATCTACCGAATTTTTATATCGTTTCCAGCGCTGGGTCCATTCTTTCATCTGGACTTTCTCACGCAGAAGATTGATCTCCTCTGCATTGAACATTAGCTCAGCCTGAGGTGGGAGCGGCATTGCATCCTGTCCGAGGGTTTTTCCAGAAATCACAATGATCACGAATCCACAAAGAGTCGCAGTCAGCACAAGAAATCGAGTTTTCATGACAAAATTCAGTCGAGGACTCACGAGTCATTTCGCAGTTTCGCAAGCCCGCATCCGTGCTATGAGGCGAGACTGAGGGCTATCGTGTTCAAGTCCTAGCGGACGACTACTCGAAAAATTTCTGCGGGATCTGTGCTCTCTGGTTGGACAGCGAGAAGCCAGCTCTTTCCTCTGGTGCTGATCTGTAATCCGACCGCCTCAGAAGCGGGCTTGTCTGTGGGGTGATTCACCGGAATCGTCTCTAGCGCAATTGCTTCACCATCGAGCGACACAGCCCAAAGAAACGCAGTCGACGCTGTTTCTCGCCTCATCAATAGTGCAGGAACTCGATCCACCGTGCTCTCGCCGGGTCCATCACCTGTGATGACTTCTGTAGGCTCTCCACCCATCACTACGATCCGCGTCTTTCCGCCGTCGGCAGTTTTCAGCATAGCATCGAATCCCTTACTCCCATCGTGGTGAAGCATCTTTCGGAATTGCTGATAGGCCGGTTGATCCGGTACCGTCCAGTCGCTTCCATCCGGTCGCTTTGTCCACTCGCCAGCAAAGTGACAAGCCAGATCCATCTTATGTTTCTCCGCTGTCTGAACTTGATCTACCACGACAATGATGGTCGGATCGAGTAGCGCCACGGTTCTGTAGTGCTTCACTCCCGGATAAATGGCCCCGGCTTCAGTGATGGAATAGTCCACTCCGGATTGATTGCCGAAGGCCACGCTTCTTCCGGTGGCTTTTTCCTGATCTCGCTCATCGATCACTAGGACGTTGTGCGCGATGCTGTTCTTATCCCATATTTTATGCAGAGGCGAGCTGTAGAGGTGCATGCCCGAATCTGGCATCAGCACCAGCCCTCGAGAATAGAGAATGAAATGGTTCTTGTCGTAGTGTCCGTGGGATCCTCCGTGAGGACCGTATTTAAGGCATAGCCACGTCGCATCGCGCCCCTTGCCCTGCTCCAGAATCGCGTATCCAGAGGAAACACTGTTCCGCGATCCCAATTCGACAGCCCCACTCTCTGGAGGAAAACTTGAGACTCCGAACCACAGAGCCAAATTTCCGCTCCGCTTCGCATTCCGAAGCAGCAACAGGTAATCGGGAGCACGCCACTTGGCGTAGGCGAGGTCGTAATAGTCGGCCATGCCGCTTAGATTGACCTGAGTGCTGTCATTGAAGTTTGGCAAGACTAGGTTCGGCATCGCAAGATGAAGAGGCGCGTCGAACATGCTGCGGAGCTTGTCCTGAAACAGATCGACGCCGTGGTGACTCGCTGCCACCAGTAGAGGCCACATGCCCATTAAGGTATATGAGTGGTAGCTGCTGCTGCCTTCATACCACATCCCATCCGGATTGATTCCCTGCTCCAACTGCTGCCTCATGCCATTTTCGGGATCGTCCAAGGCGAAAGTGATCCATTCCTGATCTCCCAGAAGATAGCCAGCCAGCCCGATGGCAGAGTCGTGCCAACACTGGATATTGTGAATTTTGCCCTTATTCGGGAGAATCACGTCAGATACCGCAGGACGAATGAGCTGAGTCTCAATCCGCTTCTGTAGCTCGGGATCGAGCGTCCGCCAGACTAGATCCGCTCCCTGCAGCAGCGGAATGAGCCAAGAAGCCTCCGACAGATGAGAAGCGGCGACGCGGCCCCCTTTTCCCTTCTGATAATTTCCCAAATGATCGTGCCACGGATAGCTCAAGTATTTCTCGGCATAAGCATCTAGGATTTCACCCGCTTTCTTTGCATAATCTATTTTGCCCGTCACCTGCCAGGCAACCCCCAGATCACGAACCCAACGCGCCCGACTATCATGCTCGTTCATGATCGCGTTCCCATCAAAATCGCGTGTTACCTGGCTCGGATCGCCACGCAGGATATGGGGCCCTACGGGACAGGAGTGTTCCCACTCCCATTCTCCGATCTGCTTCCCACGCTTGAGAGCGCGAGCATGTACGGGACAGACGTAATTATGACTCCAGTTGCCGCCTCGGGGAGGAAGCTTTACTTCGGTATGAAGGAGTTGATCCAAGGGCTTGACGTACTCCTGCCAGCTCTTTACCCACTCTCCAGACCGAGTCTTCTGCTGCAGAGCACTGATCTCCTCCGTATTGAGTAGCAGCCCCGACTGTGGTGGGGCAGTCTGTGCTGTCTGAGCAAAAGCATGGTTCGTCCCTACAAACAACGAGACGAGAGAGAAACAAGCGGCGGAAAAGAAAAGGGATCTGGTCATCACGAATGAGAAGCGGGACACTCACGCTCTTTCTCTTATCCCTTCAATCCGCGTATTCACGCTGTGACTCTGGGTCATACGGGAAAAATAGAGTTCTGGTAGGTGATTTTGATTCGCCCCAGCTTTCTACTAAGCAGCGTTCCGAAAGTCCAAGAGTCCTCCCCTCACGCTGAGCGCCTTCTTCGCCAACTGGACTAGCACCGATAGGCCTCTCCACACCATCATCTCTATCCTATTCTCGAAAATTTCCCTTGTTCCGCGATTGACAGAAAGCAGTGCCCACGCGAAACTGACGACCCGTTTATAAACGCCTCGGTAGCTCAGCGGTAGAGCAGTTGACTCTTAATCAATTGGTCCTAGGTTCAAATCCTAGCCGGGGTATTCTTTTATGAATAAAGGGATTGAGACGATTTGCGAATTCTGGCAAACGCTTTGACTCTTGCTCATATTCACTCGCATTTGCCTGTATTTACTCGCAGCGGGTGGTATCCGATGAGGAAGGGAGTAAACGTCACATTGAACTTCCGAGGCTGGCGGCAGATACATGCACCCCTCGATGGTAGTCGCCTACTCTCGACGCCTGCTCAAACATCGTCTCGAAAATTATGGGCAGACATTGCTATTCCTGAGAGCACATAGAGCTTCCTCAAGACGCCATTGCTTCCCGTCGCATTTGAGGCAGCAGCATCATAGCCGCTCTCACGTCCACAGCGTTACGTATCCCTTCGCCACTGTTGGCAGCTTCCAGCAATCGCAAGATCACGCCCGCTCTGTCGTGCTTGATCTCCAGTTCCGCTCGCTCGTCCCATAGCTCAAAGGTCTCCGCGACGAACTTCTCATTGCGAGCGAAAGCGGCCATGTCGAAGACTTGCTCTTGGTAACGCTCCATTGTCGCCCTGTCCGCAAGCAGAACGTCAGTGCGAGGAGGCAGCGTATCAACAGGCAACACAGGGATAGACTCTGACAATTCCTCTACAGCAGCGTCAATCGCCGCCTGATCTTCGGATGAGATAGACGAGGGTGAATCAGGTTGATTCTGTTCTTCGTTCTCCTCGGGAGCGACACTGGCAGAATATAAAATTTTATTTCCCTTGGGATCAAGCCAGGACATCATGCCCTCGCGGAATTTCTCACCTACTCCTGTATGTCGAAGATCATGTCCTCCACCGATCTCAGCTTCTCCAGATCGTTCGGGTCGTCCAGCAGATGCTTGATCGACGCTGGCACCCAAGATCGCTCGTATCGCAGTTGCTTTTCCAGTAGCAAAGTCAGTTCCTCTCGCACTTCTGGCGCTAGAGAGGAGCCTTGCGAGTGCAGATATTCCGCCAGTCTCAAGAACGGTCTTACCATCTTCTACACGATACAAGAGACCGTCTTGTGCGTCAATTCTGTAATTCGCTAATTCCGGAACATCGGCCAAAGCGTTCTCGCGTTCTGCTCGTAGCATCTCGGCCAGATTATGATCGTGATCATCCTCTAGCCAGTCCAAGCCCTGCCCACTTCCCGGAGTCGCAAAAGATGTAAAATCAGATCGCCCGTGCGCCATCAGTAACAAGGCCATGTTTAGCATGTTGCTAGTCCGTCGTTTTCGATTTACTTCATAAAGCCCTCCTCCTTCGATTGTTTTTTTATTGTTCGCAGCCCATAAAAAGGCTGTCTTATAAAGCACCTTTCCACCCTTCCCTTCTTTTCGAATGCTGTTTGTAGCGTCAATGTATGGACGACTGGATTGAGATTGTCGAATCTCAATCGTTGAGCCATCTAGTGACAGAGAAATGCTTGTATCCGACTGCTCTACGTCAATTTCTGGATCAACAGCTTCCGCGATTTTCTCAATATCTCGCGAATCACTCCATCCCGTCATTACGTATTCAGGACCGGAGAGCAATGTCATAAATACCTGCGCTGATCGCTTGGAGTCTTCTAATGCAAAGTGATTTCTCCACCATCTCTCCCTTGCCGGAGTTTCGGATAACGGGATCGGTTCACCGAAAAGATTCCGAAAGATACGTTGACTGGATTCGGCGTTTAGCCTATTGCGCTCTTCTCCTGCTGATTCTTCACGACGACGATCAAAGTCGTCAAGAGACGATCTAATTTCATCTTCGCTGAGCGCGTAATCTGCTGCATTTACCATCGCACGCCGAATCTCAGGAGGCATCCCCTGTGCCATTGCGATGAAGTCAAACCTCCGGAAAGATGCACGGAACATGAACGGATCGAGGCGAGAAAGTTCATTAGTGGCAGCAATTGACTCTTCGATCTCCTCAATTTCCGCCTTAATTCGCTCCAATTCGGGGGCATTCTTAGAAGCTCGCTCCTTCGCTATCAGCTTCTCCTTGATTAAGCTACGCACGGACTCCTCCTTTTCCGGTAGCCGATTATACGCCGACAACATAGCAGGAGCAGCAGGCGGTGTCCGCCCGTATATCTGAGCGTAATCATTTAGCATTTCCTGACTTTCTTGCGCAATCTTACGATGAAGCCTTGCGATCACATCTCTCTGAGACACTGTAGACTGTATTTGTGTCGCTGGGTAAATCCGACCATTCCCTGCTGTCTCCCATTCGGAATCCGCGCTCGTCTTGCGTATGACATGATAAGCCTTAACCGGTCTCTCGATTTCCTTTATTTGCTTTTCCGCAAGTTCCGGATTAGGGAATATCTCGGGGTGGTCCGCAATGGCGCGAAGCGCCGTTGCTCGATCAAAGAAATTCGTTCCCTCGAAAGCACCTGCCCCTTCGATCATAAAAACACGAGGAGGATATTTAGAGTAAACATATCCCTCCGGCATCGACGGAGGATCGTTGGTAATATCCCGTAACACTGCTTGCTTGAATTGTTCAAGGTCGTGATTGTAACGATGAATCTGCCGATTAAACTCCCCTCCATACAACGCTTCAGTGCGCAATGACTGAATCGTCGTTCGCAGACTGCGAATTTCATCAGCCAACTCATCTTTTCGGTAAGACGGGGCAGCGAGCTTGGACGCAATAGGAGACAGCTCTCGTAGTCGTTGCAGCAATTCATCAAGTCGTTGATCCGCCCATTCAGAAACGGAATTCCTAAGTTGCTCCCGAATGTTTCTACCGCGCTTCCCGTCTCGCTCCGTATCGCTCAAAACACTGGCAGAATGCAACACGTCCGAGGGCTTCACCGGATTACCGTTCTCTGCCACAATCTCAAGATCGTTCTCGTCGAAGATGACATAGTTGTAAGTCTGCTCCCCGCGCAATTTGTCTATAATGCCTCGTAACTCCGGGCTTATGTCGTAATTTGCAACGGATGATGTCAATGCCGTAGAGATAGCCTGAGCAGGCCAATTAAAGCCGAGCCAATCATCAGCTCTCAGTGCCTCTAAGAACTCCGTCATTTCAGGGTCGAACTCACCAGCATCTATCGCATCATTCAGCACACTGAAGTCCGCGTCCTCGGGCAAGGCATTGAGAAATTTCTCGCGAGCTTGATCAAGCCCACGATTCCGACTGTCTCCGTCTAAGTAGCGGACCCCTGCGATTCCTACGGATGAAAGCGCTTTACTAGCTTCCTTCTGAGATCCAAGTTTTGATACTAATTCGGAATATATTTCCCATCCCGCCTTCCCTCCATCCATTCTAATGGAACCCGTGTTATGGGATTCCTTTAGTCGTGCGATGGCATCTATTACGATTTCTGATTGATTCGAGAATAGCTCATCCCACTCCAACAAAGCGTCTTCATCAGCAGAAATCTTGACAGTGTAGAGATTCCCAGGCCGAATAAAGCCTATTCGAGATTCATCGAATTCTCGAATCTTCTCGACAAACTCACGATCCCTAAAGTCCCCCGTCGCTCGTGCATGATTTTCGGCTTGATGCAAAGCTCTTTCTTTTCCCCAGACCGCAATCTCCCCTACGATTTTATTGATAAGTGAAAGTTTTTCACCACTCCCATCCATAGGGGTAAAAATCGGTTCACCGTCAAGCGTCACCCTTGGAAGACGATATGAGAGTCTATTCCTATAATCCTCCGCCACTTCTTTGCGCCCCGCGAAATACAGTCCGTAACCGAAAGCAGCGTTTCCTTCGCCTGTTCCGATCTTATCCGTCGAGAATTTATCTACCTTGTGAGGCGTGCCGTGGTAGGCTTCCGGCACTGCTCCGTGCAGGATGGTAACTTCTCCCGGCCCACTCAACACCCGCCCGTCGCTTGTCTGTATCCAAGGTGTTCCCTCCTCTACGCTCGTGCGTCCATCTGTTGATTCAGGAGCACGCTTACCCATGGAGAGGTTTTGTCCTTCAGTATCAGAATCGAATAGGTCACGATTTGCACTTTTCGCCTCCTCTCTCTCCTTGCGCTTGGCGAGTATCTTGGCCTTCCTCGCTTGCTTGGCCTCCTCCTTCTCCTCGGCTTTCAGCCTCTCGTCTCCTGCAACCCCCGCCAACCACGTATAGACCTCATCTTTCGTCAATTGAGCCACATGCTCACGAGGGGTCAATCGG
>JBDHQE010000129.1:0-10194 GCA_039806885.1 Verrucomicrobiales bacterium
CTGGAATGTGCTTCTCGACTTTCAGATCATGTTTCTTACCTTCATCAAACGTGAAGGCGCTTGCTGATTCATTATTTATTTATCGCTTCTCGTGAACTGGTTCCGACAGATTATAGAAAATTCTCAGGCGGAGATCGATGCGCCTCCGAAAGCCTCGCTCAAGTGGTTTCGATTACTGTTTGTCGCCTTTCTCTTCTCCTTCGTGTTCGACTACAAGTCACCGGACTTGGAATTCGGGGCTACGTCCACGGGAGGATCAGTTTTCCAGTTCGCTTTCCTTGGGATTGCCCTACTCGCGGGGATACTAGCAACTCTCACGGGTTGGAGGCACTTGCTCATTCGTCCCGGTGTTTATCTGGTGATCCTCTGGTGGAGCTACGTAATCTTATCACTTGGAGTGGCCTTTCTCTGGGGGAATGAACCGGGACGTATCTTGCGACTTTCCATCCCTCTCCTGCTCGTCGGTTTCGGGCTAAATTCCACTTTGTCCGCAGCGGCGACGGGGATGCGGGCGGGCGAGGCGGTGCGTTGGTTTCTTGCAGCGGCCTTGCTTAATGTGGTTTGGCGTTTCCTCTTTGGAGCGACTATGTCGGGAACTCCTCTGTCAGAGATCCGCATGGAAGTATTGAGCCCAGCGATCGGATTTCTTTTTGCCTGGGGTGGTTGTGCCTTCTTGCTTCGCAATGATTTCGCAAAGTCGAGTCTGTTCGTGATGGGGATCCCTTTATTTGTCGCGGTGATTTCTATCACGCGTAGCTTGGCCTTGCCTCTGGTCACATCTTTTCTCACTGCTGGATTTTGTCTGGTTTTGGCCGTGCTCTGGCATATGCGAGACAGAGGTTTCCCTCTACGAAAAATCGGACCACTCGTCGCGATGGGAGTCGGGGGACTCTTCGTGGTCGCTCTGGTCGCTCTGATGCAGCCGAATCTCGCCGACCGCTGGTATCAGCGCATGTTCGATAATCGGGGAGAAGCGGGGGCCACGACTGAGGATCTGTCCTCTCTGATGAGAAAAGCGGAAGCCAAGTCTATGTGGGACATTCTGTCGGAACAGCCGCATAGCTTTCTCTACGGTCGTGGGCTGGGCGCTGCGTACTACTGGGATGAGAGCTATTTTCCTGAGCTATTCCTCGTCTATCCTGAGGACCGCCATCAGTTTCCCGACGAGATTTTCAGCGCCGGTCATAGTATCTGGACTTATACGCTCTTTTCGACCGGCTTCGTAGGGATCGCCATTACTCTGCTCTCATTCTTTATCCCGATGGGACTCAGTCTTCACTCGGCACGGCTCAATGCGCTGACCGTCATGGGGCCGAGAGCCTGGGATTCTTTTCTCGTCTTTCTCCCCTTTGTCGCCATGTGGGCGACACTGAGCGAGAGTGTGACTCGAAATCCCTTCGACGAGCGATTCACTGGCCCCATGTTCGCCTTCATGATGGCTCTGCCTCAGTTTTTCTACAATCGGGCCTACTATCTGAAGTATCGAGAGAATCTCGGAAACGCCTCTACACAGATCATTCTAGATGAGGAAACAGCGGAGGAGATTCATCGAATCGATGGTGAACAGGCTCCAGTCGCTTCTCCTTGGACGGGAGAAAAGAGAGGACACCATCTCGTGATGAGTCAATACGAGTTCGGAAATGATGTTGAAAGCCCTTCCTCAAAACAATGAACCTACCCTTCCTCGTTGCTTGCATTATCTTTGGTATTTCGCTCCTACTGTTAGCGCATACCTATGCCATCTACCCTGTCCTGATGCGCTTCCTTGCTCGTGGGCGCTCGTTACCCTCAAGCGCTTGGCTGGACGGCGATGAGTTGCCGGAAGTGGCCGTGCTGATGGCTGTGTACAACGAGGAAAGCGTGCTGGAAGAGACTATTTCCTCTATCCTCGCTTCGGATTACCCGGCAGAGAAAGTGCGGATCTACGTGGGTTCCGATGGTTCTACAGATTCCAGCGATCAAATCATCCGAGACTTCGCCAGAGAAGATCGACGCTTGCGGCTAGTCCAGTTCGGAGGACGAAATGGAAAAATCCGTATCATAAATCATCTGGCAGAGGGAGTGATGAGTACATTTGCGGATTCAGAGAACGCCCTTTTCGTGCTCTGTGATGCGAACGTGGTCTGGCGTCCTGATCTGCTGCGACGACTCGCGAGACACTTCGGTCGTGAGTCTGTGGGCTTGGTTGGTAGCGCGGTGGTGGATCGGGTGGCGGGTCGTAACGGAATCGGAGAACAGGAGGAAAGTTACATCGGGCAGGAAAACCGTATCAAATACTCGGAAGGTGTGCTCTGGGGGCGGGTAATGGGGGCCTTCGGGGCCTGCTACGCGATGCGGGCGCGACTATTCCAGCCTGTTCCGCCTCGCTATATCGTCGATGACTTTTATCTCACGATGGCCTGCCTGGAGCAGGGCAGCGATGCAATCGTCGATCTTGAGGCGATCAGCCATGAAGCCGTGTCCACCGACATTCGTGAGGAGTTTCGTCGGAAGCGTCGCATTGCTACAGGGAATTTTCAAAATCTCGCTCACTTCTGGTCCTTCCTACTGCCTTGGAACGGAGGCCCTGTCACGAGCTTTGCATTTTGGTCGCACAAGGGTCTGCGCTGGTGTGGGCCATTGCTCATACTCGCAGCATTCTGTGCCTGTCTGGTCATGCTGGCGATCCAGTCTCTGCATCCTATTTCTCTCCTGGGACTCGGTGGATTTCTTGCGGCTGGAACGATGGCTGGAGTCGATTTTCTGCTGTATCGAACGAATCAGCGACAGGTGAAACTCTTTCGCTTTGTTCGCTACTTTCTCTCCATGAACGCTGCTCTATTCTTAGGGCTGATCGACTTTTTACGAGGTCCGCGCAACAGTGTGTGGGAGCCAACTCGACGCGAAGGTGGTGGGAGTCAGGTCTCCTCTGAAAATGCTGCATCGTGCGAGATTCATCTCGATCAGGAAAACCGTAAGCCGAAACCTGCCCTCCAACGATGAGTCTGCCCTCACTGCTGATTGCTCATTCCTGGATTGCTCGGGGTGGATCAGAGGCCACGGCTCTGTGGACGATCCAAGCACTGCGGAATCACTTTCGGATCACCTTAGTCACAGCCGCTACGTTGGGGCGCTCTGACTGGGATGCTCTGAATCATGTCTACGGAACCGATGTCGATCCTACGGAACTAGAGATCATCCGAGCGCCCCGATTGCCGGGAGCCAATGGACCGCGCGCCTTGTCCAATCTGCAGGGACATTATTTCGAGCGCTTTTGTCACGGCATCGCAGACCGTTATGATCTGTGCCTGAGCGCTTATAACCCTGTTTGGTTCGGACGACCTGGGATTCAACTCATCGGAGATTTCAGCTTTAGCGAGGACATGCGTCGTCGCCTACATGCGCACGGGCGTCCCATCCTGCGCCATCGGGACAGTCCAGTTCGGTCTCTATATCTGAGGCTCGGGCAGAGGATCGGTGTGCCCAGTCCGCCCTTGGCAGATCGAGGTGACCTGATTCTCGCGAATTCTGCTTGGGCGGAGCGTATGCTCAGTGAACACTTCGGGATCTCCCATACAGGAGTGCTCCATCCACCGGTGACGATTCCCGATGTCGATCCCGCTTCTACCGTGCGCGATCCTCTCTCCTTCGTCTGTCTTGGGCGAATCGAGCCAGAAAAAGAAATCGAGCGCATCGTCCGCATTCTCGCTCGTGTTCGGGCGATCGGTTTTCCCGTGACATTGACCGTCGCTGGCCACTTCGCCACCACCGGTTATGGCAGTGAGTTGCAAAGCTGGCTTCGGGAACAGGGAGACTGGATTTCGATCCCGGGCTTTCTCGATCTGGAGGGAAAGCGTCAGGTTCTGTCCTCTCACACCTATGCTATCCACGGCTGTCGAATCGAAGCTTTTGGCATTGCGGTGGCGGAAATGGCCGCGATGGGCTGCGTTCCTGTTGTGCCTAGCAGTGGCGGGGCTGGAGAGGTAGTTCCTTTTCCGGAGTTACAATACGATTCAGAGGAGGAGGGAGTGGAGAAAATTGTGGCTCTTTTGCAGAATCCGGCGAGGACTCGTGAGCTTTCCCAGATGATGCCGACGCAAGCTCGACGATTTATTCCCGAGCGCTTTATTGAGTCAGTCCAGCGATATGTGCTAGATTTCTATTCGACTTCAATACATGCCGCTGCTCCAGAAAATATTCCAGCGCTTCACTGATCCTTTATTTTACAAGAAGAGGATCCGTGGACTGGTGCGCGGCTTTCGCTCCTTTGATGACAAAACTGCAGAGGGACTGGAGCAGTTTCAAGGGATCGCGCAGATGGTGGTCGTACTAGCACATCCGGATGACGAGGTCTTTTGCTCCGGATTGATCTGTGAGATGGTTCACGCAGGTGTTCGTGTACGCATTCTCTGCATGACCAAGGGTGAAGGTGGACCCTGTGGTGATTTCCCTAGAGAGCAACTCGGACATGTGAGATCAGAGGAAATGAAGCGATCTTGCGAGACTCTAGGGGTGGAAGAGTTGATCTTTCTAGGACATATCGATCCGGTGGGACAGAAATTCAAAGTCTATGCTCCCGATGTGTCTGTGGAAGAATTTGCGGATCAGCTTCGACCTCATTTGATGGATGCCGAACTCATCGTGAGTCACGGGAGCTCGGGAGAGTACTGGCATCCTGGACATATTCTAGTTCATCAGGCGGTATCGCTCTTTCTGGAGAAATATCCGACTGATCAGGGGCCTTCCTGGTTGAGCTTCTCCGCACGTCGTTCGGATCATCCAATGCCGGATCTGGTCAACTGGGACGATCCAGCGTATCTGACCTTAGATGGCACCAGATATGAGCGGACGCGTTGTCGATCATTGAGTTGTCACAAGACGCAACTGGAACTCTTTTCCAAATTTGCCAGCGGTGATCACTTAGACTTTATTCGCTATACGGCACTGGAGAATTATGCGCTGAAGCATCCAGGAGTGAGGCTTCGCGACTGAGGCTTCGCGACTGAGGCTTCGCGACTGAGGCTCGTTTTCGAATTTGATTGGCCGTGCGCAGTAAAAGACTCAAATTGGTATTACTTCCCGCTCGCAGTCGGAATGGGAGAAATGATGGGATTGGACTCTGAAGGGGCAGGGATTTGGCTGTGGTGAATCCAGTAGGTGAGACCACTGATCGGACCTGATTCCACCTCGATCTGGATCACGTCGCCTTCTGAGTGAAGTTCTCTGAGGGTAGAAACTCCTCGGAGTCGGCGAATTCCCGTCCCGCCCAGATCCGCATCTGCGCGTTCCCTAGGGGTCGGATGAGCGGTAAAAAACTGTCGGAGAGACTCGGGGCTGCGTGCCAGATATAGCGGCCCGGCAGAATCGTCGAAGAGAATCGGGCTGCCTTCAGACCGTGGGATTGGCTCGGGCAGACGTTGTTTGGCTGTCGCAATTCCAAGGCGTGTGGACGCATAAATTGCAACGCAGAAAAGCGCGACTCCAGCAATCTGTGCGGACAGGATTAGCTTGCGAAGAAGATTGCCTGAGAGTGGGGTGGCTTGGGTGGAAGGATTCACGATCAAAAGGGAGTCTAATCGTTTCGGTCGAGTCGCTGGGCCAGATGGGCGCTGCCGCGCTCTAGAGTTTCTCTCTCCTCGTCTGTCAAGCTTTGGAAACCGTATTCATTAATCTTGTCGAGGATCGCGTCTATCTCGCGAGGTAGGGAGTTCCGCGATCTCCGGATCGGAGCGGTGTCTTGGACAGAAGGATCTGTTTTGATTCTTGTTTCTCGTGGTCGTCGATGTCCAGAGGTTCTTTTCTTTTCGTTATGCCAGCCGAGACGGATATAGGCCCAGCCGAGCAGCATTCCACCGAAGTGCGCCATGACAGCGACTGGTGCTCCTCGGGAGATGAGATCGCCTCCAAAAAGCGTGAGCACATTGATCGCGAGAATCAGCCAACCCACCTGACGAATCGACATATTCACGGGAATCAAAAAAAACAGGAGGAGTTGGATGCGCTGATACGGAACTAGTGCAACGACCGCGAATACGATGGCGAGCACGGAGCCGGAGGCTCCGATCACCATCGGATCGATCCCAGAAATCGCACTCCAAGTCAATTGAAAAGCCCCTGCCACCAGTCCGCCGATCAGATAGATGGCGAGAATGTGCTTCGGAGCAAGCAATCGGAGAAGGAAATCTCCGAGGAAATACAAGCCGATCATGTTCGCAATCAGATGCCAGAGGCTGGCGTGAACGAACTGGTAAGTAATCGGAGTCCAGAGATGAAATGCCCGTAGTTCCGAGAGCGATAGGCCCAAAAAGGTGCGGGTCGGGTTATCAAAAAGAAGATTGTTCAGAATGTAAACCGTCACATTTAATGCGATCAGACGCGTGACGATGCTCCAGGAAGCCGGACCTCGGCGAGGGGACTGGTCTTTCTTTAAGTAGTCGCGATAGTAGAGGCTCATCACTAAAAATAGGATCGGAATACGATGAGAGGGAGTTTCGTCGCTTCAGATCGTTTCGGCAAGAGTTCGCTCATCGAAATACGGAAGATGGATGGGCTGACCGATTTCGGTTGCGGATTCTTTCAGATCGATTCTACAATGAGACTTATGCGCACTGTCATTCCCGCCATTCTGATCCTCGCCGCTAGCATGTGGGCGATTCATCCTGACGTGCTCGCGGGGGAAGCTCCTCGAGCGACGCTTCAAAAGCTCTATCCGGATCTTACTGTGGAAAGGCCTGTCAGTCTGCAGGTGTCGCCCGACGGGACGAATCGCCGATTTCTCGTGCAGCAAACGGGAAAGATACTGATCCTTCCCAAGGAGGAAGCGGCAACAGAGGCGAAGGTTTTTCTCGATCTGACTTCTTCGATACAGGTGGAGAAGGATTTTGAAGAGGGTTTTCTGGGGCTGGCCTTTCACCCGAAGTATCAGGAAAACGGGCGCTTTTATGTCACCTTTTCACGGCAGGGACCGAAGCGCTTGGTTCTGGCGGAATATCGAGTGTCGGCATCGAATCCGGATGTGGCTGATCCGACGAGTGAGCGCATATTGCTGGAGGTTCAGGAACCGGAGTGGAATCACAATTCGGGCTTCCTGCTTTTTGGACCTGAGGACGGGATGCTCTATCTCTGTGTCGGAGATGGCGGCCTGAAGAATGGCGTATTTCTCCTAGCTCCCAAGCTGACAAGCTGGTGCGGGAAGGTGCTGCGCATCGACGTGGATAAGCGCACGGACAAGCGGGAATACGGAATTCCCGAAGATAACCCCTTCGTGTTCACTCCGAACGCTGCTCCAGAAATCTGGGCGTATGGTCTGCGCAATCCTTGGGGAGGAGGCATCGATCCGGAGACGGGACTCTTCTTTCTTGCAGATGTGGGGCAGGATCTCTATGAGGAAATCAATCTGATCGAAAAAGGTCGGAATTACGGATGGAACTACCGGGAGGGCCTGCACGAATTTCCAGGGCGGCGGGCGCTGCTGACATCTCTCGGGATGGAAGCACAGACTGAACCTAAGAAGGATGTTGTGCTCACGGATCCGATTTTCGAATACAATCGTGCGGAGGGACTCAGCATTACGGGAGGCTATGTCTATCGCGGAAAGGCGATTCCTGCCCTGACTGGTATGTTCCTCTACGGAGACTGGCGCTTTGGGAATCTGTGGGCTTTAGAGTATGACAGTGATCAGAAGCAGGTGACGGCGAATCATGTGATCGAGAAGCCTGCTGATCCGGCGAATCCGACCGTGCAGCCAACGGGAATTTGGCCAGACGAGAATGGGGAGCCGATTTATCTCGATTGGAGAGGCTCGATCTTTCGCCTAGTACCAGCAGAGTGATTCGTGGGAAAGAATCTTTGTCTGAGAGAATATGGCGACGGGAACAATGCCCTCTAGCATCTTGAGTTTCATTCGTAGAAGCTTGGTCGCGCAGATCGTGATTGGTCTCATCTTGGGGATTCTGCTGGCGGCAGTTTTCCCCGCAGCGGCTCGCAGCGTAGGACTGCTGGGCGAATTGTTCGTGAGTGCGCTCAAGGCGGTGGCTCCAATACTGGTGTTAGTGCTGGTCGCTGCGGCGATCGCGAATCATCAACGCGGACACAAAGCGCATCTAGGACCGATTCTAGTTCTGTATTTGATCGGAACTTTTCTCTCGGCGGTGATTGCTGTGGCGGCGAGCTTTCTTTTCCCTGCGGATATCGTTCTCCAAGTGGCTGAGGAAGAGATGAAGACCCCAGGAGGAATCGGGGTGGTAGTAAAGAATCTGCTTCTGAATGTGGTGGATAATCCGATCCGTGCGCTTGGTTCTGCGAATTATATCGGTATTCTGGCGTGGGCTGTCGGACTCGGGATTGCGCTCCGCCACGCATCGGAGACGACCAAGGTGCTCTTGCGTGATTTTTCGGATGCGGTGACGTATTTGGTGCAGGTCGTCATTCGAATGGCGCCTGTGGGGATTTTCGGACTCGTGTCGGCGACCATTGCAGAGACGGGCTTCGGAGTGCTCTGGGGGTACGCTCACCTGCTGGGGCTGCTGCTTGGTGCCATGCTGATCGTCGCGATGGTGCTGAATCCCCTGATGGTCTGGTTTTGTACTCGTCAGAATCCGTATCCTCTGGTCTTGACTTGCTTACGAGAATCAGGCATTACGGCCTTTTTCATGCGTAGCTCGGCAGCGAATATTCCGGTGAACTTGCGTCTGTGCAATAAGCTGGGGCTCAATCCTGAGACCTATTCCATCACGATTCCCCTCGGAGCGACGATCAATATGGCCGGAGCGGCGATTACGATCACGGTGATGGCGCTAGCAGCCGTTCACACGCTGGGCATTTCAGTCGATTTTCTTTCCGCAGCCCTGCTGAGCGTCGTTGCGGCGATCTGTGCGTGTGGTGCCTCAGGTGTGGCGGGAGGATCACTGCTGCTGATTCCGCTCGCGTGCAGCCTGTTCGGGATCGGGAATGATCTGGCGATGCAGGTTGTCGGAGTGGGCTTTATTATCGGTGTGATTCAGGATTCTGCGGAGACTGCTCTGAATTCATCTACAGACGTGCTATTTACCGCCGCCGGCTCTCGATGGGCGGAACGACGCACCGGTGAAAGTCGTGTGTGAAGCACAGATGTTCGATGCGATCAGAGGAGATGATCGCACTGGTTTGTTAAGTCATATTTAACAAATGAAATCACAAAACATTATTGATCAATATGTTGCAAACTGTTAAACTTCCTTCTGGCACGTAGACGCCTTGAGACCTGGCAAGTGGGAGCGGCTCGTCCCGGATCGCCTCCAGTTCCACGGCTTGATCCGCGAGAAAATTGATGAGGCTTGAGAGCTACCGCCTCAGCAGAGGTCTTGCCATAGGCGAAGTATGGCGCGGCGGCAATACGAGATCGAATGAAATTCCCCATTCATGTACTGCCACCCTCACTGCGGCATTCACTGACAGGGCGTTCTGCCGGGATGAGGTAAGGGCATCTTTACGGAAAAACGAGGCCAAGGGCTCCGTAGCTCGCTGAGGAAATTATCGTGTGATTAGATTCTATCGTCCTTGTAGAACCGTGTTTCGACACCAGTCGCGACGTGATCGCATCATCTTACGGGATGAGTATTATTTTTCCGTGTCTTTGGATTTAAAAAACGCTCGGTTTAGAGAGTAGTTAACGAATTCTACTCCATTGACTACGACCTCTCCGAGATAATAGCCATATCCAGATTCCCGAATTTTTTTATGCTGCTCCGATCCGTCGATTACGTATACCATATCGGCCCAGCCACAACGCAAAATCCCATTCTCGGCATACTCAGGAAAGTTCCTCAACCATTTCAAGGTAAGTTCGTCATACGGACCTGGAAAGTGCATCATGCTTACTTCCACTTTTTCTTTTTTATTATCTTCCATAGTAGATGGGAGTTCTCTGATTGGAGTGTGCGTTCTTAGGGCTTATTGAGGGCGTTTTTGGTAGGCGCTACCAATGCCCTTGATCACCTTAGATGGTCTACTCTAGGTCTTTTGTAAATTCAAGGATTCAATAGGCCACTTGAAAATTCCCCTCGCTGAGGATTTTCCCGTTCAGTCCGGGAAAATGGAGGAAGATGTCAACACATCGGCAGCGATGTTGACCCATCTTTAACAGGTGAAAATGTAAGTAACTATTAATCAGGATATTACAACTAAGAAAATTTCCTTCTGGCACTACTTTCGCTTACTTTTCGCTAAATCTTCATC
>JBDHQE010000130.1:0-10167 GCA_039806885.1 Verrucomicrobiales bacterium
TGGTCAATGGGTGTTACTCTCCCGATGAGATGGCGGAAGACGATACCCGTCTCGAGATGATGCTGCGGATCATGCAGAGAATTTACCCTGAAGAACTGCGACTGGCAGATACTGTGTCTCGCACGATTCAAATGGAAACGCGGCTTCCTCCTGCTTCCTACGATGGGCGGACCGCTCGTAAGGTCAACGACAACGAATACATTTGGGCCCGAAACCTCCTAGCGAATCGAATTTTCCTTTGTCCTGTCCTATTCTTCGAACCCTTCTGCATGAATCATCGCGAAACATTTGCACGAGTTCAGGAAGGTGCCTATGACGGACTCCGGGAGATTAACGGGGTCTATCGCAAAAATATTTACCAAGAATACGCCGATGGTATCACCGCTGGGCTCGTTCGTTATTATCGCGCTCACCGACAGCGATTCGAGACTCCATGAGTCCTGTCTCACTGGAATTGCTTGACCGTTCGCCCGTGAAAGAGGCTTGCGTCGATAGTGCGAAACTCTTGGACAGCTTGTAATCCTGTCCAGCGAGGCTAGATCTGACGCTACCCAACCAAGATTGGAGCTGTGGAGCGAGTTCTGCCACTACGTTGGGATAGGCCTTTGCAAGATCATCCTTTTCGCGAGGATCACTCGCGAGGTTAAAGAGCTGCCAGCGAATGCTTTCGCCACCAGAATCCGAAATCCGATGCAGTTTCCAGTCCCCCACGATCCAGGCAGAGTGCCCGACGAAAACATCAGCAGGCTGTCGAGGCTTCGGGATGAACTCGGCGCGCCGAGCTGTCTTCTCGATTTTCTTCTCACTCCAGTTCTCCCTCTTGGGTAAAATCTTCTTTACCCCTCCGGGATCCGTGAATCGCCCCGGATACCCCATATTCCAAAAACCCAAGGGCACGGGACGGGTCGTCATCCGTCCTTCGATCAATGGAAGAAGGCTGATTCCGTCAAGAACCCGATCGGGAGAGCTGATCCCTGCAATATCGAGAATCGTCGGAAGAATATCGACCGTGCCGCAGCGGACTGTGCTCGCCTGCGGATGAATCCCTGCGGGCCATTCGACCAGGGCGGGCACCCGCAGACCTCCCTCATATAGCGAGTGCTTCGCACCACGAGCATCTCCGGAGTTTCCGACCAAGCCTGCTGCCCCATTGTCGCTGCAGAACCACAGAACGGTATTCTCTCGCACCCCGAGAGTAGCCAGCTCATTCCGAAGTCGCCCGAAAGCCAAATCGATTCCGGTAATCTCGCCATAATATTCCCTCTCTCGCCTCGGTCGATCAGGATACAGAGCCGCCAGCTCTGGAGCAGCCCGATGGGGAAGATGGGGCGACCCGAACCAGACGACTGCAAAGAATGGCTGATTCGCCGCCACCTGAGACTGAATCCACTGAGTGGCTAATTCTGCCACCACGAGACTTCCTTCTCCCGAAAAACGAATCTCGTGGCCTTGGTCGCTGAGGGTAGGATTGAGATCGAAGAAGTTTAGAGCGCTGACCCAGCGATCAAAACCCATCGCCCCTGGACTAACCGGGCTGCCCGCGTTCACCGATCCTAGGTGCCACTTTCCGAAGTGCCCCGTCGCGTATCCGTTCGCCTTCAGGAGTTCTGCCAAGGTAATCTCCTGCGGACGAATGGATCGTCCCCAGCTAAAAACACCCATGCGATTGGGATGGCGACCTGTGAGGACGCTCGCCCGTGTCGGAGAGCAGGAGGGTGCGGCAGCATAAAAGGAGTCTAGGCGAAGGCCAGAGGATGCGGCGGCGTCGAGATTCGGAGTCTTGAGGTAGGGGTGGCCATGATAGCCGACGTCGCCCCAGCCCTGATCGTCAGACATCACCAGAATGATGTTCGGTTTTCCTCGCTTCGTCGTACTCTCCGACTGAGTATTTTTCGCACTCACCAGATTCTCTGACGACAGTAAACAGAGGAGAAGAAAAAATTTAAAAAACCTTCTGCTCAACATGTGAGATACAATATTTATTATAAGACTCGGAGAATTTAGTCGGGCTTGCAAGCGAAAGATCACGGAAGCAGTTCTGTGATTCTTAGAGAGGGAGTCTCGCACGATTCGCTGGGAAGCTCCGGTTACTGAGCCTGCTCCATCGCTAGCAATTGCGTGACTGTGACAAACTGGTAACCTTTTGCGATCAATTGATCGAGGACCGCTGGAATCGCATCAATCGTGCCAGCGTGGATATCATGACTCAGAAGAATTCCTCCAGAATTCGCTCCCGCGATAAGGCGGGCGCTCACGACTGAAGATCCAGGGCGCTTCCAATCCAGTGGATCGACTGACCACAGGATCGATGGGTATCCGAACTCCTGTCGGATCCACCCTTTCTGCGCTGTAGTGATCGCTCCATAAGGGGGGCGCATCGTGCGCGGAGCGACTCCCGTCGCCGACAGGACAGCGTCGTGGCAGATCTGAAGCTCTCGCCGCACTCCCTCATCAGACAACTTCGAGAGCGAAGGATGAGTCGTCGAGTGATTCCCGATTTCATGCCCTTCCGCAATGATGCGGCGTAAAATATCGGGATAGCGCTTCGCATTCGTTCCCACCACGTAGAAGGTCGCCTTCGCGTTTCTCGCCTTCAGAATATCGAGAAGCCGAGGCGTGTTTTGTGGATGCGGACCGTCGTCAAAGGTCAAAGCCAAGTACGGCCCATTCACCGAAACGCGATTGTAGGAATTTTTCGATCCAGTGGAAGTAGGGAGAACTGTCACTGGTGCTGTCGGAGCAGGTTCGGCAGTTACGGTCTTCTTCTTTCGATTCTGGTTCGTCGTGCAGGAGGCATTACAGACCAGAAGCACTGCGCAACACAGGCTGGTAGAAGAGAATAGTGAGAATGTTTTCACGAGAATTGAAGACGGGGGCTAAAATTCATCGTCGATGATGGAACCCATTCGACGAAATTCGAGTCGCAATTCTAATAGAAATTTATAAACTTGCAACTCAGATATGCAAATTCGATTAATATTTTATAAATCTTTTGAGAAGTGGTTTTAGCTCCTGAGTCGTCGCAGTCGGCCAGAGAGAAGAATTCGTGAAGAGCGCTCCATCCAGCGCCCGATGCTCTGGCCAGGTCGGTGTCTGCGGGATGAGCGGGATGGCGCCACGCAGAACGGCTTTAGCCGCCACGGCATTCGCTTGAACGTGTTCGATCACGGCGTGAGCGCTCACAGCCTCTTCCTCATCGCGCCAGCAATCGTAGTCGGTGATCATCGCCAGCGTGGCGAAAGCGATCTCTGCCTCTCGTGCGAGTTTGGCCTCGGGTAGATTGGTCATCCCCACGATATCGAATCCCATCTGGCGATGGAATTCTGACTCGGCGCGTGTAGAGAAGGCCGGGCCATCCATACAGACGTATGTACCGCCATCGTGGACGCGTAGTTCGCTCAGCGTCGCCGCCTGGTGCAGAATCGCTCGCAGTCCCGCAGAAATCGGATCGGCGAAGCTGATGTGCGCCACGATCCCTCGGCCAAAAAAAGTATGCTGATCTCGCCGACTCAGTCGATCGAAGAATTGGTCAGGGAGCACGATATCGCGGGGATGATATTCCTCCCGCAGAGAACCCACGGCCGTGATCGAGATAATCCAGCGCACATTGAGCGAGCGCAGTGCCCACAGGTTCGCCCGGTGATTGAGTTCCGTAGGTAGTATCCGATGTCCTCGCCCATGACGAGGCAAAAAACAGACCCTTCGTCCCGCCAGTGTTCCGCAAGTGATCGCATCTGAAGGATCGCCGAAGGGAGTCTTAACCTGAATCTCCGCACTTTCTTCGAACCCCTCGATCTGATAAAGGCCCGAGCCGCCGATCACTCCGATCGCAGCTTCCTCGTCTTCGTATTCTGTCATGCTGACCAGACTAAAATCGTCCAGGCTGATTCCAAGTACAAATTCTGGATTTGGATAAAAACCGTAAGAAAAATTGATTTCTCATAAATCCTATAGAATCTTTCAAGACACATGTTGTCGTATCGGGTTTTTTTCATACTAATGATCGGGATCGGCCTAGGTTCACCCTGGCTCGTCCGGGACTGGCTATCCTCTGGCGCGGCCAGAAAGCTCCGAACTCCCCCAACGAAGTCAATCGCAGAAGCATCCGGAGGGGAACGGATCATGGAACAATCCGCCTCCGACCGGGGTTCTTCGCGATCTCCTTCCCCTGTCGCCCACCCGGAACGCCGCTTGATCGAGGGATACTTTAGCAAGTCGGACGTCATCCCGAAGGCGGTCATTCCCGAAACTCCTCGGTCACGGGCGATTACGGCGGCAGCAACACAGAGACTCGAGCCGGAATTGGAAAAGCTGGGGTTTCGATCCGGGGACTCCGTGATCCTCCGATTATTCAAAGAAGAGGGCGAGCTGGAGATTTGGATGCGCCCGGATTCAGAACCGCTCTACTCACTTTTCAAAATCGTTCGCCTCACCGCCTCTTCTGGGAGACTCAGCCCAAAAACTCACGAAGGCGACGGACAGACTCCTGAGGGATTTTATTCTGTCCAAGCCGGAAATTTACGACCGAAAACACAGCACTATCTAGGCCTGGATCTCGGCTATCCGAACGAACATGATCGTCAGCTCAACCGCACAGGCAGTGATCTCATGCTCCATGCGGGAAAGACTGCCGCTGGAGGTTATGCCATTTCTCAGGAATCGATGGAAGAGGTCTATGCCTTGTGTGATGCTGCGTTGCGTCGAGCGAGTCCCGAGATTCCCGTTCAGATTTTTCCCTTTCGTCTCACAGATCGACGGATGGATCGCACGCTGACCCAGGGATCAGCTTGGCTAGAGGAATGGACGAACCTCAAGGAGGGATATGATTTCTTCGAGAACGTGAGGCAGCCTCCCCGAATCGAAGTAATCGGCGGAGTTTATCACTTTAGTATCGATCAAAAGAAAATGTGAAATCGAGCGCTTTTTTGCTTCCCGTATCACTCAAAATCTTCTAGCCTTTCCTTTCGGTGCTGTTACGCAGAAGTTTTGCAGGCGAAAATGCAGTCGCAAAACCCTACTGATGAACTACACCTGATAACGCAAACCAAATTCTAGTCTTGTACTCCAACGAATCTTATCTCCTCGACCTTCTCAAAGAAGCTCAGGCCGTCAGTCCTGAGGCTCTCAAGGATGTTCATCACAAGAAGAAGTCGACTGAAACCACGATTGAGGCACTAATCTCGCTGAATCTCGTGTCGGATGAAGCAATCGCCAAGGTTCTCGCGGAAAACGCGGGAATGGACTATGTGGATCTCAAGCGACTGGACATCAATCCTGCCGTGGCATCGAATATGCCCGCTAGTGCCTCGGTGCGCTTTCGCGCCGTCCCCATCGCCGCCTCTGCTGGGACGCTCGTCGTAGCCGTCACTGATCCGATGGACTTCGACTCGCTGGACTCGCTACGCCACGTCCTGTCTGTCGAGCCAGAACTCGTCGTTGCCTCAGACAGCGCGATCAAGCAGCGACAGCTCGATTTCTATGCATCGGAACTCGACGCGGACCAGATTGCCAAACTGGATGCGAACGCGATCGCTGTCACCAGCGGAAGCGGTGCGGATGGGGGAGATGCTCCGATTATTAAGCTGGTGTATCAAATCCTGCAGGAAGCCTATCAAAATCGTGCATCGGATATCCATATTGAACCGACGGAGAAGGAAATGCGCGTTCGTTATCGCATCGACGGCGCGCTGCACAAGGTGCAAAGTCACCCTCTGAGCCTACTTTCCTCCATCGTTAGCCGGATTAAGATTATGACCGGGACGATGGCGATCTCGGAGAAGCGACTCCCGCAGGACGGGCGTATTCAGGCGAAGTTCGGTGGCGGCGATCTCGACCTCCGGGTTTCCACCGTGCCAACGACAGCGGGAGAGAGTATCGTGATGCGGATTCTCGATAAGAGCTCGCTCTCAATCGGTCTGCCACAGCTTGGATTCTTCAGCGACGACCAAGCGACCTTTCAGGAAATGATTCACCTCCCCGATGGAATCATCCTCGTCACCGGTCCTACGGGATCGGGGAAAACGACGACTCTATACGCCTGTCTCAACTCGATCAATAAACCTGACCGCAAAATCATCACCGTGGAAGACCCGGTCGAATACCTTCTTAGCGGGATCAATCAGGTTCAGGTGAAGGAATCCATCGGCATGACATTTGCCGCAGCGCTCCGAGCGATTCTCCGACAGGCCCCCAATATCATTATGATCGGGGAAATTCGAGACTTGGAGACCGCATCGATCGCGATCAATGCTTCGCTCACTGGACACTTAGTATTTTCTACCCTGCACACGAACGATGCACCGTCCGCAGTCGCTCGTCTCGCCGACATTGGAGTGAAAAAATTCCTGATCGCATCAGCCGTACGTGCCATTATGGCACAGCGTCTCGTGCGCGGAATCTGCAAAGACTGCGTAACTCCTGGTGAAATGACTCTCAAGGAGATTCGCTCGCTGCATCTAACGGAGGATCAGGTCGCCAAGGCCGAAATTAAGAAGGGCACAGGATGCCGAACCTGCCGAATGACCGGTTACAAGGGGCGACTCGGCTGTTTCGAAATCTTTAAGATTACCGAGGAGGTGCGCCTGCTCATTAACAACGACGAAACCACCAGTGGCTTACGACAGCGTGCACGAGAACTCGGGATGCGGACCCTTCGGGAAGACGGCGTTCGTAAAGTTCTCTCGGGTAAAACCACCGCCTCCGAGGTCATCCGTGTCACCATGGCAGACAACTGACAGATGTATCGACAGGCATCTCCATTCCCTTCTTTCTCTTTTTAATATTTTATGACGGTTGAAAGTGTGATCGACCTCTTGGTCTCTCGTGGATTTATCGATGAATCGCAGCGTGAAGAGTACGTGTATGCTGCGTACAATACCGGCCAAGACATCACCCATGCGGTGGAAACTCTCGGCTTACTTCAGCGCGGACAGCTCTTTCAGCTTGTAGCTCAGGATGTCGGTGGTGAATATTATGATCTGACCGGATTCGAGCCGGCTCCGCAGGTTATCCGTGCCATCCCTGCCGGCACCGCGAAGCTCTATCAGTGTTTTCCCATTCAGTTTCTTGATCAAGGACTACAGGTCGCACTGACTAATCCGCTCGACCCACAAGTCCTAGAAGAGCTCTCGTTTTCGCTGAACACACAGATCGTTCCTGCCGTCGCTCCACCGGAGCAGATTGAGGAATTGATCGAGAAGTTCTACTACGGCACGGGCGCAAAGTCGGGAGGTGAAGCTGCTGGTGAGAGCGATGCACTGGCTCAGATTCGTGCCGAGGTCGCAGCCCTCTCTCAAAACGATGCAGAAGAAGAATCGAACTCTGCTCCGATCATTCGGTATGTGGATCTAGTCCTCTATCAGGCGATCAAGGAAAAGGCCTCGGATATCCACTTCGAACCCTTCGAAGACGATTTCAAAATTCGCTATCGGGTCGATGGTGCGCTCTATGAGATGGCCCCACCGCCTCAGCACCTGAAGCAGGCGATCATTTCGCGGATCAAAGTGATGTCGTCTCTGAATATTGCCGAAACGCGAATTCCGCAGGACGGTCGTATCACGAAAGAGATCAATGGCCAGGGCATCGACATGCGGGTGTCCACTTTGCCGACCATCTTCGGCGAGAGTGTGGTGCTGCGGGTGCTGGATCGATCAAACGTGAACCTCAACCTAGAAGCGCTGAATCTGCCAGCAGAGACGTACGAGTACATCGTCGATACCATCGCTAAGCCTAACGGAATCTTCATCTGTACCGGTCCGACTGGGGCGGGGAAGACGACAACTCTCTACGCCTGCCTGAGACGAATCAATACCGAAGACGCCAAGTTGCTCACTGCCGAAGATCCTGTCGAGTATGATATCGACGGAATCATGCAAGTGCCAATCAATGAGGCGATCGGACTTAATTTTGGTCGCGTTCTTCGCGCATTCCTCCGTCAGGATCCGGATCGTATTCTAGTCGGTGAGATGCGAGATCTAGAGACAGCGCAGATCGCCATTCAGGCCTCGCTCACCGGACACTTGGTGCTCTCCACCCTGCACACGAATGATGCGCCTGGAGCGGTGACACGTCTCATCGACATGGGCTGTGAACCCTTCTTGGTCGCTGCGACACTGGAGGGCGTGCTCGGTCAGCGCCTACTTCGCCGCATTTGCCCAGATTGTCGAGTCGCCTATCGTCCGACGCAGGCCGTTCTGGGACAGCTCGGAATTAATCCCTCCGATCTGGGGGATAATCAATTTTACACTGGGCAGGGTTGCCCCTCCTGTAACGACACCGGATACCGGGGACGCCAAGGACTCTTCGAACTTCTCGATATGTCGAATCCTATCCGCGATCTCATCTCTCAGCGTGCGGCAACGGTCGTGCTCAAGAAGAAAGCGCAGGAACTGGGAATGAAAACCCTGCGAGAAGACGGAATTCGCAATATTTTCGAAGGAATCACCACGATTGAGGAAGTTCTGAAATATACCTGATCCTTTTCAAGCAAATCACTTTTTTCATCGACAAAGACCGTCGCTGGAAACTAATCTTACCCCACTACACAGACAGAATCAGAGAACATGGCTAACTTTGACTACATCGCCCTTGATGCCAAGGGTGCGGAGACTACAGGCACGATCAAGGCGAACGATGAGGCGGACGCGATTAGCCAGTTGCGGAAGAGTGGCTTGTATCCCACGCAGGTCGTAGCTGCCGGAAAAGGAGGAGTTTCCTCCGGAGCGAAGAAGCGTGCGAAGAAATCGCAGTCCGCCAAGGGGAAGTCTGGAATCGGTGGACGAGTCAAGAGTACCGTGCTGATGATCTTCACGCGGCAGCTCGCGACACTGGTCGATGCAGGTCTACCTCTGCTTCGCGGATTGTCCGTACTGGGCAAACAGGAGAAGAATCGCACGATGGCGTCCACGATCAATCACTTGGCGGACTCCGTGGCAGGCGGTGCGACGTTCTCGGAGAGTCTGGGGCAGCACCCGAGAATCTTTGACAAGCTCTATGTGAACATGGTGAAAGCTGGGGAACTGGGGGGCGTGCTAGAACTCGTTCTGGTACGACTCGCGGAGTATCAGGAAAAAGCTGAAAAGCTGAAAAACCGTATCATTGCCGCGATGGTGTATCCCATCATCGTGCTCGTGATCGCGGTAGGGATCGTGGTTTTCCTGATGGCCGTGATCGTTCCTAAGTTTGAGAAAATCTTCCAAGATATGCTCGGTGATAAGCCACTCCCGGCGATTACACAGTTCGTCATTGGCGTCAGTCGCTGGGTGCAGGCACAGTGGCTCATCGTTCTCATCATTCTCGCCGTGTTCTATGCGGGTTGGAAATTTTTCAGTATGACGAAAGGCGGACGCTTGTTCATCGATAATATGAAGCTCAAGCTACCCGTCTTTGGTCCCGTCCAGCTCAAAAGTGGGATTTCGCGCTTCACTCGAACTCTGGGAACTCTGGTCACCAGCGGTGTCCCCATCTTGCAAGCACTCAATATTACTCGTGACACAGCTGGTAACGTCGTGGTCGCCTCGGCAGTCGATAAAGTTCACGAAGCGGTTCGCGAGGGGGAATCCGTGGTCGCTCCGCTCGAGGCGAGTAAGATTTTTCCTCCCATGGTGATTTCAATGGTGGACGTCGGTGAGGAGACGGGCCAATTGCCTGAGATGCTCCTGAAGATCGCCGACGTGTACGATGACGAAGTGGATAATGCGGTGGACGCGATGACTGCAATGATCGAGCCGATCATGATCGTTCTCCTAGCCGGGATCGTCGGGACCATCGTGATCGCGCTGTTCATGCCGATGATTACGATCATCACTGAAATGAATAATCAGGCTGGTTAAGAGCCCCCGGTATTGTTATAATCGGAATGAATCAGTACTATCTTCGAATGAAATCGTCTCACCCCGGTTCTGGCAATCATGCGTTCAGTATGATTGAGTTGATGGTCGTGATCGGGATCATCGTGATTCTCGCGGGTATTCTGATCGGCTCGCTGCCGGGTATTCAGAATCGGGTCAATCGGAATCGTGTCGAGGCTTTCGTAGCGGAGCTGGAAGATGGATTGTCCAAGTATCAGATCGATAATGGACTGTATCCTTTGAACAAAGGCACCGGGGATACTGCAGGAATCGAAGGAGCCAAGGTGCTCTATAAGCATCTCTCAGGAGACTTCGATAC
>JBDHQE010000131.1:0-10164 GCA_039806885.1 Verrucomicrobiales bacterium
ATGAGAGAAACGGGGAGTTCGGAAAAGCCGAAGAGCTATTCCGCAAAACGATCGGAATGCTGGGGAATGGGCAGGATGGAGACGGGAATCAGAAATTCTCTGCGACCGTATATAATTACCTTGGTTACATGTGGTTGGAGAATGATATGAAAATCGACGAGGCCGGGGAGCTGATTAAAACCGCCTCGGAATTAGATCCAGACAACGGTGCGATTCTCGACAGCCTAGGCTGGTTTTATTTCAAGAAAGGGCGCTTTGAGGAGGCCCGCGACGCGCTTCAGAAAGCGGAATCGCTGATCGATGAAGAAGATTCTGTCATTTACGATCACATCGGCCAGACCCTTCACGCACTTGGTGATCAGGTCAAAGCGATCGAGTATCTTGAAAAGGCGGCGAAGCTATCGCCCGACAAAGAGGAATACAGCAAGCGCCTCCAGTCCTACAAGGAAGCGCTCGCCGCACCGAAGCAGTAAGGCACCCGTGATCAGAGAATCTTCTGGCGCGATCAGTGTCCCATAGACCCGCCCTTTGCCGATTGAGAAATCCGCGTTAGAGTTCGCACCTTTCGCTTCATTGCGGAGTCGTCATGATCCAGTTCGTTGTCAAAAAACTCTTCCGTCTCAGAGAGCAAGCAGCCATGCGTCCCGGCGCGGACGAAGGCTACGATCCGCATGAGAAGCCCTTCCTTGATCATCTCGACGATCTGCGCGTCACTTTGTTCAAAATTATCGGAACGCTGGTGATCGCGACCTGTGTCGCCTTCATTTTCAACAAAGAGATCTTCCAGCTAGTGCAGCTCCCGGCGAAGTCTCATTTTGCGGATGTGGCCGAGGGCGTTTCGCTCTATGACAAGCTCGAGCTGACACCATTGGCCCCGACGGAGATGATCTTCCTGATGTTCAAGCTGGCCTTTTACGTCGGATTGATCCTTACCTTTCCCTTTGTCGTCTTTTTTCTCTTCCAATTTCTGATGCCCGGACTGCGACAGGTGGAAAAGCGGGCGATCATTCCCGGTGTCGCCGCCGGATTTATCCTCTTCCTGCTGGGAGGATCATTCGCCTTTTTCTTAGCGACACCTTTTGCGCTGAAGTATTTCTATCAATTCGAGAATGAGCGTTTAACAGCTACTGATCCTGCCAATGAGGCACTGGCTCGTCCAGCGTCCGAGATCGCTTTGATCGGGGTGGAGGGAACTCGTATCCCTCCCGCAAAAAAGGGCGAAAAATTCGAATCGACTTCCAAGCTGTCGCCCGAGATGCGCGATGAAATCCGCACTTATCTCATCGAGACGCTGACCACGGCGGAGGGGTCGAATTTCGCTCTTCGCTACGATAATGTGCGTGACAAGATCGCCCTCGTTCCCGCTAAGGGCGGGAAAAGTGTTTACCGGATCGGATATTACATCAGCTTCGTCTCCCAGCTCGTGCTGGTCTTCGGAATCAGCTTCCAGATGCCTATCGTCGTCACTATTTTGGTCAAGCTGCAGCTACTGACGGCCCGAGTGATGCGCAGCACCCGATCTTACGCTTGGATCATCATCATGGTGTTGGCAGCGATTTTGACTCCCAGTCCGGATGCCTTCACGATGGCCCTGCTCGGGGTCCCCCTGATTCTGCTTTACGAGATCTGTATCATTGTCGCCTCGATCATCGAGAAATCACGAGAGAAGCGAGAGCGTGCGCAGGAAGCCGCTGAAAAGCTTCGTCTGGAAGCCCTCTATCGTAAACCCACCTCCGAGCTGTCGGAAGAGGAAAAAGCAGAGCTTCACCGGGCGGAGATTGAGCAATATGAGAAAGACCATCCCGGCTTGATCGCGGAGGAAAGCGATCACGTCAGTCGAGATACCCTACACGGAGAGCCGACAGAGGAAGATTACCCGCATTCAGAATCTAGCAATTACGACGAAAGCTGGCATGAGAGCACGAGCGAATCTCACTCTTCTTTCGACAGCGATCACGTCGAATCGGAGAATCTCGATCCAGGCGAATCCGAATCGCGAACAGACTCAGAGTTTCAAAATTGTGTTCCGGATGGCCCCGTGGTCGATCTCAACCACGCCTCTTGGGACGAGCTTCAGACCCTCCCAGGGATCGACAGCTACATGGCACAGCTCATCATCGACCATCGCCCCTTCGAGACCTATGACGATCTCTACAATGTCCCCGGTCTCGATGGAGGAACGATTCAGGGCTTTATTGAGCGTTCAATGCTGGGCTGATCAGCACACTCGGTCCGGCAATTAAAAGCTTAGCGATGTGAAAGCTTAGCGATTCTTTTTTACGAATTTGCGAAGCTGGGCCTCGCTTTGAAGCCCAATCAACTTCCCCACAACACGGCCATTTTTTACCGCCACTATGGTGGGTACGACTTCGACCTTATAGCTGTCGGCGATTTTCGGTTGCTGATCGATATCGACCGTCTGGAATTCGACTCCAGGCTCTGATTTTGAGACTTTATTATAGGCCGGACGCATCGCTTTGCAGGGGCCGCACCATTCGGCCTCGAATTTGATGATTTTCAGCGAACCGGTCTCGGCTCCGAAGCTGAGGACAGCTCCGAAAACGGCGAGAGTAGCGAGGAGGAGGAGACGAGTATAGCGATGATTCATAGAGGATATTCAATGGATGGGTTTTGAGCCTTTGCTCTGTCATAGGACGTTTGAGGACGTGTATTATTTCTGAAAAAGCGAAATATTTCCTCCGCTCTCATCTTCCTAGCGACGGATCATTGAGAATGCGGCTAGCAATTCCCTCGGAATTCCATAGATTCGCTTCTCCGTGTATCATGGCCGCCCCTTCTGAGAACAACGACAGCCCGAAACTGACGCCGATGATGCAGCAGTATCAGTCGATGCGTCGAGAATTGCCGGACGATGTCCTCCTGCTCTTCCGACTGGGCGATTTCTATGAGATGTTCTTCGACGATGCGAAGATTGCCTCGCCTATCCTCGATGTGGCGCTGACGAAGCGCAATGGCATACCGATGTGCGGCGTACCACATCACGCAGCGGAGGCGTACCTTTCGAAACTGATTCGCGCCGGACGCCGCGTCGCCATCGCCGATCAGGTCTCAGAGCCGCAGCCGGGGAAACTGGTCGAACGAAAAATCTCACAAATTATCAGTGCTGGGACGGTAGATAATCTCAGTCTACTCGATGCGACGCGACCGAATTATCTCGCAGCGATTTATCGCGCTCGGGGCCGATATGGCCTCGCGTACATCGAACACAGCACAGGCGAATTCTGTCTGGCTGAATTTCCAGATCGCCCATCGCTGGAGGATGAACTGACGCGCCTTCGTCCGAGCGAGCTGCTTTTCTCCGAAGATCAGGCTGCGGAATTTGACCGCCTCCCTGCTGCGCAGGATTACGATGCCTACCCCTTTCTGATCGAGCAGGCGGAATACACGCTGAAGAAGCACTTTCACGTCCAGACGCTCGACGGGTACGGCTGCTCCGGCCTCGTCCCAGCGATCGGTGCCGCTGGGGCCGTCCTGCACTATGTTGAAACGCAACTGCGGCGTAGCGTCGCCCATCTGCGCACACTGAGCGTCTTTCAAGATGGAACTTATCTCCTAATCGACGCTGCGAGCCAAGCGAATCTCGACCTCGTCAGCAGTCGTTCGGGCGGGGTGAAAAGCTCATTGCTCGGTGCGCTTGATCGCACCCGTACTCCGATGGGTGCGCGAAAGCTGCGTCACTGGCTACTCCACCCTCTCAGGGATCTGTCCGCCGTAACCGCTCGCCAGGACTTCACAGAGGCTCTCGTGCTCGATCCGTTTTTGTTGAACACATTGCGTGATGATTTCGCCGAGGTACGCGATATTGAGCGCTCCCTGAGTCGTTTGAGTCAGGGATCAGGGAATGCTCGTGACTTGAAATCGCTGGAACTTTCGCTGCGTCGCGTTCCCGACGTTCGTGAGCACGTCAGTGCCCTCAGAGGTGGTCGCCTCTGTGGCGATCTGTGTCAGCGTCTCGGTGAATTCACCGACTTGGTCGATCTTCTCGGCCGTGCCCTCGTTCCTGAACCGCCCGTCTCACTGCGTGATGGTGGAATTTTTGCCACAGGATACAGCGCGAGTATCGACGAATTACGTCGTGCCACGACCGAGGGTAAACAGTGGATCGCCGATCTCCAAGCTCGGGAACAGGAACGCACGGGAATTCCATCGTTGAAGATTAAATACAACGCCGTCTTTGGTTACTTCATCGAGATTACGAATGCCCATCTCGACAAAGCTCCGGACGACTATACTCGTCGTCAGACCTTGGCGAACGCCGAGCGCTTCACGACGCCGGAGCTCAAGCAGATGGAAAGCCAGATTCTAGGGGCTGATGAGCGGCTCAAGGCTTTGGAATTCGAGGAATTTGCAAATCTTCGAGAGGGTGTTCTCGAATACTTGAGCGCGATTCAGCAGACCGCATCTGCCCTAGCAGAGATCGATGTGATGACCTCATTCGCGGAGACGGCGCGGCTTTTCGGCTACTGTCGTCCGCTTCTCGATAATTCGCACGATCTACTGATCGAGAAGGGACGCCATCCAGTGCTGGATCAGAAGATCGGAGAAGAAAAGTTCGTGCCGAACGATACGGAGATCATGGAGCAGTCGAATCGCTTCATGATTATCACTGGACCGAATATGGCGGGGAAATCGACCTATATTCGCCAGGTGGCACTCATCACTCTGATGGCGCAGATGGGCAGTTTCGTTCCCGCGACCAGTGCGCGCATCGGTCTGGTTGATCGTATTTTTACGCGAGTAGGAGCCAGTGACGACATTGCGAAAGGACATTCGACCTTCATGGTCGAGATGGCTGAGACAGCTTTGATCGCGAATCACGCGACCGACCGCAGTCTCGTCATTCTGGATGAAATCGGACGCGGAACGGCCACTTACGATGGACTCTCCATCGCCTGGAGCGTGGCCGAACATCTCCATGATAAAATCCGCTGTCGCACTCTCTTCGCCACTCATTACCATGAGTTGACTCAACTCGCTGCCTCTCGACCGACTTTGAACAATTACAGCATCGCCGTGCGGGAATGGAAGGACGAGATCATCTTCCTCCGTCAGATTGTTCCCGGGGCTGCTGACAGGAGCTATGGAATTCAGGTCGCCCGACTCGCCGGTTTACCCGAATCCATTCTGAAGAGAGCGAAGGAGATCCTAGCGACTCTCGAAGACCAGGGGGCACCACCCGTAGTCAGCGCGGGCGAAGACTCTCCTCCCATCGCTTACGAATCCATGCCGAAGAAGGGGATTCCTGGAGAAGTGAGCAGCCGAAAGAAGCGTGGGAAACGCGGCGGGAAAGATGGGGATGACGACGATGATGGTCCCAAAGTTACACAAATGCTTCTATTTCCCTGATTTCCTCTGTATAATTCTGCCATGTCCTCAAGTTCTCCGATCCGCCCTTGGTTGTTCGCCCTGACGGTGAGCCTTCTCGTTGCCTCTGCCTGTATTGCTGGCGACCCAGTTCCTCTCTTTGATGGAAAAACATTTGCTGGCTGGGAAGGCAATCTCAACACAGTCTGGCGGATCGAAGAACAGGGTCTCGTGGCTGGATCGCTCGATAAGAAGCAGGAAAAGAACGATTTCATCGCTACCACGGCGGAATATGGAGACTTCGATCTGACGCTGGAGTGGAAACTTGAAGGCACGGAAGGCTTTATCAACGGCGGCGTGCAGTTTCGTTCCAAGAGGATTCCGAATCATCATGAGATGATCGGTTATCAGGCCGATATCGGAGTAGGCTTTGACGGAGCGCTCTACGACGAGAGTCGCCGGAGGAAAGTTCTCGCCCGTCCCTCTGAGGAAGTTCTGGCGAAAGCTCAGCGCCCCATAGGTGAGTGGAATCAATATCGAGTCCGAGCCGAGGGAGCGCGAATTCGGCTCTGGCTCAACGGAGTTCTCACGGTGGACTATACAGAGTCAGATGAAAGCATTGAACGCTCCGGTCGAATCGGTCTCCAGATCCATGGAGGCGGCAAAGTAGTCGTGCATTACAGAAATCTGAAGATCGAGAAGCTGGGTGAATCTTGAGAGTTGAAAATGTGGGATCGTTTTCAAAAGACAAACGCTCACCAATCCGTCGCAGAGAGGGACGACCTGACTGAGAAGAACTTCATCCTGCAATCCTTAAACCACGAAGGATTCAGGTGCGTTCTCAGCCGGAGACTGATCACGAAAGATCGTTCTGAAATGGACATTGACTTCTTCTTTGTCGAGCCTGAAACTTTTCCATCGTCCTTCGATCAGAAGCAGCTCTGATAGAACATCTCTTAGAACATCCTCGCTTCTGCGGACGTCGCCAAAACGTGATCTTTTAACCCAATAACAGAATTCTATGAGTGCAATCCCCGACAATGATCCAAGCGTCGTGTTCGATGTACGTCCCATTCCCGGACGCATCAAGCACACGCAAATATTCCTGCGATGGCAAAATCTACCGGTCAACGAGTTCTTCGTTCTACTGAATGACCACGATCCCATTCCGCTGAAGTATCAGTTCGACGCTGAATACGACGGGAAGTTTACCTGGGAATACTTGGAGCAGGGGCCGGAAGAGTTTCGGGTGAAGATCACGAAGATCGTCTCTACAGATCCGGCAGACGATCCGAATCGCGATCCGAAAGTTGTTTTTGATGTGCGCCCCATCCCTGGACGAGTGAAGCACCAGCAGATTTTTGAGCGCTGGCTCAATCTGCCGGTCAATGAGTTCTTCGTGCTCTTGAATGACCACGATCCCATTCCGCTGAAGTATCAGTTCGATGGTGAGTTCGCAGGTAAATTCTCTTGGGAATATCTGGAGCGCGGTCCTGAGGAATATCGAGTGAAGATCACCAAGCTAGCCCCTGTCGAGGCTCCTGAGCAAAAAGAATCCGCTCCGACTCCCGTAACACAGGCTGAAGCAGGAGTGCAGGAGATCGACGCGACAGGCTTGGAGCCGCCGGAGCCGCTCGTGCGTATTCTGGCAGCGCTAGAGGCTCTGCCTGCTAACACAAAACTTCGAGCTCGCACGGATCGTGAACCCTGCCATCTCTTCCCAGAGGCGGAGCAGCGCGGCTTTAGCAGCGACTGTACGGAACAAAATGACGGGACCTGGGTGACCATTCTTTCCCGTGTCTGACTCCTTTCCCAAACCCTCAGCAGCGGCATCTCCCGGTGGAGGCGCGGTCAACAAGAGTTGGCTCGCCTCACAGGGGAGACTGCCACTGTTATTCATGGGGCTGGCCATGCTCTGGCTGGTCGTCGCTGTCGGCATAATGCTGATACATCCGACGATACTGTTTCAGCCTCACTTTTCGCCCCAGGTCGTGTCACTGACACACGCCTGGATGCTCGGCTTCTTCGCCACCGTTGCCTGTGGTGCCGTCTATCAGCTCGTGCCCGTGGCTCTCAGCACCTCCCTGTGGAACGAGACATTCGGGTGGCTCCACTTCTGGCTTCATGGATTGGGAGTGCCGGGTATGGTGATTTCGTTCTGGTTCAATCGATATGATCTAGTCGGCTGGTTCGGAGGAATCGTTATCGTCGGCGTTATTTTATTTAGTATCAACGCGATCCGGACCGTTCTCGGATCGAAACGTCGCGACGTGATCGCTATCGGCATTCTGATCGCTGCAATCTGGCTTTTAATTACGGTGTTCGCTGGTCTATTCCTGATCGCCAATCGTCTCTGGGGTTGGGTCCCTCTGAATCCCATCGCTCTGCTGCGAGCACATGCTCATCTGGGGCTGATCGGATTTTTCCTTACCTTGATCCAAGGAGTCGGATTTCAGTTGGTTCCCATGTTCACGATGGGACAGGTGAAAAACTGGGGACCGGCGAAGGCGGGTGTCTGGTGCACACAGATCGGACTTTTGATACTGATTCCCGGTTTGGTGATGGAGAACACCATCCTAGAAGTGATCGCCACTACTGTGATTGCGGTGGGGCTGGGATTTTCTGCGGTCGGGATCAAGCAGGCGATGAAGGATCGAAGGAAAAAGCGAGTTGATCCTGGCGTCGTCGTATTTCTGCGCGGCTGCATCGGGATTTGTGTCGCTGCGATTGTCGCGATCTTTCTAGCGATCTACGGATCGACCCGGGCGGATGCTTTTAGTGGCTTCAATGCCATGACTTACGCGATCCTCGCAATCTTCGGTGGACTACTGCCCTGCGTGACCGGAATGATGTGTAAGGTCGTACCATTTCTCACTTGGATGCGAGCCTACGGTCCTTGGGTGGGGAAACGCTATACTCCTCCGGCTCATACGATGACAAATGCGAAGCTCGAATTATGGGGCCTCGGCTTGCAACAGTTCTCGGCTCTTCCCATGGTCGTGGGAGCTTGGATTGTCGGGAAATACTGGCTTTTCGCAGGAATCGGGATGCTGACGGTGGGAGTGATCCTGTTTCTGATCGATATGGCCCGGGTGCTGCGTCATCTGTGGAAGCCTGACACAACGCCGCTGGTGATCCCTGGGGCGAAAGCGAATACGAATTAATGAAAATAGACTGCGAACAATGGAAGTGACTGATGAATCCGTTTGGAGTGCCCTAAAGACGATCCCTGACCCTGAGTTCGGGATCAATATTGTCGACATGGGGCTAATCTACAGCGTTGAGACTACAGAAAACAATGTCCATGTGATCATGACTCTCACGACGGAAAATTGCCCCTCCGGTGCTTGGATCTACGAAGGGGCGAAAACAGCGCTTCAGTCACTAGAAGATGTGGGCGAAGTGCAGGTCGATATGGTATTCGATCCGCCGTGGACGACTGACATGCTCAGCGATTACGGCAAAGCACAGCTGGGATTCGCGTGATCGTCCATTGGTGACTCATTGATCATCTTGACATTGATGATCTTGAACTTCGTGGCCGTCACAACAGCCCAAAGTGCTCGTTAATCGGCTTTTGATACTCGTTCAGCGTTCCAGAGACGATCTCCTGAATCGATACCTCACGACGGGCTAGGCTCGACTCCAGAACTGCATAAGCGCAGGCGAGATCACGCAGGCCGATCTCCCCGGAGCATTCAGGCTGACGATTCAGTTCGACAGATCGTAGCCAGTCGAACTGAGCCAAGGCGAAGTCGTCCTTCAGGTCCAAAGGAAAGTGCTTCTCGCGCATGGAAGAGGCTGCGTTCTTTTCATACGCGGCAGACAGTGACTGGCAGGTTCCGTCGCTGAGACAGAGAGTATTGCCGGACGACTTCCCATGTCTCCCATAAAAAGTCCCGCCTTCTCCCACGGAAGTCCCTCCGCCACTGCCCGCCCAGCTCGCGAATAGAGAAGCTGTCGCTCCGGATTCAAAAGTGGCGACCGCGTGAAAAGTGTCGTCTGCATCGCAGTCGAAGGCGCTCGGACTCGTCCCTTCGGACTGAATCCAACGTATCGGTTCAACTACTTGCGTACGTGCGCTGACGCGGGCAATCTCACTCCCAGAGATCTCACGTAACATGTTGAAATAATGCGGTGCGAGATCGAGGGTGATGCCACCACCTTCGATGAGATGGTGACGCCACGGGGTTTCGGCCACCACCAGATTGGGCGCCCACCAGACGCCTAGGTAGCCCATCGCAGCCATTTGCATGGCACCCACTGGCCCCGTCGAAGAGAATGCCCAGTGCTGATGCCTGACACGCGGGACGAAGTGGAGATTCTCGAAGACCCCGAAGGTGACTCCTGCCTTCTCCGCTCCCTCGCACATGCGGCGCGCAGCTTCGACCGTCACTGCCAGAGGCTTCTGTGACAGAAGATGCTTTCCTGCGGCGAAGGCTGCCTCAGCCACCTGATGATGAAGACTGTGCAGACTGAAATCATTCACGGCATCGATGTGCCCGGAAGCGATCATCTCCCGAAAATCCGTGTAAATCTTCACCGGAGTATCCGGTTGGAAGTCGGAGAGATACTCATCGTCGACAGCCAGCGGATCCCCGGCGATACAGGAAACGGCTGCCGGTTGAGCTGGCCCTTCACCTCGCCGAACATAGCTTCGGGCTCGATCCGAATCCCGTGAACAGAGAGCGGTAATCTCGAAGTTGGTCACCCCTGCCTCGCGTAGAAGGCGGTATCCCCTGAGATGGGCCGCCAGAATTCGACCACACCCGACAATGCCGATTCGTATCATATCTGCACGAGTGTACCGCGCACAGGGTATTCTGTCCACAGTCGGAA
>JBDHQE010000132.1:0-10163 GCA_039806885.1 Verrucomicrobiales bacterium
CCAGTTATCGAGACCGTAGAGAGGGCCATTCATGATATGCTGGGGATTGGATTGAGCGAATCCAGTCAGCACGACCTCGCGACGATCCGCCACCCCGTCCCCGTCCGTGTCCTCGAAATAGATCAGGTCGGGGACATCCGTTACGAGAATCCCCTTTTTCCAGCGCATCACCCCATTGGGAAAGCGTAAATCCTTCGCGAACACCGTCGCTCGGTCCGGCAGTCCGTCCCCGTCCTCATCGATCAGTAATTTTACAGCTCCCGTGCGCGACTTTTCCAGAGGGTAGCCGTGCATCTCCACCACATACACGCGCCCGTCCTCGTCGATGTCCATCGCCACCGGATCGGTGACCAGAGGTTCAGCAGCGAATAGATCGATTCGGAATCCGGGAGCCAGTTCGAAAGATCGAAGCGCCTCCTCGGGTGGTAGAGCAGTGCGGGCCTGGTCAGCACTGAAGACTGGGAGAGAGTACAAGGTACAGAATAGCAGAAACAGGGAAAAGCGAACCGTTCCGTCCGTGGAATTGCGATGAGACGACATAAGATCAAATAGCACGTGACGGGTGTATCAAATCAGCGGAGAAATGACAAGTCGTTGCTGACAAGATTTCATTCGCGATCAGAATACGCCCTCTCGGACAACCTTACTCGGAGTCTGTCGGACTGGAAAAAGCCTCCAAACTCTGATTTTATTGCAACATCTTGTAAAGATGCGTTGCGAGCGAAAAATGACTCGTGTTTTCCCCTCACCACAGAGGCGCTATTTCAATAGATACATGACAAAGCCATGGCCCGGAATGGCCGTGACAAGGGCTCCCTTGCCGTCCTTGCGATCACTAGCGACATAGATTCCTTCGATTTCGGTGAAGGTATTGGGGCCGATAGTGAGCGGCACTTCCATTTTTTGCTCTGTAGCCGATGTGTTCATGGCCACTAGGAACATGCGCTTCTGATCAGGAGATTGATATAAGCTGGTATATACCCCCTCTGGGCTCTGCACCCCGTTCTCGTGCCAGTATGGAAGAAAGGTCCACTCTGCCGACAAGCCTGTCGGGATTATCTTTGTATAAATGGAGGCAAGATACTTTACTGGTACGTATATCCACCAAATGTTGGAGTCATGAAGCAGCGTCAACCCCAGAATGTAGTCGATGTGCTGATAGAGATCCTCATTCCATTCCTCCTTTTTGATGGACTTTGCCCGCTCGAATTGCGGCAGCAACATAGTGCCTGGCCCTATATTGTTTTGCATAGAATACTCAGCCCGAACCTGATCTATCGACAAAACCCTCTCATATCCTCTGTTCTCCTTCCGATCTAGGAGGCCACCATAGTTTTCTCCATTCACATTCGCATCGACGAAGGAGAGCAATGGTAGCATTATCGCGCCAGAGCTGTGATAGTACACCTGCCCGTCAGGATGCTTCTGTTTGAGTAGAGTATATATTCTTTTAAATGCCTCACGCATTCCCAAAATATTGTGCGTAGGCTCAATACTACCATCGGGCATTAGCACTCCCCCGCCTCGATATATATTGGTATCATCGACCGGTCGTGATACGTCAAAATAGAGCGCCTTTGTCTTGCTCCGTTCCATCAGATCATTGTACCCCCATAGATAAAAATCACGAAGCGACTCTGAAGCCTGACTGACGATAGCCTTCTGCGTCTCGAAGGGACGATTACTACTGGGAACAAAACCCGCCGTATTCGCAACCCATTCGTCACCAAACTGCGCAAACCACGGATTGGCAGTACTCACCTCCCCACTCAATCTGCCGTAGGCAGCTTGAATGAACTCGGTATCTCTGTAACGGATCATTCCCGCATCGGGAGACAAGTCCTCTTTGGGTTCCGGAGTAGTACCAGCATGATCCACATTCCCCCTGTAATCAGCAGGAATTTTCCACCACCCCTGCCACCATGGCAGCACAGCCTGAATATTTGGGTTTTCCCGTATCGCCGCTTCCAGATATTCACTCACAGGTGTCGAGGACTTGGGATTTTGAGACACACTCCCTTCCGCGACGAAACGCATGTCGCGGAATCCTTTGAGCGCTGGCTATACTGGGGATGCCATCCATCCTAGGGAAAACTTCAGGGGACTGCTCAGTTCAACTGTCTCATCAATGATGTGCACCCTCAGCACAGCGCCCCCCTCACTCCGGGGCACGATCTCCGTCACACGACTACCGACCCATGTTGCCGTCGCTTCTTGAAAGACCTGAAATCCTCCGTCACCATTCCCTAGCCAAGGCATAGTCGAGGCACCCCCTTTCCAGCCCTCCTTGGGCAGTCTCCCCGTTTCTTGCAAGCGATAGTCATTGTAGGGCTTGAGCAACTCAGTCCATTCCTGCCGTAATGGAATTTCCAAAATCAACTCGTCTATCTCGGTGGTCCCCTGCGGTCTGACTTCGAATTCATTCCACACCATGCCGTCATATTCGATATAGGACGTATTGTGCAGCTCTATGTTTCCTATTCCTTGAGAGCGAGAGGAATCAGCTCGCACCGCCCCCACTTTCGTCCATTTCGCATTCGCAGACGAGGAACTGCTCTGGTAGGTCTTATCGCCCTGCTTGACGTGGAAACGCATAGGCTCGGCCAACATCTCCTTACCTTGATTCACGATCTGGGCTGGAAGAAGAGCATTCCCATACTTGTATACACGCCCCCAGACGGAGACGGCATCGATCTTCTGCTCTACAATGATGTCGGTCCACGGAGATGGTGGCGTATCACTGATCCCCAGTTGATTTCCAAGCCAAGAGGGCAAAGGCAGCTTATCATAAAGGATCGTGTCTTCCTGTAGAGTCCTCTCTCCGTCACCAATCTTTACGACTAGGACATAGCTTCCGTCCTGCAAATCCTTTACATCCTCTATCACTGATCCGCTAAGCGAATCGAGCGATTTCCTTTGTATCTGGCGCACCGTCTTGCCGCGCTTATCCCGAAATTCGACATCCAGCTGGAGCGATTGGGGCGAGGCGTCGGTGAAGAGTTCCCAACCGATTCTGATCTGATGCAGACTCGGATATTTCCAGAGCTGAATATGTCCTATGCTCTCCAACACAAGGGGGGCCGCACGCCGTAGAAGAACTCTGTCCCCTACCTGCGCCGTGACAGTAATGAGCTCGCCATTGTTTCCTCCTGAGATCCCTGAGATCGAGACAGTGCGTTTCTCATTCGCACTTAGCGACACCTCTTCTTCATGCAGAACGCGACCATTAGCATCCAGCACGAGTGAGACCGCCTGTGTACTGTCCGAAGGATTATACAGATCGATCCCAGCATCGACAGCACCGGTCTTGGCGATGTCAAAACGAGTCAAATCAGCGCGCACTTGCTCCGACGAAGCAAACTCGAGAGTCCCCCATCCTATCGGCTCCCATATATCCCTTCCTTGTCGCAGTTGATGCCATACACGTTCCACATTGAAGTTCCACTTCGTCCCTGGAGTGATCTTTTCTATCCCCATGGATTTCAGTGGGAGTTTCACTTCCATCGTCCATCCATCCACTTCCGCACTGGACTTTGTGCTCACTTGAGACTCCCAACTGGTATCATGATCTCGTGCATCGTACACCACATCAATCCCATTGACGAGAATGGTGTACACCGCTTGATCCCCATCGTGTAAGGGCTGCAGTCGAATCGCAAAATGGTCATCCGCCTCGACATCTCCGTCATGCTTCGTTGCCTCTCTCTTTACCGTGCCATGCAAAACCGTGGCATCTAGGTTCTGCCTCACTTTCGGCGGGTTCTCGGAGTGAACGATAAAATATACGTTATCCGTATCGTAGCTAATCTTACCCCACGTCGGCTGTGCGGATAACTGACGACTCTCGGCGTCTACCAAGCCTGCATATCCGGCAGCGCCGCTCCACTCTGCCTCATTCATACGGCCATCGACTTCAATGCTTTGCGAGCTTGGAGAAACGGAGAGAGTCGATCGCATCGGACGTTTTGCCAATCGCCAGTACTCGGCCGCAATCTGTCCTGCGTCGAGCGGATGATCATATATTCTAAATTCGTCGATCACCTTATTATGTTCTGGCGGTGAATACGGATGTTGCGGCTGTCCTATTTGGATGTAGCGGATCGCTGGAGGTGGCACCGCTGCTGAGGGGCCGACGAGTGAACCATCCAAGTAGAGAAAAGCTCCCCCCTCTTCACTCCACGTAAACACCCAATTATGCCATTCCTGTTCGGGTACGGTGGGCAGTATCGTTTTGGAGTAATCCTTTGTGCTATCACGTCGCCCATACAGCCAGGGAGCTGTCTCTTTCATATAGTGATAAAAGTTTAGCGATCCTCCATTCTCGCCACTCAACACCCAGAAGGGCTCAAAATAGGGCCCAGTATTCCAGTCTGCATTCTCCAGCCCCTTCAACCAAACCGAGATGGTTCCCTGCTTCGGAGAGATATTGTCGAGAGCGTCCACTAGTAAACCAGTTTTATCAGCCCCAGTGAGGAGTCCCTGACCGGCGATACCTTCTACGAATTCAGGCTGACCGCCCCCTATGGTTCTAGTGCGAGACTTTTCAGCAGAAACTGTAGGCGTAATATCTCCGTCGAAAGATAGGGCATAGATGAGCCCAGACTCATTCGTGTCCGCTAAAGAACTGGATACCAAAACAACGAGGACGCTAAAGAAGATGGGGAGAAATTTCATAAAAACCTTGTAGCGACTAACTTTCTTCTCGAGGGAAGACTACCGAAAATGGTGGAGGAGAGAGTAGCCGATGTTGTCTCGATGTAAAGATGAGGGAAAATGAATCGCGAGAGTATCCGTTGAGGAAATCCACATACAACGGCAGTGCCGGAAACCAGCGTGAAGCGCTAAGGAAGTGGAGCAGCCCCACGACCAACAGGCCAACAAAGTTTTGGCGTCCAATGCGATACCTACCGCAAGCCCCCCCCTTTGAATCTTACGACGAAGTCGCAAGCTTATCAGGGCTTTTCTCTCGGCGGCGCACTCGCGAGGATTTCCGGAGATGCCCATAGGTTATATTAAAGTTTTGTCGTGTAGGGTGCGTTGGATGATGAAATCGGCGGAATCGAGTGGACGAGTTTGAGTCGCGTGAGACCGAGCACGGAGTGAGCGTAGAACAGGCGGTTGCGCTTTTTCGAGGTCATCTCGGTGAGCAGGTAGGGTCGAATGAGCAAATGAGGATTAGGCAGCAGTCGTCCGGCTCCGCTCAATTCTGCCACTGCCCGATCCGCTTCGGAAAGTAGAGTGGCAAGCTCCCAGTAGGGTAGCAAGCTCCCAGTCGAGAGGTAACTCCGGTGGCAAAGGGGGAGGAACGAAGGCAACATACCCTGCAGGCTGCCTTTGGCAGAAAGCTCGCTGGGATGGCTCGAATGCGGTGGGATCCATGGACTTTCCAAATCGTTCTTCAGCGAATTACGTCACCTCTTATTCCATCGAAATCAAGTTTAGAATAATAAAATGCATCCTTATTCGGGGAACTTGAGTTTGGAGCAATCAAAAATCACCTGCCCTAATCATTCTAATAGTTCGTACGATCAACGCACGGTGATGAGCATTCCATGCTCACGGAGTATTTGAAAAATCTCTATCAGTCTCGTCCCACTGACCTTGTCTGTTGCGGAAAGTAGCAGAATCGGCTCTGAGCCAGTGAGCTTCGCAGCCTCTCCGAATGACGTGAGGCGCTCCTGCAGAGTATTTTCGGTGAGTTCTTCCTCGTTCATCGACAGACGAGTTTCATCGACATGAATCGTACACAAACAACATAACATATTATCGATCATTGCCTTGCTGAGGACAGAAATCGAGCCACTGACGTTTTCTGCAGATCGGAACTCGATTTGAATGGATTGTTCGAAAGAAAGAAGACCGGCGGCTTTCAGAACGTCCGACCCTTTTAGTCCCTGTCCATCCGCTATGTACATCGAAATCGGGTCCGCCGTAGTCGTTTCTCGCCACTCTTGCATCCCGAACATGACTAGAATGCCTAACAGGAAACTGAATATAGCGAAGAAGACTTGGAAGTAAGGCCGTTTCATTCCTAGCGATCCTATCGAGTCCATTTGAAAACGAACAGGAAAAACTTTTGATGCATTCAGGGCATCCGGTGGTGCCCGATAGCCGCTCGCTAATTCCGGAATCCGCCTCTTGTGTCTAGGCTTGACATCCCTTAGCCTAGCTCCGCTCATTTCCCGAATCTCATGCCTATTTCGCCCTCTGCTTTGCAGGAGCTGAAAAGCCGCCTCAGCGGTGAACTCCTGACTGACAATGCCATGCGTACCATCTACGCGACGGACGCTTCTGAATACCAGGAGTTGCCGCTGGCGGTGACTTTTCCCAAGTCCGAGGACGATGTGCGCGAGCTGGTGCTGTTCGCTGCAAAACACGGGGTCGGGTTAATCCCGCGCGCTGCGGGGACTTCGCTGGCGGGACAGGTGGTCGGGTCGGGTATCGTGGCGGATATCGGGCGACACATGAACGCGATTCTCGAGATCGATGCGGAGAACCGCCGCGTGCGTGTGCAACCCGGCGTGGTGCGCAATGAGCTGAACCTCGCGCTGGCCGACCACTCCCTGTTTTTCGCTCCTGAGACATCGACAGCGAACCGAGCGATGATCGCGGGCATGGTGGGCAATAATTCATGTGGCGCGAATTCCATTGTATACGGAAGCACCCGCGATCATGTGGTCTCAGCTCGGGGATTTCTTGCCGATGGATCATTCGCGACCTTCGGACCGCTCAGCGCTGAGGAGTTTGCCGCCAAATGCGAGGGGTCTGACTCGCTGGAGACCCGCATTTACCGCTTCGTCCGCGATCTCCTCTCGGATGCGACGAATCGCCAGTTGATTCGCGATCATTTTCCAAAGGCCACCGTTACCCGTCGCAACACGGGGTACGCTCTCGACTTGCTGATGGATGCGCAAGTTTTTGATCCGAAGTCGGATAGACCTTTCAACCTTTGTCGTCTCATCTGCGGATCGGAAGGTACCTTGTTTATCGGGACCGAATTCGAGCTGAACTGCGAACCGCTGCCCCCGGAGGGAGGGCTGCTCTGCGCCCATTTCGAAACCGTCCAAGACGCTCTGAAGGCTACGCTCATTGCCATGGCGCATCGTCCCTTCGGTTGCGAACTGATGGATCACCACGTTCTCGATGGTACGAAGTCCAATCTCGAACAGTCGAAAAATCGCTTCTTCATCAATGGCGATCCGGCAGCGGTGCTGGTGATCGAAGTCCGGAATGAGGATCACGAGTTCATTGAATCCGAGTTTTCTGCCATGGAATCCGAGTGCCGCGCTGCTGGTCTAGGATACGCCTTCCCTTGCGTGTGGGGATCGGATGTGGACCGCGTTTGGGAACTGCGCCGAGCCGGACAGGGCCTGATGAACAACAATATCAAAGGGTCCGCGAAGCCTCGCGAGGTCGTGGAAGACACCGCCGTCGCGGTCGAGGATCTGCCTGCGTACATTGCCGAATTTGACGAGCTTTTGCACAGTAGATACGGGATTAGCACTGTGTATTATGCTCATGCCGGGGCCGGAGAGCTGCACACACGTCCCCTTTTTGACCTGAAAACGGAAGAAGGACTGCGCATGTTTCGTGGGATCGCCACTGACATTGCCCATCTAGTGAAAAAATATCGTGGATCGCTCTCGGGAGAGCACGGTGACGGGCGGCTGCGAGGGGAATTCATCCCGCTGATGGTGGGGGACGAATGCTATGCGATGATGCGTCAGGTGAAGCAGACTTTCGACCCCAAGGGGATACTGAATCCGGGGAAAATCATCGACACCCCGCCCATGGATACTTCCCTGCGGCATGCGCCCGGCAAACCGACTCCGAAATATGAGACCGTGTTCGATTTCAGCGAGTCCGGCGGCTTCGTCGGAGCGACGGAAAAGTGTATCGGGGTCGGGCTGTGTCGCAAAACAGCTCTGATGGGTGGGACGATGTGTCCCAGCTACATGGCAACCAGGAACGAGAAGGATAGCACCCGCGCTCGTGCGAACATGCTGCGAAATGTGATGACGAATCCCAACGGCGCGGAAAACCCTTGGGACAGCGAGGAGGTGCGTCAGTCTCTGGATCTGTGTATTTCCTGCAAGGGCTGCAAGGCCGAGTGTCCGACCAATGTCGATATGACGAGGATGAAGGCGGAGTGGCAGCAGCACTATTACGATGTCCACGGCGTGCCGTTTCGCTCTCGTCTGATTGCGAATTTTGCGAAGGCGATGAAGCTCGCATCCCTCGCCCCGTGGCTCTCGAATTGGTTCATGACGAATCCGCTGACCTCTCGGGCTTTCAAGAAGATGGTGGGATTCGCTGTCGATCGAAGTTTGCCCACCCTACACAGCACTACGCTCGCCGCGTGGTACAGTCGGCATGGGAACACCGACGGCCCGTTTCCGAATGGACGCGTATATCTGTTCTGCGACGAGTTCACGAACTACAACGACACTGCCATCGGCATCCAGGCCATCCAGTTGCTGAATCGGCTCGGCTACGAGGTCATCATTCCCGAGCACGTGGATAGCGGACGCGCTCATCTCTCCAAAGGGCTCATTCGCGAGGCGCAAAAGCTGGCGATTCGCAACGTGGAGCTGCTCCGCGATGTCATCACCTCGGAGACTCCGCTCATCGGAATCGAACCCTCTGCCATACTCAGCTTTCGGGACGAGTATCCTGATCTCGTGTCGGCAGAGCTGAAAGATGCAGCCAAGGCGCTGGCTGAAAATGCCTTGTTAATCGACGAATTTTTCGGTCGTGAAATTGATCAGGGGCGGATGAAGTCCTCTTCCTTTCACACGGTGGAGCACGCCATCAAGCTGCAAGGGCACTGTCATCAAAAGGCCTTGTCCTCGCTGGTACCCACGGTGAAAATGCTGGAGCTGCCGAAGAATTACAAGGTTTCCCTGATTCCCTCCGGTTGTTGTGGCATGGCCGGATCCTTTGGCTATGAAGCGGAGCATTACGAGCTCTCCCAGCAGATAGGCGAACTCATTCTCTATCCCACGCTGCGAAAAACTCCCGAGACCACGTTGATCGCGGCACCGGGCACGAGCTGTCGTCATCAGATCAAGGACGGAGTTCATCGAATCGCAAAACATCCCGTCGAGATCTTGTTCGAGGCACTCGTGTGAACTCCCTTCTCGTATTGAACAATCCACTACGGACGATTCACTACCGAATTCTCTCGCGAAATTTTCTTGCCATCCCGCTCCAGAACTGATTTCATCCTACATTCGGAAGGCTCCTGCCTGCCGCGGTCAGAAAAATTTCTCAGTTTGAGAAAATAGTCTTGTATTGACATTGTATTTCAAATAGAATGCTTCGTAAATACAGATACGGTTCGTTCTTCCCCCTCTCCAGACCATGAAACTCGCGGAAAAACTTCATCTCAATCGGCTCTTTCCCAAGGATCGAAAAGGCGTCGCTCTCATCACGGTCCTCACGGTGATGTCCCTCACCACGATTCTGATCCTGACCTTTTTCTCGCTGGCGAGCAGTGAACACCGAGCGTCATACACCTACTCCAACGGATTGCAGGCCCAACAGGTGGCAGAGGAGGCGGTCAATCTGGTGATCGCCCAGATTCGCGAAGCGACCACTGTAGGAATCAAGACGGCTTGGGCATCCCAGCCTGGGGCGATCCGGCAGTGGGGAGATAATGGTCGGCCACTTTTCGCTTACAAGCTCTATTCGGACGATCAGATGAAGATCGATTCCGACGGCGATGGGTGGGGTGACTTCCGGAAGGACTTCACCGACATGGCAGGCTGGTCGGATCGTCCAGATCACTACGTTGATCTAAACGAGCCAGTGATCCGAGGGGAGAAAGTGTATTACCCCATCGTCCATCCCGCCGCCTCGTCGATTCCCAAATGGCCGCAACCTCTCGGGGAAGATCAGGATGGAGTCGAGGGCTTTAGCTATAATAAACGGCCCGCACGGAGGCTTTCCGATCAAGGACCGATGGGAGAAAAAGCGGCCAAAATTGGCGATGGTTCTAGGGACGGCCATGTCGCGATGCCTGTGAAGTGGATCTATCAACTCGCTGATGGAACTCTTGGCGTCCTTTCTGATGGGAATTCGGGAACCGGATATGCGTTCAGACCCATCGCAGGGGCGGGGAATCCATCTGCCGAGAATCGTATCGTCGCACGCTTCGCTTT
>JBDHQE010000003.1:0-48538 GCA_039806885.1 Verrucomicrobiales bacterium
GTGATGATAACGAAGACCAGCCCGAAGATAATGTCGAACATGCGCTTGGTCCGTAGGTAGAGCTTCGACGATTGATACCAGGGGGTAATTTCCCACTCGGACTCCGGGAATTTCTCTCGCAGAGAGGCGACGACGGCGTCAGTATCGGCTGTCCGTCTCAGCAAGATCCGGACGCTGCTCACCTGATCTGTGTCATACAAATCCTGGGCTAGGCTGAGGGGGAGAAAGATGTAACGGCTGTCGAGGCTCTCGACCATCGTCTCTACGACCTGATGAACTTCGGCATCCACCGCGTTCATCTGTCCGGCGAGGGATGCCGCCATCAGAACCACGGGAGAACCGACTTCCAGGCCCAGTGCTCGGGCCATTCCGCTGGCGATGGCGATGGAGCTCTTTGTCTCATCTGTAATCGGAGTTCCCTTCGGTACCGTCTCCTCGGGACTGCGCAGAGCGGTGGATTGACCCTGAATTTCTTCTTTCAGGGAAGGCACCATCGCTTGCCCGACGAAGAATCCGGACTTTCCATCTGCATCCACGCTTCCCTGCACCTCCAGCATCCCAGTGGCGAACTGAACACGCTCGTCGGCTTTTACAGCAACCTGGATCGCTTCATAATCCTTCGCCGAGATCAGGTAATCAGTTGGATCGGAGCCGCCGTAGGCTCTGGCACCAACGCGCCAGATCTGAATCTGTCCGTAGGCTTGCTCGTAGATGTGCGCATCCTCAATGCTGGCGAACATATAGGCAGCAAATCCGGCCAAGATATTGACTGCTGCATAGCCGAGCGAGACGGCCGCAATCGTAGTGATCGACCGACGGGCATTGCGGAGCAAGTTACGAAATGCGAGAGAGATCCAGTTCACGGGAGAGAGGGTGACCGAAGAAGTGGGTTACTCTCGCGAAGAACTCCCGCAGCACAAGAAAGAATTCTGCCTCCTTCCTGTCCTTCTGAAGTCGACGCAACCTACGGCGAAACGAAGAACTTACTTCGGACCGCCAGTTCTCGGCCCAGTACTCTTCGGACCTCCACCGCTTTTATTCCCTGCTCCACCAGCACCTCCGGAAGTTCGGCGAGGCGTCGGATTGGGTTTCGCTCGCTTTTTCGGTTGCCCAGGGCGAGCCATACTGCGCGGAGACTGTCTTTTCCCTGTGTTGAACGGGCGAGGACTGTGAGAATCCATCCGGTAAACGATACGAGCCTTCTCCGTGTCATAGGGAGACATTTCGATTTTAACTCGGTCTCCGGTCACTAGGCGGATGAAGCGCTTGCGCATCTTTCCGGAAATATGAGCGAGAACGAGATGTCCGCCCGGTAACTCTACCCGGAACATCGTGCCGGGGAGTACAGTGTGGATCGTGCCTTCGAGTTCTACCGTATCGTCGTTCTCCATAATCGCTGAGAGGTGAGGACTTTCGTCCAAAATTAAAAATTTTGAAGCAATTTCTTCAAAGGATGGAGAAAGCAAGAATCGCTTTTCCATTAGTCAAATTGCGGTCACGCGGAGCGTAGGAGATTCGGGGGTCTGTCACGCGCTTACCGACTCCGACGCTGGTGACTGGGAAGAATATGCAACTCTTCTCGATACTTTGCAATTGTCCTTCGTGCAATCGGAATCCCACTCTTCGCGAATACTTCCACTAAATCCTGATCGCTGAGTGGTGTCTGGGGATCCTCGGCTTGAATGAGTTCTAACAGGTGCTTCTTCACGCTCGTGCTACTGAGGGCTCCCCCTTCTGCTGTCTCATACCCCGAAGCAAAAAAGTACTTCAACTCAAATATTCCGTGGGGAGTTTCGATGAATTTACCGGAGACGGCACGGCTCACCGTGGTTTTATGGACTCCAATCGCCTGGGCGATTGCTGCCATATTTAGTGGCCTCAAAGCGGAAGGGCCGGATCGGAAAAAGCCGTCCTGCCGCGCTACGATCTCCTTGGAAATTCGAAGAATTGTTTCCTGCCGCTGCTGAATCGCACGAATAAAAGCTTTTCCGCCACGGATTTTCTCACGTACGTAGGACTTTTCTTCGCGTCCCATATCCTCAGCGATCAGGTCTTTGCATGAATTACTGATCCGAAGATGGGGGATTTCTCTATCATTCATCATCACCGCCCAACCGTCCCCTTCCTTCTCAACAATCACATCCGGAATGACGTAGGCCGCTCCGGGAATGGAACTGAAGCTCCTGCCTGGATGGGGATCGAGCTTGGAGATGGATTCAGCTGCGGCGGCAACCTGAGCGACGGACACATCGAGATCTGTTGCGATCTGTTGATAGCGTCTCCTGCCGAGGTCGGCTAGGCATTGATCGACGATTCGCCATGCCAAGCTACCGGTTTGCCCCATGCGGCTGAGCTGAAGGAGCAGGCAGTCGCGCAAGTCTGTCGCACCGATTCCAGCGGGATCGAAGCTGCGAAGGTGTTGCAGCGCTGCTTCCCAGTCCTCTTCGGCACCTCCGAGTTCTTCGCGTAGGGACGTGAGATTCGTCGTGAGAAATCCATCGTCATTCAGACTGTCGATCAGATTTGCTACGAGTTCAGATAGAACCTGTGGGAGATCAGCGAATGATAACTGCTCCATCAGATGTTCGCGCAGAGTGACGGGTTCTGTCAGCGAATCCAAAACCCACTGATGAGCGCGGTTCGCCTCGCCGGGAGAGGAATTGTCGAGATCAGATTGCGCATAGTACTCATTCCACTCCTCATCCATGCGGGATAATTCGGAGATATCCGGGTCGAACTCATCCACGCTGGAGGATGAGAGAACTTCTTCGAGTGAGGGCGGAGATAGATCCTCTTCGAGCGCGGGATTCTGGGCGAGTTCCTGATGGATCAGTTGCCGTAGTTCCTGAGCGGGCACCTGAAGCAAATGCAGACTTTCCTGCATTTGATGTGTAAGCGATTGCTGATGTAGCAAAGAGGGCGATGAATCGAGTCTCGGCTCCGGCATCGGGAATGATAACTGTCCAGTGAGCAGTCCAGCGTTAGCATAGCAAGAAAAAGGAAAGTCGCACCCGAAAAGATGCCCCGAAAAGATGGGCTGAACGCTGATTCATGGATTTCAAGCGGAGAGCAGAAGGAATGGATCGTGAATTTTCCAATAAAATAATTTACATTTGTTTATTATAAATGTTATAATAATGTGAAATTTCTATTTCTCTCAATTTTCTTTTTTTCCTCAATTTATGCGTTTGGCTCTCATCGTCGTCATCGCGGTCGTCTTCCTACCGCTGTTTCTAGGCGGGCAGGAGCCGCGTGCTTGGGCGAGACCAGTCAAGGAGCGAGCGACGGATTACTGGATCGAACTGAAGGATATTCCGCCCGTTCAGGCCCCGGCAGAGGAACCGCGAGTGACCCCGGTGAAGACTCCCGCTTGGCAGACTCGATATACCTTGGGACCAGGAGATACGCTGAATTTCTCTGTGTACGACCGTGCAGATCTGGCTCGGGAGAATGTCCAGATCGCACCGGATGGCACGGTCAGTTACCTGCAGGCCGTCGCAGTCAGAGCGGATGGACTCACGCTGGATCAGTTGCGATCTCGGATTGAAGAGGCTCTTTCGAAGTATCAGAAGAATATCAAAGTGATCATCACCCCGTCTGCCGTCGCGAGCAAAGAATTCGCGATCATCGGGCGCGTGCGCAAACCAGGTAGTTACGTGCTGGATCGGCCTACGACCGTGCTGGAAGCGATCTCTTTAGCCGAGGGTGTCCAGATTGGAACCGTGCGAAGCTCGGCCTTCGAACTGGCCGACTTCGAGCGATCCTTCGTCGCACGGAAGGGGCGCAAGCTGAATGTGGATTTGGCTCGTCTGTATTACGAAGGAGACTTCAGTCAAAACGCTTTTCTTGAGCCGGATGACTATATCTATGTCGCCTCAAACCTAGAAAACGAAATTTATGTGATCGGAGAGGTGCAGGAGGCCGGACGTCGTCGTATGCCGGTGAAGCTGACTCTAGTCAAGGCCATCGCAGAAGCTGGAGGATTCACCGACGCTGCCTATCGCACACATGTATTGCTAGTGCGTGGCAGCATTCACCATCCCACGACTCAGATCGCCAACGTGAAGGCGATCTTGGAAGGCCGAGAGGCAGACATTCCCCTGCAGACTCGCGATATTATCTTCGTGAGTCGACACCCCTTTAATCTAGTGGAGCGCGCCTTGGACAACGCCATCATCACCTTCATGCAGACGGTGACAGCCGAGACGATGAACCAATCGTACAACCCGATCTTGGGCGGAGGCGGAAATAAGAAAGACTGATCATCCCCGCCGCCCGATTCACCCTATGCGCCCTCTTTTTGCTGACTCCTTCCGCTCCGCGATGCTTGCATCCGCGGTGCTGATGCTTTCGTCATGCATCCATCTGAAGCGAGCAGATCGGGAATTTCGGACTCCAGACGATTTCGCCTATAATGCGAACTTTGATCCAGCGAATCCAGCCATGACGGCGGAGGAGGCGCTCCAACGCATTCCGAAGGATCCGAAATTCGAGAAACTCAAAGTCCGAAAAAAGCTGGATCGCTCTCTTCTCCAGCCGCCCTCTGGTCCCTATCTCGTCGGCCCAGGGGATGAGCTGGATATCGAAGTCGCTGAGATGAAGGACACGCGCACTCGGACCAAAGTGATGCCAGATGGGATGCTCTATTATGATGTGGCTAAGGGCATTGATGTGCGTGGAAAAACGATCGCTGAGATTTCCACCCTGCTTTCCAAGGCGCTCGAAAAAGATTATGTTCAGCCTGTCGTGACAGTCAATGTGGCAAAGGCGGACAGCCAACGCTTCTGGATGTTGGGACAGGTGCAGAAGCCCGGTGCCTACCCGATCACCAAGCCGACTACCCTGATCGCCGCACTATCGGAAGGGGGAGGCCTTCTCGCACATACGGAGAGTAACGAGGTGAATAATCCTGAAGCCGCAGACCTTGAGCGTGCGATTCTCATCTGCAACGGAGAGCTGATTCCTGTGGACTTCTCGCGCCTAGTCGAGCAAGGAGACATGTCACAGAACGTCTATGTACGCAGTGGAGACTACATTTTTCTACCCTCGCTCACGGCCAGATCCTGTTATGTGCTGGGCCATGTGAATAAGCCCGGTCCCGTATACTTTGAGAAAGGAGCGACTCTGATCTCGGCAGTCTCTGCCGCCGGAGGTCCACAGGTGGAGGCCATCGTGACGAAGGTGCTAATCCTGCGCGGAGGCACTCTGCGACCGCAGGTAGCCGTGGTGAACCTGCGCTCAATTTTGAAGGGGCAGGAACCGGATCTGCGACTGGAGGGTGGAGACATCGTCTGGGTGCCGCGCAGCCCTTGGAGCAAGCTAGAGGATTATGCCGAAGCCGTCTTGATCACCGCAGCGCAGGCCGTCGCCGTGCAAGAAGGCTTGGGAGCTCTGGGAACCACCGGATCTGCAGGAGTGACGATCACAGCCGGCGGGCGATGAAAAGTCAGGTCGCGCTCGATCAGTCACCGCTGAGCATACGACCGATTCCCCCGAGCACGCCGCCTTCGCCCTGCTGAGTGCCTCCAACGGAAGGGGCGGCCTTGATGATGCGATCTGCGAGACGTGAAAAGGGGAGACTTTGTAACCAGACGTGACCGTGTCCGCTCAGTTTTGCCAAGAAGAGGCCCTCTCCACCAAAGAACATGGATTTCAGGTTCCCCGCACGCTGGATGTCGTAACTCACCCCAGGAGAAAAAGCGACGAGGCAGCCGGTATCCACCAGCAGCGTATCACCTTTCAGCTCGCGCTGAATGATCGTTCCGCAGGCATGAAGGCAGGCAATTCCGTCACCTTTCAACTTTTCCAAAATGAAACCCTCTCCGCCGAAGAATCCGGTTCCGAGGCGCTTCGTGAAGGCGATTGTCACCTGAGTGCCGAAGGCGGCGCAGAGAAATGCGTCCTTCTGACAGGTGATTTCGCCTCCGATCATCGCCAGATTGACCTCGACGATCTTTCCGGGAAAGGGAGCGGCGAAGGCAACTCGACGTTTCCCAGAGGGAGCGGTATTGGTGAAGTGAGTCAGGAAAACTGATTCTCCCGTGAGGACACGCCTCCCGACAGACATTAACTTGCCCATGAGTCCCTCGTTGGGATTCGACCCATCCCCCATTTTGGCGACGAAAGAGATATTATCCTCCATGTAGTTCATCGCCCCCGCTTCAGCGATCACAGTCTCGCCGGGATCGAGTTCCACCTCGACGATCTGCATATCATCCCCGAGGATCTCGACATCGATCTCATGACAGCGCCCTCCCGCTGGAGTGCTACCTTGTGAAGCGTTACCTTGGATAGGGAAAGCAGGCGGCAGCCCAGAAAAAAGCTGTGGTAAAACTTGGTCGATAGGCATCCAGTTTGCCATCCCGTTTGACCAAATCCGGGTTTGTCGAGAAATCGTGCCTGCACGAATCAGATCGGGAAGACTTTCCTCAGAGACTTGGACCGGCTGGTTAGCTGCGTCTGCGTAGTGCCACGTTTTCATGAGAGATTGATTGGTTGATTCAGGCAGATACTAGATGCGAAAATCGAGAAAAATGAAAGCGCGGATTCACTAGTCTAAGGCAATCGAACAAACCCTAAATCACCTGCCTGTAAAATTTTGAGAATCTCCATCAGTTGATCACTTGCCCAGCTTCCCTCGCAGAGCAATGACTCAATACTTCCCGTCTCTTACTTCGAAGTGCGTGGGTAATCCGAGAAGATCGCGACCGTGGCCTACCCAGTCGGCGACCCAGTCGATCAACTGATCCTCCGAAACCGCAGGGATGCCGAAGGCCTGATGCGCTTTTGCAGCGCTATTCAACCAAGCGGTTTCCGCCTCATGTCCGCTGAAAGTCACACTTCGTCCCATCCGCTCCGCCAGAGCCTCTGCCGTTTCCCGCACCGAGAGTATCCGCTCACCAGTCACATTCAGAATACACGCATCCGGAGCTGGTGACGCCAATCCCAGCGCCTGCACGATGTGACTCACCGCATCTCCCTGCCAGATACAATTGAAATAGCCCATGCCCACATCCACCGGTTCACCCGACTGAATCCGCACTGCCAGATCGACCAGAACACCGTAGCGCAAATCCACCGAATAATTGAGTCGGATCAGAGCCAGTGGCGTGCCGTAACGCTCGCTTTCCTCCAGAAAGGCACGCTCTCGCCCCAGGCATGAAATCGCGTAGTCACCGACTGGATCAGCCGGAACCTCCTCTGTGCAGCCTCCCGACGCTTGCGTGACAAAGGGATACACACAGCCCGTGGACAGCGCCACAATACGCGAATCTCGAAACCGTTTTGCCACAAGACGGGGCATGATTTCGTTGTAAAGATGCAGTTCCTCCGACTGACCTGAGGTTCCGAACTTCTTTCCCGCTAGGAAGAATACACTCCCAGCATCCGGCAGAGACTTCAGTCCTTGTTCTTCCGTCAGATCGGCAGAGATGGTGTGGATTCCTTCCGACTCGAAAACCTCCCGAGTCTGCGGATTGCCGAAGCGTGAAACGGCCACAACAGCACGATCTGAATCCAGTTCATTCAGCGCCCGACGCAGCATTTTCGCGACGTGAAAGCCCATTTTCCCTCCTGCCCCGGCCACCAGCAGATCGCCTTCTGTCCGTCTCAATGTTTCCATCACACCCGACGAAGGTGTGGTCGCCAAAAAATCCAGTTCATCGATGGATTGCGGGGCTGGGATGTGAGTGCTCATAAAAATCGGTAGTCGGGATAGAATGTGATTTCATCATGCAGGCTGGAAGCGACTTTTGCCAGAGGAAATCAAGGCAGTCTTCATCGTCTACGGATTCGCCAGAACAATACGAGCAGATTCGACCCAAAAGAGTTCACAGGCTCCTGAGCCGGTATCCGTACGCGTCAGTGAAGAATTCCACTGCCAGCCGTTCGGATGGCTAACGTTCACTAGATACCCCTTCAGTTCGATCAGTTGACCTGGACGCATCTTGTCGATTACTTCGGCAAGGTGCGGAGTCGCAGGGATAATGTGAGTATTGGCAGAATTCTCCATCACCTCCGATCGAGAAACAGATGAATCGGGCCAATGCACCCAATAAAATCGATCACTTTGAGAGACATCGAGTTTCTGAACCAGCGCATTCGCCGACATCGGCCCCCAACCCAGAGCAAGATCGATCGGAGAAAGGGCTGCTCCTTGATCAAATCGATAGCGTTTTTTTCCCAAGAGGCGAGCCTGTAGGGAATAGCGAGCTTGTGCCTCGATCCGATAATCCTTCACTCGAAAGACTGGAGCCTTTCCCGCAGAGAGGCTCGTTTGTTGCGGTTGTTCAGGTGCCAGCATCTCCGGGGTGTGGACCACGACTGCTCCATCCTGACAGCTCTTCCACGTAATAAAAACGATTCCTAGGAGAGCGAGAACGAACCAAGGACGATTCAGGAGGGACATGCGGGCTACACAGAGAGCAAATGATCTACAAAAGCCTTCTGATTCTGAGCGCTATTTTTGTTTCTTTTGATCGTTGCCAGGTTTCCCCGCGAGATAAGCGACCACGTCGCGGAGTTCGGCTTTGTTTAAAATCAGTCCCATCGGGGGCATGGTTGAGATGATCGCAGAACGGTCGCGAATGTTTGCGACAGGGATTTCGGTCTGCTTATTGCTAATATCCTTCAGGATCACCTTCCCGTCTTTCTCTTCCAAGAACTGACCAGCGATGGTCGTCCCATCGTTCAGACTGAGCGAAAGATTCCCGTAACCCTTCGCAACAACAGCCTGCGGATCGACCAAGCTCTGAAGAATGTAGGCGCGGTCGCGCTTTTTTCCGATATCCTGCAATATCGGGCCAACATTGCTTCCCGGTCCTTTGTCGATTCTGTGACAGCCGGTGCACTGTGCAGCTGGATGGTTCAGAATGATCGATTTTCCTCGCTCGAGGTCTCCTCCCTCCAGTGCGTAGCGAAAGGGGGCTACGGGATCTGCGACGGCTGCTTGCGTCCATTCTTTCTCAATGGCGGTGACGGCTGCGACGATGATCGAATCGGAAGAAAACGCGGGGTCTTGCGCTGCTTCATACACGTCCAGTTGCAAGGCGGGAGAGAGCTTCCCTGCCTGAAGTTTCGCCAGCAGCTCGCGCATAGGCTCGACCTCTTTCACTCGGGCGAGTAAGCGGATGGCGTGTTGCTTGACCGCTGTTGCTGCTTTTCCGTCGAGGCGTTTCTGGATTTCTAGCTTGGCCTTATCAGGCTGGGTTTCAGAGAGCAGATCCAAAGCGGCGATTTGCACAGGAACGGCAGGATCAGCAGCAGCGGCGGAGATTAACTCAGTGAGTCCTGATGCCTTTTGCGCGGCGAGGGAGTGGAGTGCGGTGGCCCGCAGCGCCCCGTCTGCCTCTGCATTGGAAAAGACGGCTAGCAGAGTTCCATTGGCTATGGGAAGTGCCGCCTTTGTCGCCAGTTCCATCACTCCAGAAACGATTTTCGCCGACTTCGCTGTGAGCAGAGTATCGATGTGAGCTTTCAGTGCATTCGTCAGCACATCGGGATCACGCGATTCGAGCGGACGAAACTGCCCTGTGACAAGATCGAGTTTCGGCGGATTCACCCAGTTTTGCAGAGCCTCCAGACCGGCTTCCAGCAGGGATTCATCGGCCTTGCCCTCTGCCACGAAACTGACGATGCGCTCAGCAGCCTCGGGCGTGCCGATGCGGAAATTCGCATTGATCGCGCGTCGTACGAAAGATCCCCGATCCAGGTGTTTCCCCAAATGTGCCGCCAGAGCGGGCATTGCTTCGGGGATCATCCAATCATCATGGATGGCGATTGCAGCATCGGCGGAAATCAGACTGTCGGGGTCATCCAGAAAGGCGGTCACGGCAGGGTCGCCGCGGCGTCCCAGAGCTAAGGCCGCGCAGGTGCGAACAAAGACGGATTTATCTTTGCTGAGGGCGGCGAGCGCTTCGACAGGTGCCGCACCCGCCAGAGCCATGGTACCCGCATGGCGAAGGGCGGTCATCCCTGGATGATGCTCCTTCCGGGCAAGCAATCCGAGAATGGCCTCGGTTGCGAGAGGATCGCGCAATCGTCCAAGCCCCATCAAGGCCTGAATGCGAACGCGCTGAGAGGGATCTTCCAGATGTGGGATCAGAGCCTTCGTCAGCCCCGGTGCTTGGGGTTTGGGCGATGGAATTCTGTCTAGACCCAGCAGTCGCCCATATTTGTCGGTGAGAGTGCGAATCGCCTGAGCGCGGATTTCTGGATCGGGATCGCCTAGGAGCGCGGTCAGTTCTGCATCGTCGGCTTTCTTCCAGCGCTGGAGCTGTCCGATTCCCCAAATGGCATGAATCCGAGCGATTTGAGGTGCATCAACTGTGGTGGCGACCGAGCGGAGTTGATCGAGAGCCGAGCGCTTTGCGAGCTCGATCTGAGCTTTCAGACGCACGCGCTGATCGGCGTGGCCGAGGAGAACGCTCAGCTCAGAGAGGGCCTTTTTGGTAAAATCCGCCTGAATTAGCATCTGAGTTTCGGCGCGGAGAGGATGGGCCTGATCTTTCGCGACATCGATCCGCCAGACGGCACCTTTTTCGTTCATGGGATAGCCGCCGCCCCAGTCCACGGAGTAAAGCCCTCCGTCGGGGGCAAAGCAGAGACCTACGAGAGGAATGCCATCACCGATTTGGTGATCGTTGCGCATCGCCCAAGAGTCCCCATGAGGTTCGATTCGGAAGGCCCACTGTTGCCCATTCGGAGCACTGGTCAGGAAGAAATAATTCTCGTAGGCGGGACTGAGCGCCGTACCGGGATTGAACTTAAAACCTGCCGGGCCGTTTTCGTAATTACCAATAGTGGGCGTGAACCAGCGTGGCTGATCGGCGTGCCACGGAACGTGCATTTTCTCACTGTCCCAGGGATTGTAGTCATCGCGCAGATATTGCCAGTGCGAACGCCAGCCGAGATCGCCGTATTGTTCGATGAGCCTCTCCTTCTCTCCAGCGAAGTCGGCATCGTTATCGACTCCAAAGAAATTTCCGTATTGATCAAAGGAAATCTCCTGAATGTTTCGCTGGCCGTGAGCAAAGACCTCGAATTGAGAGCCGTCGGGTTCGCAGCGCATCAGCCCTCCCTGATGGGGAAATCGGTAGTCGAGACCATCGGGTGTTTTGACGCGTATTCCCTTGTCACCGACGGACCAATAGATTCGCCCATCGGGACCGAGAAAGAGGCCGTGCATGTCATGGCCGGCGTATGCGAGGTGGGCACCGAAGCCATAGACTAGTTCTTTCTTCTCATCTGCTACTCCATCCCCATCTTTGTCGCGGAAGGAGACCAGCTCTGGCACTGGACAGGCGTACACCGAGCCATCATACCAGAGCACGCCTCCGGCGACTCCTCCGATCGGATGATTCAGCTGTTCGGCATAGATTTTCATCGAATCGGCAGTGCCGTCGCCGTTGGTGTCCTCAATACGGTAGATACGCTCGCTCAAGACGGTGAGATCGCGTATGTCGTGCAGACCGTCGCCATTGTAGTCCTCGACACGATGAGCGTTGGCGGCACTATTCTCTGGAGTGAACTTGGACCGGTAAAAGGCGAGCTTGTCATCAGGCGACTCGGAGCTGAGGTCATCGGGAATCCAGTCGGTATTGTCGCGAATGTCGAGATCGTTCGCTTTGCGGCGTTGGGTCTGTGTCACATAGGCGCGACCCTGGGGGTCGAAGCTGATTGCTACCGGATCAGGCACCTGAAAGTTAGGTGTCCACTTGGTATAGATCAAGGAAGAGGGATCGGGATGGCCTTCCCGAGAGGCCGATGCAGGTGGCTCGACGGCGACACCGTGCAGCTCCACATCATCCCAGATTCCCTTGTCGTCGAAAGTGCCGATGCCCACTCGCCCCCAAGTAAACGTCTTGTCGTGGGCAACGTGAGTCGGCGTCGTCATGTCGTCGAAATAAACCTCGATTCGACCGGAGGCGACAGTACGGACGATTTTCACATCGTGCCATTTCCCTGTCACCCAAGGAGTCCCTTCAGTCGTTTTTTCAGAGATCGCCACTCGAGGAGCTTCATTGACGAGAAAAATCTGATTTGCATGAGGGTCCGTGCGCTGGCCGAGATGGATGTAGTAGAAATTCGATGGATTCTGATAGCCGAAAACCACGCACATATCCCTGTGATCGTAGGATTCCCGCGTGGTCCGCACTCGTGCCGTGAAAATGAAATCTCCGACGATCCCATCGCGTCGGATGGCGATGTTCAAAGGACTGCGAAAAGGAGGCTCGTACTGTGAACCCCCGAAAATTTCATAGGCGGGATTACCGTCGATCTCCGTGATTTTCCAAGCCTTCGGATCGGTGGGTTCCCACTCTTTGGCTCCGGCAGTAAAGTCATCACGAAAAATGAGTGGCAAATCCGCTGAACGCAGAGTGGGAAGAATCAGCGAAGCGAAGAGAAAAAGAGGGAAACAGAATTTCTGCATGGAAAACAGTGGCACGAAACATTTCTTTCGTCAGCGACGGAACAACGTCCTGATCACTTTTTTATCATGGGGAGGATGGATGCTCGAAAGCTTTTCCTTGGAAAGAGCGACTCAACGGTTACTTTCGACAACGATTCCATGGATTGCTCTCAGCAAGATCTCATTGATGCGCTGCTCGACTCCTATCGGGATGTCGGCGGCATTAACCGCATCGACAGTGCCAATCTACCCTCCAAGCACACTGTCACGTCCGTTTGCGTGAAGTTGCTTCAGCTCCTTTTTCCCGGCTATCACGACGAGGAGCCCATCCCTGCGGACGAATTGGAAATGATCACGGGCGAGAGGATCGCTCATCTGGCAGAAATTCTGGAGGCAGAGATCGCCAAGACCTTGCGTCTGCGCCACGACGTCAAAGGGAGCGCTCCAGGACAGGGCTATCGGCGGCAAGCGAGTGAACTGATCTGCCAGTTTCTCAAGCATCTTCCCGAGATCCGTTCACTGCTGCAGAGCGATGTAGAGGCAGCCTACGAGGGCGACCCTGCCGCCAAGAGCTTCGACGAGATCATCTTGGCCTATCCGTGCATCGAGGCCATCGCGATCCAGCGCTGCGCTCACTGTCTGTACACACTGGATATCCCACTGATTCCGCGCATCATGACTGAGTACGCCCACAGTCTGACGGGGATCGATATCCATCCTGGGGCACAGATTGGAACTCACTTTTTCATCGATCACGGAACGGGAGTCGTGATTGGTGAAACGTGCGTGATCGGAAATCATGTGAAGCTCTATCACGGGGTTACGCTGGGAGCGCGGAATTTTCCCAAAGACGAAAACGGTCGCGTAGTGAAAGGAAACAAACGACATCCGAACGTGGAGGATGGCGTCGTCATTTATCCCAATGCCACTGTGCTCGGTGGGAAAACGACGATAGGGGCGGAATCGACGATAGGGGCGAATGTCTGGCTCCGCGAGAGCGTTCCCCCGAATTCGTTCGTCACCAATCAGGAGGAGGAACTTTATCTCCTCGACAAAACTACGGGTCTGCCGATGGAGCCCATGCACAAAGCTGGATCTGACTGAAGACATGCCCCCTGCTGAAGAGTCTGGCGAAGATCCACGAAAGATGCCCTATCCGCGATTGGGACCGGACGACATGCTGCGATATGTGGCGGTGAAGCTCTGCTCCGACTTGGGATTAGCCTCGCTGGGGCAGACAGTGAAAGTCGTCTGGAATGCGCGCATGAGAACTGCGGCCGGCCGGGCGAATTATCGACTCGATCTGATCGAACTCAATCCCCGACTTCAAGACCTACCGGATGACATTCGAGAATCATCGATTCGCGAAACTTTTCTCCATGAGCTAGCGCACTTGGTCGCGAAAACGCGAGCAGGAAGGCAGAAGATCGCCCCTCACGGCGTCGAGTGGCAGCAAGCCTGCCGCGAACTTGGGATTTCCGGAGAATCCGTATGCCACAACCTGCCTCTGGCCCCGGTCAGGAGAGTCCCACGCCGTTATGCCTATGCTTGCACACACTGCGGGAAAGTGATCCGACGGGCACGCCCGCTGGCTCGCGCTTCCGCCTGCTACTACTGCTGTCAGGCGTATTCTGGCGGGAAATTTGATAGGCGATTCATCCTCCAGAAAGTTCTGATCGATCCTTCCTCACCCTGAATAAACGCAGAAGTCCTCGACAGAAAGAGAGGAAATAAATCCTGTCTCACTCTCCACGAGCGAAGTTCTTGCTTTCCCTTCAGGCTCGGGCAAACTAACCGACTGCCAAAAGTGCAAATTCACTTCACTTCCTTTTTATGAGCGCCACGCCTCTCCAGATTTATATCGACGGTCAGTTTTATCCCGAGTCCGATGCGAAGATTTCCGTCTTCGACCACGGCCTGCTATACGGAGATGGTATTTTCGAAGGAATTCGGTTTTATAATGGCCGAGTCTTTCGTCTTGAGGAACACATCGACCGCCTGTTTGATTCCGCTAAGGCGATCCATCTGCACATCCCGGCGACTCGCGAAGAGATTATCGAGATGACACTCGCTACCATCCGAAAAAACGATCTTCGCGACGGCTATGTGCGACTGCTCGTCACTCGGGGTGTGGGTAAGCTAGGACTGAGTCCGTATCAATGCGAGAAGGCCTCCATCGTCGTGATCGCATCTGCGATTTCGCTTTACCCTGCCGAGAAATATGAAAAAGGTCTCATTCTCGCCACCTGCGCTACTCGTCGCCCGAACCACGATGCTCTGTCACCGGCGGTGAAGTCACTCAACTACCTGAGCAACATCATGGCCAAGGTCGAGGCGATTGCCTCGGGAGCTGAGGAAGGCGTCATGCTGAACGCAGCTGGATACGTGGCCGAATGCACCGGAGATAATCTCTTCACAGTAAAAAAAGGAATTCTCTACACCCCGACCGTATCCTCCGGATCGCTCTACGGGATTACGCGCGGAGTGGTGATCGAACTGATCGCCGCTGCCGGGCTAGAGCTCCGCGAGGTGGAAATGAGCCGCTACGATCTTTACACTGCTGACGAACTCTTCCTGACGGGCACCGCAGCTGAAGTCGTGCCTGTGGCAGAGTATGATAAGCGCATCATCGGTAGTGGACAGCCCGGACCGATTACGCGCCGCCTGATCGCAGATTTCCGCAATCTTGTGCAAACTACCGGCACTTCGATTTACGAATAATCAAATCTGTCGTAAGATACCTTGTGCGTGAGGATTCTGGAGTCAACCCTCTGGAGCCGCACGGATCAGAGTATGAAGTGCGACAATTGCAAGATTAGCAAAGCGACGATTTTTGTCAGCCAGAAGGTCGGAGACAAATTTCAGAAGGTAAATCTGTGTAAACAGTGCGCCAGCGAAAAAGGCATTGAGGATCCGACTGCCTATGCACTGGTCGAAATGCTGGAGGGGATGGGCAAGCAGATGATCATCGGCAGTGGAGCGACTCGCGACGAACCGATCTGTCCTGACTGCGGATTCTCGCTGACTGACACAAAAAAAACTGGTCGCTACGGTTGCGCCAACTGCTACCAAGTCTTTCGAGATCGACTCGATCCACTATTGGAGGCAATTCAAAAGAAAACTCGGCACGAGGGTAAAGTCCCGCGCCCCTGTGCTGAGTCCCTAGTGCTGAACCCGCTTTCCTTGGAGAATCCTGCCGCGATTGAAAATCCGGAAATACGATTGAGCGAATTACGACAAGCCCTGTCTAAGTCTGTCGAAGGTGAGGATTATGAAGAGGCAGCTCGACTGCGCGATGAAATTTCGAAAGTCGAAGCTTCGTATAAAAACTGTTAAGCGAATTTTTCCGAGAAGTGTAGACTATCTACAGATCAAATAACTCCTTGGCAGAACTGAAGCGATCATGCGAATCACGAATTTGTTAAATAAACCGGCCGAGTGGATGCAAGGAGGCGGCCCGGAAAGCGATATCGTGATTTCGAGTCGGATTCGCTTGGCTCGCAATTTGAGAGGCTATCCATTTCCCGGATGGGCGAAGAAAGAACTACGTGCTCAGGTTGTCTCGTGTATCCGCCCGGTACTCGAAGAAATCCCTGAAATGAGCGGGGCCTTCGCGGAAGAAATGACGCACCTCAGTGCCTTGGAGAAGCAAGTATTAGTAGAGCGCCACCTCATCAGCCGCGAGCACGCTGCGAAGGGACCGGGATGTGCGGTGGTCATCAATGATCAGCAGTCGCTCAGCATTATGGTCAACGAGGAAGATCACCTTCGAATGCAGGCGATCTTGCCCGGTCAGCAACTGATCACCGCTTATCGTGCACTCGATCAGGTAGACTCCGAACTGGAGACCCGTCTGCCGTACGCCTTCGATCCGGATTACGGTTATCTCACCTGCTGTCCTACGAATCTCGGAACGGGATTACGTGCTTCCGTCATGCTGCACCTGCCGGGACTTGTTCTATCAGATCAGATGACGCAGACGATGCAAGGGGCCAGCAAAATCGGTCTCGCCGTAAGGGGGCAGTATGGAGAGGGAACAGACGCTCTCGCCAATCTGTTCCAAATTTCGAATCAAAATACCCTAGGCGCGAAAGAGGAGGACATCATCGCCCATTTGGAGCGAGTGATCGAGCAACTGCTGCGAAATGAGAAAAACGCACGACTAAAGGTGCTCGAAGATCGCGCAGCGATGATCCAAGATCAGATCGGAAGAGCTTATGCTGTGCTCAAATACGCCCATATTGTCTCTTCTAAGGAGGCGCTGACCCATCTCTCGATGATTCGTCTCGGTTGTGATATGAACGTTTTCCCTACAGAAGCGCGGGGAATCGTCACTCGACTTCTCACGGCGATTCAACCCGCACACCTCCAGATCACCGCCAGCACCAAGCTCTCAATGGAAGAACGCGATGTTCTGCGGGCGGAGATTATTCAAGAAAACTTGAAAGCGCTGACACCTCCCGATTTTCGTGGTATAATACAACACCGAGACAACGAAAATGAATAATTTCACTCCCAGAGCGCAACAGGTCTTGGCGCTGGCCCGCAAAGAAGCAGACCGCTTTAACCACAATTACGTGGGCACAGAGCACTTGCTGCTCGGGCTAATCAAGCTCGGTCAGGGTGTCGCTGTCAGCGTGTTGAAGAAAATGCATCTCGACTTGGACACAGTTCGCCTAGAGGTGGAGAAGCAGGTCGGCATCGGGCACGAAGCAAAGATTTCGGGTAATATTCCCTATACGCCCCGTGTGAAAAAAGTTCTTAGCCTAGCCGGGAAGGAGGCGAAGAACCTGAATCATAGCTACGTGGGAACAGAGCACATCCTCCTCGGTCTCCTCAGAGAGGGCGATGGCGTTGCTGCGCGAGTTTTGAAGAATCTGGACGTCGATATCGACGTGGCTCGAAATGAGATTCTACGTGAACTTGATCCAAATTTTACAGCACCTGCTCCCTCTGACGAGGAACCCGATTTCGAAGAAGTCGCCAGTGGTGGCCGGAAAGAAGGCAAAACTCCTGCACTAAAGGCCTTCGGACGCGATTTGACCGAGCTGGCGGTCGCCGGAGAACTCGATCCCGTCATCGGACGCAGCGGTGAAATCGAGCGCGTAATTCAGATTCTGTGCCGCCGGACGAAGAATAACCCCGTGCTCATCGGAGAAGCCGGAGTAGGAAAGACTGCCATCGCAGAAGGCTTGGCTCAGGAAATTGCCTCTGGCAATGTGCCGGAATTGTTGCGTGACAAAAAGGTAATCACGCTCGATCTGGCTCTGATGGTCGCTGGCACTAAATATCGCGGACAGTTCGAGGAGCGAATCAAAGCCGTCATGGATGAGATCAAGCGTGCGAAGAACGTGATTCTCTTCATCGACGAGCTCCACACCATCGTCGGAGCTGGTTCCGCCGAGGGAGCGATGGATGCTTCGAATATCATTAAGCCTTCGCTCAGTCGTGGAGAACTCCAGTGCATCGGAGCGACGACTCTGAAGGAGTATAGGAAATTCATCGAGAAAGACGCCGCGCTGGAGCGTCGTTTCCAGCAAGTAAAGGTGGACGAACCGAGCATCGACGATACGATCCTTATTCTGAAGGGGCTGCGTCCAAAATACGAGTCTCACCACAAAGCTCGCTTTTCCGATGCGGCGATCGCCGCCTGCGTCAAGCTCTCCTCTCGCTATTTAACGGGACGATTCCTTCCGGACAAAGCCATTGACATCTTGGACGAAGCCGGTGCGCGTGCTAGGATTTCTTCAATGACTCGGCCTCCTGAGATCAAAGATCTCGAGGCTGAGATCGAGCGCATCGTCGCCGAAAAAGAAGGAGCGATCAAGGATCAGGACTTCGAGAATGCCGCTGCTCTGCGTGACAACGAGAAGAATAAGCGCAAGGAGATGGAAGAAATTCTGGAGAACTGGCGTGCGGCCAACGAGGAGAAGATCGTCGATGTGGATGAAGATGATATCATGTCCGTTGTCGCGAAGTGGACGGGCATCCCGCTCCAGCGTATGGAGCAGCGCGAGACTGAGAAACTGCTCAAGATGGAGGAGGAGTTGCGTGGTCGCGTGATCGGACAGGACGAAGCAGTGACGGCGATCTCCAAAGCGCTTCGGCGCAGCCGCGCCAACCTGAAAGATCCCCGTCGACCGATCGGTTCCTTCATTTTTCTGGGGCCGACTGGTGTCGGAAAGTCGTTCTTAGCCAGAAATCTGGCAGAGTTCATGTTCGGCGATCCCGACTCCCTGATCCAGATCGACATGTCGGAATATATGGAGAAATTCTCCAGCAGCCGACTGATCGGATCGCCTCCCGGCTATGTGGGGTACGAGGAAGGTGGTCAGCTTTCCGAAGCAGTCCGTCGCAAGCCATATTCCGTGGTGCTTTTTGATGAAGTCGAAAAGGCGCATCCGGATGTGATGAATCTGCTTCTCCAGATTCTGGAAGAGGGAACAGTGACTGATTCACTGGGACGGCGTATCGACTTCCGCAATACTATCGTGATCCTTACCAGTAACGTGGGAGCCGATGTGATCAAACGTCAGGTGACTGTCGGCTTCGGCTCGATGGGGAGCGGAGAGGAGAATCACGACTCTATGCGAGGAAAGATCCTTGAGCGAGCCAAGGAGGTCTTCAAGCCAGAGTTCCTCAACCGTTTGGATGAAAAGATTGTCTTCCGCGTTTTGACTCGTGAGAATCTTGTCCAAATCGTAGAACTTGAGATCAAGGCAGTCATGAAGCGCCTCGCGGAGAAGCAGATCCATCTCGAGCTAGATGATGATGCGAAGGCCTTCCTCGTCGAGGAAGGTTATGATCCCAACTACGGAGCGCGTCCGATGCGCCGTGCGGTGGAGCGTCACATCGAAGATCCGTTGGCGGAGCTCATCATTCGCGGACTAGTGAAAGAAGGAGACACAATTCCTGTTACCCATCGAAAGGGTGAGAAGAAGCTCGAGTTTCAGGTAGATTCGGGCGATGACGCTGTTGAGTCAGTCAGCAGGACTGATGGATCCTCTGGGAATTAATTCTTCAGAAACACCCGATCTCACAGAGAATCGAGTCTCAACCAGCTTTCAATTTCGGTTCGACTGCGGGTATTGATCACATCTTCTCGCGTCAGCCAGCCTTTGCGAGCCACTCGTGCCCCGATCGCGAGCCAGCCGAGGCCTGAGACACTGTGAGCGTCGGTGTTGATGGAGCACTTGACTCCCTTCTCCTTCGCGAATTTCCACCAGCGCCAGTCCATGTCCAGACGCGCTGGGCTGCAATTCAATTCGATCACAGTATTGTGCTCCGCACAGGCTTCGATGACCGCAGGAATATCGACAGCATAGGGTTCGCGCGCCAGCAGCAGTCGTCCCGTCATGTGCCCGAGCATGGTGACACGGGGATGAGAGACAACACGAATGAGTCGCGCCGTCATCGCTGACTCGGACAGACTCATCGCATTGTGGACACTGGCGACGACGAAATCCAGCTCGCTCAGCAACTCGTCGTCGTAGTCAAGACTCCCATCCTTCAGAATATCGACTTCGCTCCCCGCGAGGATACGAAATTTCTCCCCTTCATCGCGGAACTGCTCATTTAAAGCACGAATTCGAGAGATTTGATCACGGAGACGCTTCTCATCGAGGCCATTCGCCTGAAAGGAGCTTTTTGAGTGATCTGAGATACCGAGATACTGGAGTCCTAGCTCGATCGCGGCAGCAGCCATCTCTTCCAGAGAGTCTTCACCATCGCTCGCAGTCGTATGACAGTGGAACGTGCCGCGCAAATTGGACGGCTCGATCAGGCGGGGAAGCTGGCCGTCGGCAGCGCATTCGATCTCTCCCGTGTTTTCTCGTAATTCCGGGGCGATATAATCGAGTCCGAGGAATCGATGGAGTTGCGTTTCATCTTCGAATACGGGTGCCTCCGGAGCATTCGCTCCTTCGCGCACCGCGAGACGATACTCGTTCAGCGTGTAGCCTCGTTCCAGTGCTCGTCCTCGCATGGCGACATTATGCTCTTTCCCTCCGGTAAAATACGCAAGAGCACAGGCAAATTCTGCATTCGACACCGCCCGTAAGTCACATTGAAGACCGGATACAAGGCGGATGCTGGCCTTCGTCGATCCCTGCTGGATGATGTGATCCACCCAAGCCTGAGAGACGAAGTGGGCGATCAGCGATTCTGGTTGACTCGTAGCTACGAGGAAATCCAGATCGTGCAGGGTCTCACGAGCACGACGATAGCTCCCGGCTACCTCAGCGCGCAGACAGTATGGATGTTCACGCAGAGCCGACAGAATCTCTTCAGCATGAACGGCCACATCTCCGAGGCGAAAGCGTCCTACATTGCGTTCGCGAAACTTGATCGCTTCAAGAATTCCTTCCACGCTCTTTTTTCCGAAGCCAGGGAGCTTTTCGACCTCGCCTGCTTCGCACAATTCTCGAAGACGAGCGACGGAATCAACGCCAAGGGAATCATACAGAGCCTTGATTTTCTTCGGTCCCAATCCCTGAAGATCGAATAATTCGAAGAGTCCGACAGGAAACTCAGCTTTCAATTTTTCCAAAAACTCCAGAGATCCCGTCGTCGCAAGTTCGTGAAGCTTCTGCCGTAGTGCTTCACCGATTCCCTTAATTCCATCCAATTGTTCTTCGCGAGCCAGAGCGACTATGTCGCCAGGGAACTGGCGCACCGTATCCGCCCCAGTCCGATAGGCCCGGATTTTGAACGGATTATCGCCTTTTAATTCCAGTAAGAGAGCGATTTCTTCGAGGGTGGTGGCGAGGGTTTCACGAGTCATCAATGAGCTTGGCTGTTTCTCCGAGAGAAGCTAGTTCGGAACTCATCGAATGCACCCTAGAAACGTGTGCATCTTGCACATGTGGAAAAGGCGGGGCATCTTGGAAGCTTTTTCCCATGATTCAGACTCACTGCCGATGGGGCATTCTCGGTGCCGCCTCCATTGCTCGGAAGAACTGGCAGGCGATCCTGCACAGCGGAAACGGACGTCTCGTAGCGGTGGCTAGTCGCGATCAGGCGAAAGCGGAAGCGTTTATCCGAGGGTGTCAGGCGCAGGTGCCTCACCATCCTGTCCCGAAGCCTCTCGGGAGCTACGCGGAGCTTCTCAGCAGGGACGACATCGATGCCGTCTACATTCCTCTGCCCACGGGATTGCGAAAAGAATGGGCCATCGCTGCAGCTCGAGCGGGCAAGCACGTGCTGAGCGAAAAGCCCTCAGGAGTCAATGCTGCGGAGCTTCGAGAGATAATCGACGCCTGTGCGGAAGCCAAGGTGCAATACATGGATGGCACCATGTTCATGCACGGGAGGCGACTGGAGGCTCTGCGGCACGAACTGGATGCGGGAGGATCGCTTGGCGAGGTCAGGAGAATCTCCACACAGTTCAGCTTTCCCGGATCGAAAGAGTTTTTTAACGAAAACATTCGCATGGACGCAGCCCTCGAACCGCTTGGCTGTCTCGGTGACCTGGGCTGGTATAATGTTCGTCTAATTCTCTGGATTATGAATTACGCAATGCCGAGCGAGCTGCGTAGCTCGATCATTCGCGAGGACAAAGGAGTGCCAGTCGCTTTCTCGGCGGAGATGAGATTCGAGAGCGGAGCAACGGCCTCGTTCCACTGCTCCTTCGACGCGTGGAATGAGCAATGGGCGGTAATCAGCGGCACGAAGGGGCAGATCGTGATCGAGGATTTCGTGCTGCCGTTTTACGGTGCAGAAACGGCCTTTCGCATCGAGCAGAGCACACCCTGCGCCGATATGTGCCAGTTCCACTACGAGCGCCATTCGCGTCGTGTCTCTGTTACAGATTACTCCGACACACATGCCACTTCCCAAGAAGCACGCATGTTCCGCAAATTCGGCGAGATCGTGCTCAGCGGATCCCTGGAGCCGCACTGGCCTGAGATTTCTTTAAAGACCCAGATCGTGATCGATGCCTGCATGAAGTCGGCGTCAGCGTGAAGGCTGTCCTTTCACTTCATCGCCCGCAGCCCCTCTTCCAGAATCCACTGCGCTCCGACTCCGTGTTCTGGCTGGCAGAGCGGATGAATTACGAAATCGGGATTCTCGAGAGCCGTCAGAAAGTGGACGCTGGCGTTGCGCATGTGTTCGGGCTGCGGTGGCACGGTCAGGGGTACACCATCCGGATTCTCGTTGGTCGCATGTAGAATCCCACCGCTGCCTGGAGCGATGTGAACAGTCCCTTCACTACCGTAGATCGTGGTGTAATAACTCGTCAAATGCCCGATCTGAGTCCAACTCGCCTCTGTCACGGCGAGCGCATGGGGATATTTTAGCGCGAGGATGGCATTATCCTCTAACAATAGATCAGGCTTCAGGCCCGTATTGATGCGCAGTCCGGTGACGGATTCAGGACGCCCCAGCAACAGATCGGCGAGCACAGCTCCATAGCAGCAGTAGTCCATCAGCGCCCCAGCTCCATTTCGCTCTGCATCGTAGAGCCAGTCTACGAACTGCCGAGAGCATCCTAATTCCTTCGGTCCCTGATGAGCGGCACGGTAACGCACCTGCCAAATTTTCCCCAGTTCGCCTGCCTGAGCCATGCAGATCCCGTGGCGCAGCTGAGGCTCCCAAGTGAAGGGCCAGTTCACCATCAGGCGAACACCGTTGGCACGAGCAGCGCTGAGCATTCGCTCCGCTCCCGCCAGAGTCGCTGCCATCGGCTTTTCCACTAGGCAATGCACCCCGCGTTCGCAGGCTCGAACGACGAGTTCTTCGCCGAGGCGATTGTCAGAGAAAACGTAAACAGCATCCAGATCGTCGCAATCCAGAAGCGCTTCATAGGATGGGAAAACCTCACCGGAAAAATGCTCCTGATATTTCCCAAGGAGTTCCCCATCCGTATCCGCCGCGCCGACTAGTTCCGCACGCCCCGTGATGAGGAGCTCCTCCAGATTGCCCCAGACGTGATCGTGATGGAGCCCGAGGACGCCGATACGGTGCATGACTCACTGGAAAGTAAAACCAATCTGCCCTTTTCTAGGCAATCTTACTCCGGAACGCGCCCTTCCTCCAGATGCTCCGACTCCTTCACATTGCCATCGCGGCATCGTCATCGTCTTCTTCATCGGAGTCCTCGAGGAAGAAGTCATCCTTGCTCTTCCCACCCTTGCGGAGCGGACGTGGCCCCGGATCTTCCTTCTTCTGAAGAGCACGACGAAGCTTCTTCAAAGCGATGTTCTGCAGCTGGCGAATCCGCTCGCGAGTCACGCCAAATTCCTGCCCGACCTCTTCCAGAGTTTTCGGCTTTTGCCCCGCCAGACCAAAGCGGGCATCAATGATCTTGCGCTCACGCTCGTCGAGCACCTCGAGCAAATCGTCGAGCTGCATGTGCATATTTTTATGACTTAGCAACTCCAGAGGATTCTGAGCACGCTCATCACCAATGATTTCGCCGAACTCCGTCGTATCGTCGTCACTGATCGGCGCGTCGAGCGAGGCCGGACGCAATGCGGCAGACTTCAGATGAGAGAGCTTCGCACGGTCGATCCCGATTTCCTCCGCCAACTCCTCATCGGTAGGTTCGCGACCGAGTTCCTCACTCAGTACCAATGCGACTCGACGCATTTTTGAGATCTTATCCACCATGTGGACCGGCAGGCGGATCGTCTTGCTCTGATTCGCCAGAGCGCGCTTGATGGACTGCTTGATCCACCAAGCTGCGTAGGTCGAGAGCTTCCCACCCTTATTCGGGTCGAAGCGCTCCACCGCTTTCATCAGACCGATATTCCCTTCCGAGATTAGGTCGAGCAGCGGTAACCCGTAATTCGCATAGTCCTGTGCAATTTTGACGACTAGGCGGAGATTCGCCTTAATCATGTGAGTGCGAGCAGCTTTGTCGCCGTTCTTGATACGATCAGCGAGTTCCACTTCTTCCTCTCTAGTAAGTAAAGGCGTCTTCCCGATCTCCCGAAGGTAGATCTTGATTCCGCCGTCCATTTCCAAGTTAGCCATAACAAATCGTGTTGAGTTGAGTCAGGGGGTATCCGCAGTTCGCGTAGCTTTATTACGACGACACGACACCCACAATTCTTACGTGATTGCGTTCTTTCTCGTAGCGGTCAGATGTTGAAACAGTAATTGGGAGAATAGGCCTCTGATCGTCCGTGCTCTGCTCGAGGCAGAAGGACTCATGGATCGCTGTAACATAATGGCCTGATCAATATCTTCCCGAAAATCACCGTCAACAGGTGGCGTATTTGAGTGTCGCGGTTTTACCGTCTGTTCAAAATAAAATCAATTAAAATCCTCTTTTTCACAAAAAAATAATTAATATATCTTAGATTTTAATCAAGTCGACTCGACAATAAAATAACGTGTTCGAATGGCAGCCAGCTCTTCTCGACACAATTGCCAGGCAGCTAGGTGATCGCGTCTCTTGTCGTATTCATCCGAACCAAATCCTGCGAATCCGGCTTTCTGCAAATCTGAAATTCCATGCCAGAGAACTCGGACGGCGGCTTCATGAACAGCGGGCGAGTCAGCGAAGTGATCATCCCCCCGCTCGGGATCGAGTACGTCCATGAGAAAATCGACCAGAAAATCAGGGGAGGCCACGCGGTAGGCTTCGGCCCCGAGCCGGGTCAATTCGCCCAGTAAGTCATCCGCCACGGCATTCGCTCCCCACTTCCGACGCCCCTCGGCAGCGATCGTCATCGCTTCTTCAATGACGTCTGTAACCTCAAGCAGGACATCGTCATCACCATCTTCGCTATTGGACATTCCCGCTAGATGGCAGGCGATATTCATCCGGGCACTGAGAGCGAGGAAGAGTGTCTCTGGAGCTGAAAAGACGGCATCTCCGAGCAAATGGATCGCTTCGCGAGCCTCTTCCTCCCCCTTCCGACTTCCTCGCTTTTCGAGTAACAGGCGACTCCGACTCAGATTGCTAAGCGCTGCGGCTAACATGCGGCGAGACTCCTCCTCCTTGGCAAGTGACTCGGATTGCAAAATTTCTGCAGCCTCAGCGAATCCGATCATCACCTTCTCTTCCATTGGCCGAGCATACTCCGCGCTCAGCCGTGCCGAGTATTCTGCCGTCTTCATCCAAGAGAGCGCGAGACGATTCTGACAGGCGGCAGGCTGAGGGTCTGAGAGTCTCGCCAGAGTTTCGCGAGCTTTCTCCGTGCATCGGACTGCCTCTTCGAGAGCATCCTGTCCTCCAAGCGCGGCAAGAGTATCGGCCAGATTCAGCCAGCCCGCCGACAGGCCCCACGTCTCCGCCTCATTCGTGTCCGGACGATCCCTTAAGGCGATGGATTGCTCAAAACAAGCCTTCGCCTTTTTCAGAGATTCCAAGTCAGACATCAGAAGGAGAGAAAGTCCCTGACAAGTCAGGAGATTTGCATACTGAAAGCGTGCTTCAGGATCAGATGGTTTCGATGGGAGCAACATTAGGGCTTCCCCATAGGTTCGATCAGACTCTGCCAGCATCCCTGAAAAGCGCTCTCCATGCCCGAGAGCCGTCAGCGCTGCCACACGCTGACGGGGATCGGCGTGCTTAGTCTGCACTAGTAGATCCTTCGAAATTGTTCGCGCAGCTTCCAGAGACTCGGGAGATCCTTCTCGCAGAAGCACTTCTATCTTTGCAAGCGTTTCTAAGAGTGCCTCTTCAGCCATATTTTTTACTTCCATGCGTAAGAGTCGGGAAGAAATCATCGAAGATACCTTGCCACAAGCGAGAACCCATAATTTGGAAATTCTGAGAGAAGATCGGTCAAGAAAATCCAGTTAACCAATTATCTTCATAAAAATATCAGAGCTAGTAAAAAATCAAAAATTGACGATATTCTCTCTAGCTTTCTATGTCGATTTCTCGTGTTCTGATTATCTCTCTGTTTCTTTTTTGCTTCGTTGTTCCGAGTCACGGACAAGTTCAATCCACCCTCCCATTCGGACAGATTGAGATGTATGCGGCAAAGAAGGATCTCTGGTCTCGGCTTGGACTGAGAAAGAACACCCGGTCAATGCCCATCGCGATTCCGATACCACAGGCGGGGCAATACCCAGCTCCATTGGTGCCGGTCCCTGTGGAGTGGAAATTCTCACCGGAGCTTTCGGACGAATTCTGGACGAAGGGTGTGAACTCAGAAAAATGGTTTACACAACAGACCTCATGGGGTGGACTGACTTGGGATCCTCAGAATGTTTTTCAACGAGACGGGCAACTTGCTCTGCGGATGGTATATGAACCCCATCAGCAAAAGGACCAAACGGCTTTTTATAAATCTGGAATCCTTCGCAGTCAGGCAGCGGTTACGATTGGCTACTTCGAAGCCCGGATCAAGGGGTGTCATCATCATCCAGGAGTCACCCCGGCCTTCTGGCTCTCCAATCTCAAGACTGGGACTGGCCGTGAAGTCTACTCGGAGATCGATATTGTCGAACTTCAACAGCATTCTGGCGTCGGGAAAGGGGTATCGCTGATGGATTTCAACCTGCACGCGAAAGTGAGGGATCCCTCTGGGGAGGTCGTGAAGGTCGGCCCAGATACTCACCCGGATTTGTGTAAGCATCGGTGGAAAGCCCCATTCGATCCGCGTCAGGATTTTCACATCTATGCGGCCTACGTGTCAAATGAGCAGATTACATGGTATGTCGATGGGCAACGAGTTGCACAGGCCGCGAACCGAAACTGGCACCTCCCGATGCGGATCGTTCTGTCTCTGGAATTACGGCAGCCCTATATCACCATGAAGGAGGACAAACGCATTCCTAATCCAGCTAAATCGAGTCCTCGCGGATTCCCAACGACGATGGAGGTTGATTACGTCCGCGTCTGGGCTCCTTCCTCAAGTTGGGAAATTGTGAAATAGTCATATTTTTAATAAAAACTGAAAATTTTCATTGCGGTGATAAAATTTGAGGATAAATTTTCTTTCCCTCATGCAGTATTGTATCCAGATTATCGATGACAATGTCGCTCTGACGACATTGCTGGCAAAGGCCTTAGCCAAATTCGGCTATCGTCCGGTCGTCGAGAATAATCCTCTACTGGCGGTCAATACAGTCAGACACTACATGCCGGATCTGATACTGCTGGACGTGATGATGCCGGAGCGCGACGGAGGCCGTGTACTACTGGATCTCCGGAATGATCTCTCTCTGCGATACATTCCAGTGGTTCTACTGACCGCCATCGCTCGCGAGGCTCAAGCACTGGCGCACACGGGAGGAATCACCAGCGTCGTGCTAGCCAAGCCTGTTCAACTCAATGAATTGCTGGCGGTGATCAAGCATCAGATCGAAGCGAGTCTCTCCTATCAGAAAATGCAGCAGCAACTGAGTCAACCTAAGCTCACTGCGCATCATTCGCTGAATCAGGCTGAGATTATCGATCTGGAGGGAATCGACACGGACTCACCTTCTTCCGTCGCCAATTCCCTCACCACCCCCGCTCCACTCTCTTTCTTTCAGGAGCTTTTCCCGGCGCAGGAACCTTCTCGGGAACCCACATTGTCTCTGTTCCAATTCCCGAATCCAGAGGAGGAAGAAGCTGCGCGAGTCTGAATCATGCAGATCTCTGCAGCGTTCTCCTGAGCTTCTTTCCCTGAGCTGATTGAAATAGTGGCATCATTCCGGCGCGGTTCAGACACTCCCTGATCAATCGAATGATATGTCACGATCACTCCAAACAGGAGTTGGCTGTGACGCGAACTAGGATTTGAGATCATTTCCGACTCCACCGAGATCGGTCGGCGGAATTCCTGTGCGGAAAGATCAATCGAGGATTGCATAAAGTGTAGCGATACGACAGACTCGCAACATGTCTCTCGTATGTGTCTATTCTGGCAGCGTTCACGGCGTCGAGGCCGTTCCTGTAGAAGTGGAAGTCAATTCCGGCGAAGCAGGAAAGCTCGATATCAAGCTGGTCGGTCTGCCCGACGCTGCCGTGCGAGAAAGCATCGACCGTGTGATCACCGCGATCCGGAACAGTGGCCTGCGTTGGCCGAATACACCCATCACGATCAATCTGGCCCCGGCTGACCTGCGCAAAGAGGGTCCTAGCTTTGATTTACCCATCGCGATCGGCATGGTTTCGCTGGCTCCCGATCAAAATGGCGCACTGACGGACGGGGCTCTTCAGAAATGCGCGATGGTCGGGGAGCTGGCGCTCGACGGACGTTTGCGTGCGATCAAAGGCGCCCTACCCGTAGCACTTCAAGCCCGACAACAGGGTTTGCGCGCCCTTATAGTACCGAAGGAAAATGCGGTGGAAGCGAGTATTGTCGAAGGGATATACGTGTATGGAGTCGAGACCCTGCTCGACGCCTACCGTCTGCTGGCTGGGGATGGGCACATCAAACCAGAAAAACTGGATCGTGATGCTTTTTTCCGTACGAAACAGCAATATTCCATCGACTTCAGCGAGGTAAAAGGTCAGCTCCACACCAAGCGCGCTCTTGAGGTGGCGATGGCTGGCGGTCATAATATTTTGATGCTGGGAAGCCCAGGCACAGGGAAATCCATGTTGGCAAAGCGACTGGTGACCATCCTGCCGCCCATGACAGAAGAGGAGGCCATCGAAACTACCAAGATCCACAGCGTAGCGGGTCTGATCGATGGGAAAGGTGGCTTTATCGCCACACGCCCCTTTCGCTCGCCTCATCATACGATCTCCGACGTGGGACTGCTCGGGGGTAGCAGTATGCCGAGTCCGGGAGAGGTCAGTCTGGCGCATAACGGCATCCTTTTTTTGGACGAATTGCCGGAGTTTCGTCGCTCGACCCTAGAGGTGCTCCGTCAGCCGCTGGAGGATGGTCAGGTGACGATCTCGCGAGCAGCGGGCAAGTTCACCTTTCCCAGCCGATTCAGCTTAGTCGCTGCCATGAATCCCTGTCCCTGTGGCTACTTGGGCGATCCGGCGAGAGAATGTCGCTGCTCACCGGGGCAGATCGAAAAATATCGACAGCGAATCAGCGGTCCACTGCTAGATCGCATCGACTTGCATGTGGAAGTCCCCGCTATTGACTACCGGGAATTGCGATCAAAAGCCGTAGGCGAGACTTCACAGGTAATCCGCGAACGAGTGACCGCAGCTCGTGCGATCCAGTTGGCCCGCTTTGCCTCCAATCCCGGTGTCCTGTGTAATGCCGATATGGGCAGTCGTCTCCTGGCAAAACATTGCGCGCTCGATGCTACGAGTGAACGTACTCTGGAACAGGCCATGGACGCTTTGCATCTCAGCGCCCGCGCACACGACCGTATCCTGAAAGTTGCACGCACTCTGGCCGATCTCGACAGTGACGAGTCAATCCGTGAAACTCACGTGCTGGAAGCCATTCAATATCGCTCACTGGATCGCAGTCTGTGGAATTAAACCGTGCCCGTTCAGCCTCCCAAGTGGTGGGATGAATTAATCTCAGGCCATCAGAATTCTCGTATCTCATCGTGAATAATGTGCTTGCGCCGTACTCATTTTCCCGCTATAGATACCGCTTCCCGTCGGATTCGCTTCCGACTCGAAACAGTCGCTCGGATGGCGGAACTGGTAGACGCGCAAGACTAAGGATCTTGTGGGGCAACCTGTGGGGGTTCGAGTCCCCCTTCGAGCACGCCTTTTCTGAAACGGATGCCTGATTCAGTCGCGTCTGTTAAGCCTGTTGAGCCGTTCTCGTGTTGTGAGTGCGTACCCGAATTCCCTCCCTACAGCGATCCTTTTAGTCACCTGCCCGGACCGGGCCGGAATCGTGGCGAGTGTATCGACATTTCTCCACGAGAACGAAGGAAATATCGTCGATATCATCCAATATGCGGATCCGGTCGAAGGAACCTTCTTCATGCGCGTGGAGTGGGAGCTGGCGAGCTTTTCAATCGCCCGAAACGAGATCGCGAGGGCTTTCTCTCCCCTAGCAACGAAATTCGGAATGCGGTGGAATCTGCACTTTTCTGATGTGATTCCGACTGTGGCGCTATTCGTCACGAAGGAAAATCACTGCCTGTACGATCTGCTCTCGCGTCACGAGAGTGGCGAACTCTGTATGCGGATTCCTCTGATGATCGGGAATCGGGATGATCTCCGGCCCGTGGCGGAGCGCTTCGGGATCCCCTTTCATCATTTTCCAATTACTCACGAGAATAAGGAAGCTCAGGAAAAAGCCGAGATTTCCCTGCTGCGCGCGACAGGGGTAGATCTGATCGTGCTTGCACGCTACATGCAAATCCTGAGTACGCAGATGGTAGAGGCGTTCCCTCACCGCATCATCAATGTGCATCACTCCTTTCTACCTGCCTTCCCCGGCGCCAGGCCGTATCACTCAGCGCATGAGCGCGGCGTGAAGCTGATCGGAGCGACCAGTCATTACGTCACCGAGACGCTCGACGAAGGACCCATCATCGCCCAAGGGGTGACGCCAGTCACGCATCGCGATACGGTGCAGGATTTCATCCGACAGGGTCGAGCGCTGGAGCAGACCGTGTTAAGTCGTGCCGTCTGGCTCGCATTGAACCACCGCACTCTCGTTCATAAAAACCGGACGATCATCTTCGGATAAGTCCTCGACAATCGCCCCTTTCTCCCTTTCTGAGTCGACTCTGCCCCGATTATGGCCACACGCTTTCAAACACTCCCCGGATTTCGCGATTTCTACCCGGAAGACTGTGCGACTCGGAATTATGTATTCCGCATCTGGCGCGAAGTGGCGCGGCGATATGGATTCGTCGAATACGACGCTCCCGTGCTGGAGCCCACCGATTTGTATCGAAAGAAGAGCGGGGACGAAATCGTGAATCAGCTATTCTGCTTCACCGACAAAGGTGAGCGCGAGGTGGCGATGCGACCGGAGCTGACCCCCAGCCTGGCACGCATGGCGGCGGCTCGACAACGCGATTTTCGCAAGCCTTTGCGCTGGTTTTCGATCGGACAGTTTTTTCGTTATGAAAAGCATCAAAAAGGGCGCGGGCGAGAATTCTATCAGTTCAATTGCGACATTTTGGGCGAAGATTCCACCTTTGCCGATGCTGAGCTGATGGCCTTGTCCATCGATCTCATGCGCGAATTCGGGTTTGGCCCGAGTGATTTTCGTCTGCGGATCAGTGATCGCGACGCTTGGGTGCGCTTTGCTTTGGAAAAAGGGCTCTCGGCGGAGCTAATCCCCAGCTTTCTCCAGATCATCGATAAAATGGACCGCACTCCCGCCGATAAAGTCGCAGAGCAATTGCGAGCACTCGGACTGGAGCGTCAGCAGATCGACGACTTTACTCAATCGGGAGCCGAGACATCCCCCGCGATTCAGCAGGTGATGGAGGGTCTCAGGGCACGTGGATTCGGCGATTTCGTGGAGATCGATCTCGGAATCGTTCGCGGACTGGCTTATTACACCGGGCTTGTATTCGAGATTTTCGACATTGGCAAAGGAATGCGAGCAGTGGCAGGAGGTGGTCGCTATGATCAGCTCGTCGATCTGATCGGTGGGGTATCCATGGCTGCCTGTGGTTTTGCCATGGGCGACATGGTCATCAGTGATCTGATTCGAGAGTCTACCGACCCGGCAAATCGCATGAATCAGGCCTGCCTGAAAGAAATCAGCGCGGATGTATATGTAGTACTGGCCGATCCTGAAAGGGCACTCGAAGCGATAGGAGCGTGTCAAAGTCTTCGCGATGCAGGACTGCGTGTCATATCCTCGCTGACTCCCATAAAAGTCGCCAAACAATTTCAGGCTGCCGAGCAGGCAAATGCTCGCTATGCCCTAGTGATTGGAGCAGAATTCCCCACCCTGACGTTACGATTGCTCTCAGAGCGTAGTGAACGGGAAGTGACGATGGAGCAACTGATCGCAGATCTGACCCGAAGGAACTAGGAATTACAAGTGGTTTTCTGTTTCCTCAGTGGCACATTCTGTTACACTGACGTAATCGAGTATTGCATCAGAGACACGACCACGGACAGGCCATGAGCAGAAAGAACGCTATCGTATTTTTCGGAATTATTGCCGCTGGCGCGGGGATATCGCTCGTTACACTTCTGGGGCTAGGAAAAAAGCAAATCGCTCCTACTGATCCAACGGTCACTGAATCGAAGGAACCAGACATGCCATCCCAGGCAAAGCCCGCCCAAGAGGATGTCGCGAAGCAGGCGAAGACCGAAGAGAAGCCAACGCCACCCGCCCTTCCAGAGGGCACTTTCCCAACTCCAGCCGCTGCAATGAGTGCCTTGGCCGACGTACTTGGAAAGAAGAATTTCGAGACATTCGAGAAAACGGTCGGTCCTGAAGCCATCGCACAAGCGGAGCGAGCACCGATTCAAACACTGATTGAGAATCCTGACTGGAAGCTCGATTCGGAGACTCCACATGCAGAAATCTCGAAGGCAGTCGGGGCCGCTCGCTGGTCGTTGAATTTTGTGAAAGAAACCTCGATAAAGGAGAAGGAAACGAAAGCCGCTGACCTTGGCAAAGCTGATCAGGCAACTCCCGGAGAAGCTAATTTACCTGAGAGAGATCAGCCTGCTCTCGACGCAACGAAGCCTGCTGAAATGGATCTGGCGCCTGCCGCCGATTCTCGCTCTAAGGCAACTCACCCCACCGAAACAAATCGGCTCTTCGTCGACCTAAAAGAGCAAGTGCCGGGAGCTTTCCGCATCGAGAAAGTCACGCTTCCGCTCTCTACGGCTCCTGGCAAGCCCGGCTCTACTCCTGCTTCTACAGACGATGCACTGACCGTAACACAGGCCTTTTCCGATGCAGTAATGCGTCATGACTACGCAGCCGCTCGTGCGCTCTCCGATCCGGCGACCGTTACTGACGAGCGCGTCGCCGCTCTGATGATCGCCATTGAAGAAGGAAACTTTACTCTAAAAAAACAGCGTCCTTTCGTCGTCACCCTGTCCCGTGATGATGTGACTTGGGTACTCGCCCAAGTCACTTCCGAGACCGCTTCATCCGAGTATGCCGTGGAACTCAACCACAAAGACGGAAAATGGCTAATCGCCGGTCTGACCTTCTCTAAAATGCTTTCCACTCTCTCTGAGATGGCTGGTGGCAGCGGGGTTGCCTACACGCCGATTATCGAGAATCCCGAGGGAGGGGACTCTCTCGTCCTCTACTTCGAATTCGATAACTCGAACGTCACACAGCGCACAGGTCGACAACTCGACATCATCGCTAAAATACTGAAACAGAACGAAAAGAGACTGATCCATATCACCGGTCACGCAGATGCTCTCGGCAGCGATCCGTACAACGATGCACTCAGCGAAAAGCGGGCCGAAGTGATTCGGCAATCTCTCATTGATCGGGGAGTCAAAGCGGATCAAGTCGTCACGAAAGCCTTCGGATCGGCCAAACCTCGGATGCCGAACTTCAAACCTGACGGCTCGGACAATCCTAGCGGTCGCTCGGCCAATCGTCGAGCGGAGGTGTATCTGGACTTCTGAGTGAAGAGATAGCATCTGACACCGCTTTTACGGGATGCACTTCTGAGGAAATCCATCCTTGACCCATCCCACCCCCCTAGTAAGTTGAAGCCCCCATCGTCGTGATCGCGGCGTCGGTCGCGAACCCATTTATGAATATCCACGAATATCAAGCCAAGGAATTATTTGAAAAATTCGGCGTTCCATCGCCAAAAGGGCGCGTCGCCGACACTGCAGAGCAGGCATTGACCATCGCATCAGAGATGGGACATCAGATCGTGGTGAAAGCCCAAGTTCATGCGGGTGGTCGCGGAAAGGGAACGTTCAAAAATGGCTTTAAAGGCGGAGTCCATGTCGTCACCGATGCAAAAGCAGCCTCAGAGCTCGCTGCTCAGATGCTCGGTCAGGTTCTGGTCACACACCAGACGGGTGAGGAGGGGAAGCTGGTGAGTAAAGTGATGGTGGCGGAGGCGGTCGATATCAAAAAGGAATATTACCTCGCCATCCTCATGGATCGTGAGAGTCGCTCGCCAGTGATCGTCGCTAGTACCGAAGGCGGTGTGAATATTGAGGAAGTTGCTGCTGTCACTCCAGAGCGTATTTTCCACCAGACCGTCCACCCTTTGCTCGGCTTGCAAGCATACGAAATTCGCAAGGTCGCGGCAAAGCTGGGCTTCAGTGGCGATCAGGCAAAACAGTTCGGAAAACTGCTCTCTGCCCTCTACCGGCTCTTCATCGAATGCGATTGCTCCATGGTCGAGATTAACCCGCTGGTCGTCACTCCCGACGGTCGGGTGCTCGCGCTGGATGCAAAGTTCGATTTCGACGATAACGCCCTTTATCGCCATCCCGATATCGAGGCTCTTCACGATCCGACCGAGCAGGACCCACGCGAAGTCGAGGCGGCCAAGTATCACCTCAACTACATCGGACTCGACGGCAATATCGCCTGTCTGGTGAATGGAGCTGGTCTCGCGATGGCTACGATGGACATCATCAAGCACTTCGGGGGCGAGCCCGCCAACTTTCTCGACGTGGGCGGCGGAGCGTCGCAGGAGCAAGTAACCAATGCCTTCAAAATTATCCTCGGCGATCCCAAGGTGAAGGCCATCCTCGTGAACATCTTCGGCGGCATTATGGACTGCGATGTGATCGCCCGAGGGATCGTCGCCGCCAGTAAAGAGGTATCACTCAATATCCCTCTCGTAGTGAGGTTGGAAGGGAACAATGTCGCGGCAGGCAAGCGAACGCTCGCCGAGTCTGATGTCGCTCTGACTTCCGCTGATACCCTCGCTGAGGCTGCCGAGAAAGCCGTCGCCGCCATTAAGGCGTGAACTGTCCCTATTTACCGATTTCCCGATTTATCTCATGGCTATTCTCGTTGACGAAAACACAAAAATCCTTATTCAGGGGATCACTGGCTCCTTCGGTGGACGCCACGCCCAACTCAGCCTCGATTACGGCACGCAACTCGTCGCCGGAGTTACCCCCGGCAAAGGAGGGCAAACCTTCGCTGATCGCGTTCCGATCTTCGATACCGTCTCCCAAGCTGTCGAGACCACAGGAGCTACAGTTTCGGCGATCTTCGTGCCGCCGCCATTCGCAGCCGATGCCATCCTCGAAGCTGCGGACGCAGGTTGTGAGCTGATCATCGCCATCACAGAGGGCATTCCTGTCATGGATATGATGCGTGTCCGCGCCGCGATGGAGGGAAAGAAGGCTCGACTCATCGGACCGAACTGTCCTGGGATCGTCACGCCTGGACGTGGTCAGGATTCCACTGGAGGCTGCCGGATCGGGATCGCTCCCGGTTACATCCACAAGCGTGGGAAAGTCGGTGTCGTATCCCGCAGTGGAACACTCACCTACGAGGCCGTTTGGCAACTCACAAACCTCGGACTTGGGCAAAGTACCAGCGTCGGGATTGGCGGGGATCCGATCAACGGAACCACCCATCTAGACATACTGAAAATGTTCAACGACGATCCCGAAACCGAAGCGATCATCATGATCGGTGAGATCGGCGGTTCCAACGAGGAAATCGCTGCGGCGTGGGCGAAGGAACACTGTAAGAAACCTATCGCAGCCTTTATCGCGGGTGCGACAGCTCCTCCCGGACGTCGCATGGGACATGCCGGTGCGATCATCTCTGGTGGAAAAGGTACCGCAGCGGCTAAAATCGAAGCTCTGCGTGACGCCGGCATCGAAGTGGCAGCGACACCCTCTGACATGGGGAACGCTCTGGTTCGTGCGATGGGCTGATTTCAGAATTTTTTTACATCAACACTTGATTCAGAGCCTGAAACTATAGTAAAACTAACATCTTATGTCGGAAAAACCGGAATACGCCAGAGGGCTTGAGGGAGTGATCGCGAACGAATCCTGCCTGAGCGACGTTCAGGGTCAAGCAGGAGTGTTGCGTTACCTAGGTTATAACATCCAGGACCTTGTCGAAAAGTGCACCTTTGAGGAAGTCATGTTCCTCCTCCATCGCCGAAAGCTGCCCACTCAGAGCGAGCTGGATCTGTTCACCCGGAATCTGCGCTCACACCGGAATCTTCCTCAGGGCGTAATCGACTTCCTTCGGACTGCTCCGAAGGATGCCTCTCCGATGAACGTGTTACGCACGGGAGTCAGCATGCTCGGACTCTACGACAACCGTGGCGGCGACCAAGATCGCACTCTCAACGAGGATCGGGCGATGGCCATCTGCGCCACTATCCCGCTGATGGTTGCTTATTTTCACCGTGCTCGGGAAGGTAAAGAGTTGCCACCGGTGCGCGAAGACCTCTCTGAAGCTGCCCATTTCCTTTATCTCATCAACGGAGAATCTGCGGGTGCAGAAGCGGTCAGAACTCTCGACGCCGCATACATTCTCCACGCTGATCACGGCATGAACGCTTCTACGTTCAGCGCCCGAGTGACCATCGCCACACTCTCGGATCTATACTCTGCGATTACTTCTGCGATCGGAACTCTGAAGGGTCCGCTACACGGCGGAGCGAATGAGGGAGTCATCCGCATGTTGCAGGAAATCGGCAGTCTCGACAAGGTCGATGCCTATATCGAAAACTGTCTAGCCGAGAAAAAAAAGATCATGGGAATCGGCCACCGCGTCTATCGCACCTTAGATCCCCGTGCTCCCTTCCTGCGGAAAATGGCCATCCAGCTTACCAAAGAACTAGGTGAGACAAAATGGATCGATATGTCCGAACGCATCGCTGCGTTGATGAAGGAAAAGAAGAATCTCAACGCGAACGTCGATTTCTACTCCGCCACAGTCTATTACTCACTGGGCATCCCGACCGATCTGTTCACTCCGATCTTCGCGATTTCTCGCGTTGCAGGCTGGACTGCACAGGTTCTGGAGCAGTTGGATGACAATCGTCTCTACCGCCCGCTGACCCTCTACACCGGGCCGACCGAAGATCAGCCCATCCCTCCGATTGCGGAACGCGCTTGAGGATCGCCTAACGCTCTTCTCGAAAGTAGAAGATTCGAGCGATGCGAGCGGTCTGAACGGATAGCGCGGTCACGACAGGATCACTCGGATCGTCTCGACATTGAGTTCCCCCAGTGAATCCACGATACGGGAGGCACCCCGATCTTCGAGCTTCTCACGCAGATGAGTCGTGGTCACTGCTACGACCCGCATCCCCGCAGCTACCCCAGCTTCGATGCCGACGATGGCATCCTCGATGACCAAGCAGCGGCTCGGATCGCACTTGATCTTTTGTGCCGCAATCAGAAATACCTGGGGATCGGGCTTTCCCTTAGTCACATCTTCCGCCCCGGTGATGTTTTCATCAAAGTAACGGTCCAGCCCGGTTGCCGCAAAACAGGCCTCGATATTCTTTCGGGGAGTTGACGATCCCAGCGAGACAGGAATCGCGGCGTCTCGCAATGAGTCCAGCAGGGAAATGACTCCCGGCAGAGGCTTAATGCCATCGGCAGCGACCAGTTCGCGATAGAGCGTCTCCTTCCGCTCAGCCAGTTCCTGAATCGCACGATGATCCTCCGGATCAGCCCAATGAAACACATGCGGAATAATCGTCTCATTCCGAGCACCGAAAGAGGCGGTAAATTGCTCCTTATCAAGTGTTAAGTTGCGTTCATCAGCCAGATAAAACCAGGCTCGCTCGTGCTGATCGTGTGAATCGATCAGCACTCCGTCGAGATCAAAAACGACACCGATTTCAGAACAGGGAAGAGAAGAAGCCATACTCATTCACTATGGCGGAGACTGCTGGAAGAACAAGGCGAGCTTCCCGCACCACCGGTATCTCAGTGAAGGAGAGATTGTGATGCTGATTTATCAGAGATCGGAGCGATCGATGCGATGCCCTTTGATCTCGCGCTTTAAACACTTCCATGATCTGAAGTGAGCCTACAGAAAAAGTGCCTCCATCTCCTGTCCCAGCCATGCGCTCAATTTTTCCAAGGCCCGGGCGCGGTGACTCATGCTGTTTTTTTGCTCGGCAGATAATTCTCCGAAGCTTTGATGATACCCTTCTGGGATGAAGAGGGAATCGTATCCGAAACCTCCGTCGCCTGTCTCGGTCGTGGCGATCGTGCCTTCGATGCTGCCATCGAAGCGGGCGAGAATTTTTCCGTTTTTTGCGAGAGTGATCACGCAACGAAACCTCGCTGTACGCGGCGAATCAGCGTGCTCGGGCTGTCCGAGAGCCATGAGAAGCTTTCTCCGATTGTCAGCGTCGCTGGCGTGTTCTCCTGCGTAGCGGGCCGAGTGAACTCCCGGATCGCCGTTCAGAGCATCGACTTCCAATCCGGAATCGTCGGCTAGGACAAGTGCATCCGGAGCATGGCGGCTGGCGTCGAGCGCTTTGATCGCTGAATTTTCAGCGAAGTTACTGCCTGTCTCTTCAGGAGCAGGGCGGTCAGAAAAGCGGCTCAGATCGATGATTTCGTCGAAGAGATCAGAGAGGATATCACGAATTTCTTTAGTCTTGTGTGCATTATGAGTGGCGACGAGCAGGGTGCGGGGCATGGACGAAGGTGGTGGTGATCGGATTCCGTTTCAATCGCCTTTTCTATGGAAAATTCCTGCGATTCATTCGGCGACGACAGGCTGGTGATGCTACTTTTCCTCGATGACTGATCGTCGAATCGAACTCCTCGCCCCGGCAGGCAACTGGGACTGCGCTCGCGCCGCCGTTGCGAATGGGGCGGACGCGGTCTATTTCGGGATGCCGCGATTCAATGCACGCCTCCGGGCAGATAACTTTCAGGCCGCCGATCTGAAGCCGCTGATGGAGTTCCTGCACTCGCATGGGGTGAGGGGATTCGTGGCATTTAATACTCTGATTTTCAGCTCAGAGCTTGAGGCGGCGGCGAGACAGTTACGACTGCTGGAAGAGGCGGGCGTAGATGCGGTGATCGTTCAGGACTTGGGTCTAGCGGCGATGACGCGGGCACTGACACCTCGACTCGATCTGCACGCCTCGACGCAGATGACGATTACTTCGCCCGAAGGTCTGGATTTCATACGAGAATTATTCGATATCGAGCGTGCCGTGATCGCTCGCGAGAACTCGATGCGAGAAATCCGACTCTATCGTCCAGAGACAGCGGATGCGGTCGAGTTGGAAGTCTTCGTACACGGGGCGCTGTGCGTGGCTTATTCAGGTCAATGTCTGACCAGCGAGTCACTGGGGCAACGGAGTGCGAATCGCGGCGAGTGCGCGCAAGCCTGTCGTATGCCCTATGAAATGATCGTCGATGGCGAGGTAATGCCTCTGGGTGATGAGAAGTATCTGCTCTCGCCACAGGATTTGGCCGGAATCGATCAAATTCCCGATCTTATTACGCTGGGCGTGAGCAGTTTTAAAATCGAGGGACGACTAAAGACGCCCGAATATGTAGCAGGGGTTACTCGCACCTATCGCAAGGCGATTGATGCAGCCTTGGCTGGAGCGCCAGGGAAGGCTTCTGAAGAGGATCGATATGCGCTAGAAATGACATTTTCTCGTGGACTTTCCTCTGGCTGGTTGGAGGGGGCTGATCACCAGAAGCTCGTCGAAGGTCGTTACGGGAAAAAGCGCGGAGCATTCGTTGGCCGTATCGAGGCAATTGGAGGTGATTGGATCGAGCTAACACCGTTGGTATCACTAAAAAACGGCGATGGGATCGTGTTCGATACCGGGGGAGATACAGAACACGAGCAGGGCGGGCGAATCTATGAAATCGAGGGAGCCCGCATTCGACTGGCGCGTGGAAAGATCGATTTTCGCAGACTTCAAGTCGGTGATCGCGTGTGGAAAACGGACGATCCGGCGTTGGATTCGGCGCTGAGAAGCACGTTCCAACGCGAGAATCTGCCGATGCGGAAGCATTCGATCTACTGGAGTGTAAGCGGAGATGCTGGTGAACCACTGTTGCTGCGCGACAGAGATTCGAAGATCGAAATAAAATCAGAGGTCGTCTTAGTAACGGCACAGAATCGACCGCTCAGTGAGGAAATTCTGCGGCAGCAGCTCGGACGACTCGGTGGCACCGTGTATGAGCTGGGTGGGCTAGAAGTAGATCTGCCTGAAGCGGTGATGCTACCGCTCGGCGAATTAAATCGCCTGCGCCGAGCGATGGTCGAGGCAATGGAGGAGCGACGCCTAGCTCCATATCGGGACCGGATTCAAGCTCCCAAAGCTGTGACAACGCTGGTCGATCTGCTGCCCGAGAGGAGCGAGACGGAATCCGAATTATCTCCGCCTGAGCTGCGCGTGCTGTGTCGTACTGATGAACAAGTGGAGGCAGCGCTCGCATGTGGGGTGAGCACCATCTACGCCGATTACGAAGACCCACGACGTTTCCGAAACCTAGTGGCAGAAGTTCGTGAGCGCTCGTCCGAGACCCGACTGCTTCTGGCAACACCCCGTATTCAGAAGGCTGGTGAAGTAGGGCTGTTCCGCATCATCGACCAAGCGAATCCAGATGGCGTTCTGGTCCGAAATCTCGGAGCGATCCCGCATTTCCGACACCGCCCAGGGCTGGTCACCGTTGGCGACTTTTCTCTGAACGTGGCCAATCCTATCAGCGCCCGGCTTCTCATGGATCAGGGATTTGAAAACTTAACCGTTTCTTATGATCTGAATATCGAGCAAGTGCTAGATCTGCTCGATACCGCACCGCCGGAATGGTTCGAAATCACGATTCATCAGCACATGCCTATGTTTCACATGGAGCACTGTGTTTTCTGTCGTTTTCTCTCGACGGGAAAGGACTTTCGGGATTGCGGTCGTCCTTGTGAAAAGCATGTCGTGCATCTACGCGATCGCGTGGGACAGCTTCATCGTCTGAGTGCGGATGTGGGCTGCCGCAATACCCTGTTCAATGGTCGAGCACAGAGTGGTGCACGGTATTTCAGCGCTTTGCGCGATGCCGGCTTACGTCGCTATCGGATTGAGCTACTGGATGAGGGAAAGGACGACGCGAAGGAAACGATTCGCCTCTATCAGGAGCTGCTGTCCGGCGGTGATCAGGAAGAGCAGATTCTGTCGCGCCTGCGGACAGTCTCACGCCTAGGGATCGTGGAAGGTACGCTGGAGGCAAGAAAAGGATAAGTCGAGCGAAGCGACGATGGCCGTCTCAATATGACGGCTTCAGTCGAAAGCTCCTTCATTAGCACAGCACTTCTGCATTCTGCACTAAAATAAAATCGCCAAGTAAAATAGCCTGTCCCTCGTCGCTAGTTTCCTCTTGCCCGCACCCGGGGCATCCTTTGCGTTACTTCGGGCGGCGGGTGAGTTTTTTCTGCAAATAACGACGAAATTTTTGAGGAAACCGGTTGCTTGGATCCTTATCTTCGACCGGAGCGAGCCTGTCTGTCTGTTCCTGATCGGGTGAAAATTCGAGTCCCAATCGATGGTGCAGCTCTTTGCTCCATTTTCGGAAGACACCAGGCTGGAGGAAGGTGGATTCGACAAAATACTTCCGATAGAAGGTCAGCAGTTCGTCTCGTATCTCGGTACGCAGCTCCTCCGGTAGGATCGATGTATCCTCTGCTGTAGCGAGCTTTGGACTACGATTCAACGCCACACAGCGATAGAGAAAGACACGGTCGAAGGAGCTGCGTATGGAGAGCGAACTGAGATCTTTCAATGCCTCGCGCAAGATCTGCGGACTTTCCTCCACGAGACTGATCAGATTCACCAGCTCGACACCGTAAATCCAATCCGGATTTCGGTAGCGGTGTTTGGGGTCGTAAATGCTAGCTGTCTCCCAGGCGACGATTCCTAGGATCTCGCGCATGAGACTCAGATGATGGGCGGAAATCACGTTACGCCCGAATTTCGATAACAGCGAAGTCGTGGTCTCGGCTCCCACCACGTAGGCGATGATGGCGAAAGGATTCCAAGCGATGAGGAGAAACTTGCTGCCGTGCCAGAGATACCAGAAGAAAGATCCGAAGTAACGTTCCACCTGTGCCCAGGTCTTGTACGCCGCTGCCGCTCGTCGAAACCAGTCCGCCATGGTTCTCAGACTCATCGTTCTCAGATCCATTACTCGAGCAAGTGGCCGGGGGACAGGAAGAGTCTCCATCAACAGGAGAATCTGAACCGTGGCACGATTGACTGCCTTCAGCAGGCTCTCCAGATCGAGTTCCAGCAACGGTTGTTTCGCATCGGGATGATAAATCCGTGCGATGGATTCGGAGAAGACGAGCAAATCGGTGAACAGAAGGCGAGTGTCGATTTCACCATCCTTTGAGTAGCCGTCGGAAGAAAACTTTACGATTAGATCGTCCATTTCTCTCTCTAAGAGTGTGCGAACTTGCGAGTCTCGCTCTCGATGAGTACGTACCTGCCAAGGATGAGAACGAAGCCGAGCCAGCTCGGGGAAATCCTGACGTTCGGCGTAGGCGATGCGGATGCGCTCGACTTGCGAACGCTTTTTTTCCAGTTGTTTTCGTTCGATACGGAGGGCGCGGAGACGGCGGTAACTACTATCCCGATCTGAGCCATCTCCGACTCCTTTCATGGGCGAATAAGCGAAAACTACAGCGATCACTGAGGTGATCACGATCACCCATCTGGCCCAGACTGGTTCAATCTGCGCAAGGTATCCGATGCCGCAGAGTGTGACTAAGAAGAAGGCGATGCCCAACCGCGCTGCGGTCGGGATCGAATAGAGATTGGGCGATGGCTCGGCAGATGGCATTCTGTGTTTCGCTTCAGAAGAGAGTCAAAGCTTACGATTTCCGCTTTCGAATTCGGGAGTAAGCCTTTCTGAGTGAGAGAGCGATCTTTGAGGGAAGCTTGATCTTTCCCTCGTCGGATGGATCATCGGATCGGACGATACGCTTTTCCTGATCCAGTTTCAGGCCAAGTCGGTGATGCAGACCTTCCTGCCAGTGGCGAGCCATCTCCTCGGACAAGGAAGATTTGTTTTTCATGTGTTTGATCAGGAAATTCTCGAGTTGATCGCGGATTTCTCCCCGGATTTTGTAAGATATCACCTCTGGCTGGATGAATGCATCAGGCCGGGGGCTGGCGTTGAGTGCAGCACAGCGGTAGAGGAAGGCCTGATCGTAGCTGCTGCGGAGCGCGAGGGTATTCAGCTCCTCCAGCGCTTCACGAAGAATCTCCGGAGTCTCCTCCGCGAGACTGACTAAATGAATCAGCTCGACTCCATAAACCCAGTCGGGAGTTCGGTACCGATAGGCAGGATCATACATGTCCACGGTCTCCCAGGCGATGATCGCCAGCACTTCGCGGATGATGCGCAGAGACAGAGCGGAGAAGGCTTTGCTTCCGGATTCCTTTACGACCTGCTTGATAATCTCGGTCGCGATGGCGGCGAGCGGATTTATGCTGTCGAAGAGTTTTTTTTCTTCCTTTGCTCCTTCAGAGTGTGAGCTGATGTATTCCTCCACTTGGCGGAAGGACTTGAAAGCCGTGGACGCCTGCCCGAGGGCGCGCACCACCTTACCGAGATTCATTGTTTTCAGCTTGAGCGGGCCGAGAGAAAAGTCCTCGAGTAGCAGAATGAGTTGGATCGAAGCACGGTTGACTGCCTTCAGTAAACGCTCCAAATCCAGCTCCAGAAGAGCCTGTTTTGACTCCGGAGCATAAACTCGGGCGATGGACTCGGAAAAAGCGAGAAGGTCTCCGAACAGGTGAGAGGCTTTGAATTCTCCAATCTCTTCTTCCCAATACACTCCGCCAGAAAATCTCTCCAGAGCGCGATTTGCTTCAGCCTCTAGCAGCTCTCGCACGTGTTCATCCCTCTCGCGATCTGATCGATTCTGCCAGGAGTAACTGCTGAGTTTGACGAAATCGGGAAATTCTTGGAGTTCGCCGTAGGCCATGAGCACCCGCTCCACCTGAGAGCGCTGTTCTTCCAATCCGTTTTGCTCTGTAGTGATCGTCTCCAGTCGCAATTCGAGTCCTCCGTGGTTCAGCCGGGTGAAGAAGGCAACGATGGGATTGAGGATGATCAGATAGAGGATGCCACCCGCACAGACGCCATCCATTACGCGCTTCGCCCAAGCGGGTTCGATCCGAGCTAAGGATACGATCACGGCGATCACAGCGAGGAACAGGATGAGAGTGATCCGGTATTGCAGCGGAATCAGGGCGGGAGATGGAGGGAGCCTTGAGTCGGACATCTCGAAAAGCTGCTTTGAATTTAGGGGTGGTCGCCTTTCACAGACTCGTAGAGGCGGGCGAGTTCGAGCAGGAGGGGTTCGAGTTTCTTGTAATAGTCTGCCTCCGGAGTATCGGCTTTTGCGCGGCGGAGAGCCACCACATCTCGCTCCAAGCGATCGCGATTATGCCTCTGCTCTTCAGTGAATCGACGTTCGAAATCGCTCTTCACCAGCACCTTCTGGGAAGCGAGATCGCCGTCAGTCTGAGATTTAGGAGAGGGTGCCTGGGTGGGGGTGATTCCCTGAAACCACTCTGCCCGGGAGCCGAGGCGGTCACCGTTGTCATCGATCAGCGCGTGCTCGGTCGCGATCCGAGCTTCGTCTTTGTAAAAGGCGACGACTCGCCCCGATGCGAAGAGAAAGGCCTCAAGCAGGGAGACCTGACCGTCGTTATCCACATCCGCAGACTCCGCTCCGGCAATGGCTTCGACAAAGAAACGCCCGAAGCGCGTGTAATTCTGTTCGCCTTCATTTTTGGTAGCGGTAATCACGATACGATTCTCTCGACTAAGGCTGCGAATAAAGGACCCACTGGCGGAGGCGGTATTAATCACGGCGTGCCGTCCAGAATAAGTATCCAGCCAGCTCGACAATTCGCGATCCGTGATGTCCGGGCCGCGCATATTGAACCTTATCTCCCGCTGGTCGAAAGTGCCGTGCCCGATCAGCACGATCCAGAGTTCCGATGATGTCGTGACCGCCAAGGATTTTCGCAGCTTCTCTGCATCGCTCGGCTCACCATCCTCCTGGGCATCCAGTCCGATCAACTCACACTCGGCCCCTCCTTTTTCCGCCGCTGCCTTCCAGAGTCCCGCCGCTTTCGCGAACTCCTCTGCGAAGGTCTCCGTGCCTCCGCTACCTACAATGATGACAATTTTTAGCCCTGATTTCCCCGTGGACGGGTCTCCTGACGAGCCCGTCTCCGCCGCAGTCACGCACGTAGAACACGCACACCCCAGAAGCAGAATGCCGAGAAGAAGTCTGAGTGGAGGGCGTTCCATATCGAGAGATTTGTAGCTGGATGAGTCAAGATGTAGCAGAAACTCGCTCAATTTACCAAATGTATGACAAAGAGCGGGCTTGCGCCGAAGAAAGAATCGGATAACATTCTCCCAAGCATTAGGAGTTGCCTGACGTATGTCGGGTGCGGCAACCTGGTTGGAGAAGCCAAGGTGCCCTGAGTGCCGGATCGGGGGTTCTCCCGAGACGACATTCGATGTGCGATCCTTCGGGATCGAAGAAAAGTTCTCCCGGTCAAGTTCTGTGACAATAGAAATCTGCGACGATCGCAAACAACTTCTAGAAAGCAGTTTCGACCAGCCTGATGCGGTAACGAAATCCGAATACTGCATACACCATGACATATCTCGATCTGATCGAAACGTGCTCCCTCACCGCTCCCACTCGCCTCGCATCTTGTCGCGAATTAGCCAATCCAGACCACCATCTGTGGAATAATCGCGGCACTTGGTGGTGTCATTTCACTCTGCATCACGCCAACTGGACCTCCGAGCGCGTCCGCGTATCCCTCCGCACCCGCGATCTGGCTACCGCTCGCAAGCGCCGCGATACTCTGCTGAAGCAATTTGCGAAATGAATGTCTTTCCCAATATTCCATCAGTCTCGCAAGCAAAGCCTTCTCACACGGATCGGGAAAGCTCTGAAGCTCCACGGACGCGCATTCCTGCGAACTTCGGAAACTGGCCGCCCTGCATGCAGCGACGCTATCTCGAACATGCGCTGAGAGCGAGTCACTGCACAGGAGTCACAGGAGCAGGATTCTGAATCAGCGCTGTGAGAGCATTGCGAAGATTTCGATAGTTGTTGATCATGCTATTGGCTGCATCGTAGCGCTGCATCGCCATGGAACTCTCCTTATTACTCATTTCTATAAAAGAGCGAGTAGAACTGACGACATCTCCTGCCGCCGTAAGCACACTGCGGGCCTCCTGAGGGCACTCCTGGCGCAGCTTCAGGAAAGCATCACTGGTCTCATTAAATGGATCTTTGAATCTGACGGTATCGTTAAACGGTTCTCCTTTACTAGTTAGTTCCAGAAATGGTTCCATTACCTGATCAAGCTTTCGAGTGAATCGTTGAATCTGAATGCGGGTGTCGAGTGGACGAGAACCATACTCCTTCATCACCCGAGCGGAAAGATGCGACGGATAGACGTTAATCAGATTCTGCAACTTCTCTTGAGCAATCTGATGACGCGCCAACTCAGGTAGTGCCATGCGCTTCGACGCATCCTCGATCTCGGCAAAAAGTGAGCTCGCCTCCGTCAGTCCCGGGTCGACAGGGGAGGTCATCCGCACTAATACGTCGTCGATGCTGCGATAAGAGATGATCTCCGGATGGAAGAGGATTCCCAATTGATCGCTCGTCTGCAGAGATGCGATCAGAGGCTCGAATGCGATTTCGGGAATCAGGAGGTAACGGACTCCGCTCTCATGCGCCTTCTCGATCTGCGCGATGACACTGCCTGCGATACCGATCACCATGGACTCTGGATTGAATTCCCCGAGGAGCAGATAGTCTTTATTCACTGGATTACCGGAGAGTGCGCTCTGAATGAGAACGAGGGAAGGCAACACGGGAGAGGCTTTGAGCGGTGCAGGGGGCGCAGGGGAGGCAAAACTGAGTTCTCCAACGCCCCTCTCGGGCCAGTGCCACTGGCGGGAGGCGGCGAAAGCAGACGGAATCGTCGGCGGTAAAAAGGGAAAGCCTCCGTTCGGGACATAGATCGGCAAATCCGGTAAGGCTTCGCTTGGATTGCGCACGAGTCGGCGTTCTTGGCCGTTCGCCGGCGGCTGAATCCGAAGCGTTAGTGTCCCCAGCACCAGAGAAGCCGGATCGCTCACGAGTTCGGCTAATACTGAATCCATCGACACGGTAACTGGCTGTAATGGAGGTAGCTCGGCTTTTGCCTTCGGGGCACCGAGATTTTCCGGAGAAGCCTTCGCCGCCTCTTTCGCCGCCTCTTTCGCAGCAATCATCTCAGCTCGACGATGCTTCTCGAACAGATTTCGTGCCTCTCTGAACAGAGGCATAACCTTCGCCGCAGTCGGGTTTTTGTTCGGATGCAGCTTCACCACACCCTTCCAGTCAGGAGGGGTCTCCCCGCACACTGTGGCGAAATCCAACAGCCGATCTTCCGGCCACTGGGGATGGATTAGCAGGGAAAGTTCCATCAGATACGGAGCCAGTCGCTTTCCTTCCGGATTGATCGGCGGTGCGATCAAATGTTTCCCTGTCGTCCACAGCATCTCGGACACGGAACTGAGCGATTCAAAAAAGGCAGACGGCGTCGGCGTGATCCCCTGGTTCAGTTCCTGCAGAACCATGCGGGATTCGTGGTGCATGGGATTGATGCGTAGGGCCAACGCAAGTGCCATTTCCCTCAGATTGTCATCGACCAGAGGATCATCGGGAAAATTCGATGACAATGCAGACAGAGCTGACAGCACCCCATCGTTCTCTTCCTTCGACAGAAAAAGCCCGTCTCGATCAAAAAGTTCCGTGCTGAAGTTGGGCGAATCGAAGGCGATTAGCGCTCCCGTGTACACGATGAACCCTAGACTCGCGCTGATCGCGAGTCCGGCACAACGGAGAATGGAGGAGGGACGAAACATCTGTCAATCGAGTGCCAAGACTATCATTCCAGAGCGAAACTGTCCATGTGACTCTAGCGTATGGCGCATCGGTGTATCCGTTCACAGGGACAATAGGAAGAAAAATCTGATCAAAGCACCATCTTTTGATCTCCCCTCCGCTTGACCTCACGCGCATGCGAGCGAAGTAGTAGGACTAATGAATCTAACAACGACAGCTTTCGGCTCCTGGAGTGGGGGGCGCTTCATGCACTACGGTCAGCTTCTCGATGAAGATCGATGGAAGAACGTGGCTCGCCTCGCTTATGAAAAGGGCGTCCGCACCTTTCTGACATCCGATGTCTACGGCGTCGGACGCGGAGATCAGCTTCTCGGTGAGGCTCTGGCAGATTTCGACCGCGACAGCTACAGTCTAATCGCGCTGATCGGGCACGACATCTATGACGGGAATCGTGCAGGGTCGCGTGGATACGCTC
>JBDHQE010000133.1:0-10136 GCA_039806885.1 Verrucomicrobiales bacterium
AGCCGGATGATCAAGTGGTCGGGCTGGCGTACACGAATATTCGTCGCTGCGCGATCGACTTAGGACGCAGTGATGATCGCAGAAGACGACGGGAGGATCAGGCGGTGCAGGAGAGGGGAGAGCAGGTAGCTTGGTTCGAGTTGCCTGAGGACGATACATCTCGAGCCTTGCAAGTCGCTCTGACGCGGATTCCGGAGAAGTTTCGTGAGGTGATTACGCTCAAAATCTGGGGTGAGCTAACCTTTGATCAGATCGGTAAAGCTCTGGATATCTCGCCCAACACGGCAGCCTCCCGCTATCGTTACGGGATGGACGCGATGCGCAAGGCTCTGGAAGGCGAGAGTGCGGTGATCGGGAGTTAGATACTACTGATCCCGCTCGGGTTCTCGAACGTCTGCTTCCTCACATCTGCCCGCTCGAATGGGTGAGGCATTCACTCTCTTCTCAAACCTTCGGCTTGAGAAAGAGTACTTCCGAGCGTGTGATCCATCCCGTCCGCAGATCGACACGCATCCATCCTTCGCTGTTCTTCGGATGAAAGCGCACGGGTGAGCGAGGGCCGAATTCTGCCAGATCGTGCTCTCTCCACGTTTTTCCGAGATCGAGCGAGACGGCGAATCCCGTCTTTAATTCCGATGCAGGAGCGCAGTGTGAGGCGAAAATCGCTTGTCCTTGGATGATCATGTTCGCCATTTCGAAGCGAGCGGGAAACATGACCTCGTGCTTCGACTTGTCGAGAATGTCGGCGATGTCGCAGCGGAAGAGGCCTCGGTCGTGAACCTCATTCGGCTCGATCTTACCGTTGGCGTCAGCAGCCCAGTACATTTTTCCGTCCAAGAAATTGAATCCGCCTGATTTGTAGCGTGAATTCGATCCGACGGAGATCAGAATTTTCCAGTCCCACTTGTCCGCAGCCCAGTCGTAGGTGCCTCGCATCCAGTGGACTTCGTGTTGACCGTCGCGATCTCCGTCGCCAGTGCAGGCATAGAAAGCGTTGTCATAGGGATTGTAGGTGACTCCGTGGATATGGCGGCAGATCTCGGGATTATTCGGATCACCGATAAATTCATCAGGAGTCGCGTCTTTCTGCTGGAACCTCGGATTCTTGCCGAAGGAATAGGCGAGCTTGACTGTCTCGCCGCCATCGACGGAGTAGTAGATATTCGGCGGTACTGCGCCTCCTAGGACATTGCAGTAATTCCCCCAGACTAGGATTTCTTTCCCGTCTACGTCCCAGGTATGAATTCCGTCGAGACTGTGAAAATACCAGCCAGGCATTTCCGGATCCTTTGGGGTATGAGGACGATAGTCGCTGCCGTCAGGGCGTTTGACCGTGATCTCGTGATAGGTCTTTAGTTGATCGGTGCTGAGGAAAAGATTGGCTCGAGTCGCGAAGAGAATATTTCCATTTTTCAGGAAGGTGCTCCACAGAATGTTCGGCGCGTCGGGGAATGCGGTCTTCTGCGCCCAGGAGTGGGCATTGTCTTCGGAATACAGGATGTGTCCTTCGTGAAAGGCGAAAGCTTTATTCTCCCGCTGGGAGTCGATGTAAGGACCATCAGGAGGTGACAGGCGATAGAAGAAATCCTCCGTTTCTCCCGTTCCATCGGCAGCTCGAGTGCGTGACGGAGTGGAGACGAAGGGGAAAGCACTGACAGCGACCGCAGTTTTAAGAAAACGGCGACGGGTGGGGGAGAATCGAATATCCATGGAGGCAGAGTAGCAGGGATGTGCGTCGCGGTCGAGATTGCATGATCACGCGATCCCGGATTTTCGTCAGATGAGAGACCGGTCTTGAATATTACCTGCCAGTGAGACGGCGCTGTGTCTCCGCATCCACGGGTTCGCAGAGGCGATAGCCCTCACCACGCTGAGGAATATCCTTCAGCAAGGTGTCGCGGTTGGCTGCGCTGGCAAAGTCGAGTCCGATCAGGGCTCGACCGATGCGTTCGCCCGTGTGTCGGTAATTGAAATAGCAGAGATTCGCCGCCTGTCCGACGTATCTTGCAAGAAAGTCGTGGAGGGCTCCTGGGCGTTCATAGAAGTCGAGGCGCAGAAAGCTAGGGTACGAGAGAAAATCATCACGCAGGGGGATTGCCCGAAATGTGACATCGACGGCTCCGGTCAGATCTTGCCAAGCGTATCCGCCTACATTCAGACGCTCCGGTAATTGTGCGAGAGCGGACGCGTCGGCGGACGTGAGGGTAAAAATCGGCCAAGCCTCTGACTGATCGGTCTTTCCATATTGAAAATCGACGATATTGAGATCGCGGAAAGCGGAATCGAGAAGTCGGAGCATGGTCCCTGGATGTTCAGGAATTTGCACGCGCAGGGTGCGGGTGGCCTGGCTGGCTGCGCCCTGAGACTGAGCGATCAAGCCCAGCTGAAGGAAGTCGATGTTCGCTCCACTGACCACGGTCAGGACTCTTTTCCCGCGCCAGCGCTCGGCCTGCTTCAGCGCTGCAGCTAGTCCCAGAGCACCAGATGGCTCGGGGAGGCAGCGGAGTCGATCCCAGAATACCCGGATGGCGTGACTGACCTCCTCATTGCTCACCGTCTCAATTTCAGACAGGGTATCGCGCAGGATCTGACAGGGTAAGGTGCCTGCTTTCCTCACGGCAGTGCCGTCGCAGAAGAGATCGACTGATTCCAGATTTACCGGAGCACCAGCGGCGAAGGCCGCTTTCATGGACGCCTGGCCTTCGCCTTCCACCCCGATCAATTCAATCTCCGGCCAGTAGAGCTTCAGCCAGGTAGAGACTCCGGACGCCATCCCCCCGCCACCGATTTGGAGAAAGGCGGCGTCGAATGGTCCCTGACCCGACAACACAACTTCGTCTGCCAGAGTGCCCTGTCCGGCCATAACTAGGAGATCATCGTAGGCATGGACATAAACGGAGCCGTGTTCTTTCTCATCCGCACGAGCCGACTGAACGGCATCGTCATAGGAATCTCCGGCCAATCGGATTTCTACCCATCCGGCCCCATGTCGAGCCACAGCGTCCTGTTTCACCTGCGGCGTCGAGCGCGGCATGTGGACACGAGTGCGAATTCCGAGCGCCGCCGCCGCCAGTGCCACGCCTTGCGCATGATTCCCAGCCGAGGCAGTGACGACTCCGCGTGTGGCCTCCTCCGGCGAGAGTGCCGCCATGCAGTTACAGGCTCCGCGCCATTTGTAAGAATTGACAGCACAGCGATCCTCGCGTTTCACCCAGACCTCTATTTCCTGCTGCGGCAAAACAAAGCGCTCCAGCGGTGTCGGCTCACCGAAGCGATACACTCGCTCACGAGCAAACAGAATTTCCTGCCGAAGCTGTCGATCCAGAGGAAGGGAGGATACGGGAGATATCATGGGGGGCTAATCGGGAATGGGAGCGAGTGAAGGTGGGGAAAGGCAAAATATAGGAATTCGGTATGAGGATTATAGATGTCGCTCAAGTTTGTGCTCTCGAAAGATCGAAGGAGTAGCGAATTTCTGGCGCTCGTGAAGAGAATGGCGAGCGATGAGCTGATGGAAAGTTGATTTCGACGAGTGAAGTTCTAAAGTCATGAGACCTCTGCTTGACAATATGAAATCCCTACAGTTCAATCGAACAGAATGAGGCCAATTGCCATCGATCTCTTTGCTGGTGCCGGAGGTATGTCGCTCGGATTCGAGCAGGCAGGCTTTGAGGTAGCCGCCGCTGTGGAGATTGATCCCATTCATGCGGCGATCCATCAGTATAATTTTCCGCAGTGTAAGGTGATTCCTCGTTCCGTTCAGAATCTTAGCGGATCTGAGATTCGAAGGATGGCGGGAATTACCGGGGCGATTCGTCTGGTATTCGGTGGAGCGCCCTGCCAAGGATTTTCTCTGATCGGGCAACGCATTCTGGATGATCCTCGCAATAGTCTGGTGAAGGACTTTGTTCGTCTTGTCGGAGAGTTAGATGCCGATTACTTCGTATTTGAGAATGTTCGCGGTCTTACGGTTGGAGCGCATCGAAAGTTTCTGGAGGAATTGATCGCGTCTTTTTCTGAAATCGGATATCAGGTACGCCTGCCTTGGGCGGTTTTAAATGCTTCTTTTTATGGAGTCCCTCAGGATCGGAAACGACTTTTTCTGCTGGGGGCAAAGCGTGGATTGGAACCACCTCATTACCCAGATCCGCTGACCATACCTGCGACAGGGGATGAAGACTTTTCACTCCCTTTCGGGCCGACCTGTCATGACGCTCTCGATGACCTTCCCGATGCAGATCGATTCAAGACGCTTCTGATCACGGATGAAGTCAGGACATCGGCACGGACCTCTCCATCTCCCTATGCCGATGAGATGCGAGTCACTCATGACGAAGCATGGCACTATGGCTACAGACGCGTTTGGGATTCGGATGTACTCACAGCCAGTGCTCGCACCAATCACTCCGAAATTTCCCGAATCCGCTTCGGAGAGACGTCTCCCGGTGCCGTGGAGCCGATCTCGAGATTTTTTAAACTTTCTCCCGAGGGGATATCGAATACTCTCCGGGCTGGAACCGATGCCGCGAGAGGTGCCTTTACAAGCCCTCGTCCCATTCATTACCGATATCCTCGTTGTATTACTGTTCGAGAAATGGCTCGACTGCACGGATTTCCGGATTGGTTCCGATTTCACCGAACGAAATGGCACGGGGCTAGGCAGATCGGAAATGCGGTGCCACCTCCGCTCGCAAGAGCCGTCGCTGGAGCGATCATCTCTTCAATGGGTGTGAGTCCCGAGGCACCTTCTGAGGCCCTTCCTCTTGGCGATCCGATTTTGTTGGGATTGGAGATGTCTCAAGCTGCGGAATTCTGGAGGATCGATTGCCCGATTCAAAAACGCAATCGCAAGAGCGGAGCCAGAAAGCGCTCTCAGGCGGAAACTGAGGCAGCCCGATTGGCTGAGTTGATGGTCTGATATCAATGAATGAGAAATCGAAGAATCGCTATCAGGCTTTAGTGGAACACTTGTTTTTTCAGAGATATGAAGCCATTTCTACGACAATTGAGTTTACTCGTGAAGACCTGATTCAGGCTGCGGAAGAGCTAGGAATCAATGTGCCGAAGAATATCGGAGATGTCCTGTATTCCTTTCGCTATCGCAATCCACTCCCTACGTCGATTCTCGCGACCCAAAGCTGTGGAAAAGAGTGGATTATCGAGGGTGCTGGATCGGGGCGCTATGAGTTTCGCTTGGTAGCCGTGAATCGCATCCTGCCGAATCCTAATCTGCTTACGATCAGAATTCCGGATAATACGCCCGAGTTGATTGCCGCCCATTCTCTTTCAGATGAGCAGGCGCTCCTAGCTAAGATTCGATACAATCGGCTGATTGATATATTCCTAGGACTTACGACCTATTCTCTTCAGAATCACTTGCGAACCACTGTGAAGGGACTTGGACAGATCGAAATCGATGAAATATACGTAGGCATTGATCGATACGGCTGTCAGTATGTGATTCCCGTCCAGGCGAAGGGAGGCACTGATCAGCTTGCTTCCGTTCAGACCCGACAGGATATCGCCTGTTGTGTCGAAAAGTTTCCCAATCTTGTGTGTCGAGCTGTCTCCACGCAGTTTCTGGACACATCGCGAATTGCGATATTTGAACTCTGCTTAGATCAGGATGGTCTCGTCCGCGTCGTAGAGGAGCGCCATTATCAGCTTGTTCCTGCGATGGAGATCAGTGATCAAGAATTGACGGAATATCGCCAGAGAGCTTCTCGTTAGCCCTTCAACACGAAGACGCTGCTTGATCCTCTAAATTCGCACGGGGAACTACGAAGGACTCTGCCCCTCAAATGACGATGGATCAGCCGTGTATCCGAAGCGTGTGATCGCTGCTGCCTCTAGGCGAAGCGCGCGAGATCGGACGGCGGGATCCCAGACGGGGCGGGTAGATGCCTCGCTGCGATTGACTCGCTCCTTGCTCAGAATCATTGTCTCATCTACCGTACATCCAGTTCGCTCCAGCACTGTTAGCAGATCCTGACGCAGGTTTTCCTGTTTCCCGATAAAGTCGACAGGCCGAAATGTGTAGTGATTAAACAGGGCGGAAACGTAGCCCGGATATCGATCCATCACAGCGGATACGAAAGTATTGAAATCTCGTCCCTCACCCAGTCCGTTGAGCACGGCATTCGGGTGCCAGCGATGGAAGTTGTTTTCCTCACCATCGCGCTCCCATTGGAGGGAAGGCTGATTCTTATAAAGATAGAATGACTCGTACCAGTCGAGCGGATGGCGTACAAAGCAAAATGTGAAGGGTCGTGGGTGCGTATTTAGGTAGAGTGATCGCTTCCACATCCATTCGAGTCTGCGACCCAGCCCCTGATATCCCGGTGCGAGCAGATGTTCCAGATTCGCGTGTCGATGACCGATTGAGCAGCGCATGAGGCCCGTTTCACGCAGGATGCGCGTGACCCATGTACCGCCAGTTTTAGGAATGTGGAGAAAGAGAGCACCGTTCTTCAGGATTACCGCCATTCAGGTAGTGGTGCTCTCGTGGAGAGTTTTGTCAACGTATACTCGTCTGCCTTTAGGAAGATAAAGCAGCCGAGGCAGATCGCGCATCGCGGTCGCTGAAATCCGCAAGTCGCCAGAGTGTCTGGTGAGCGGAATCCAGTCCTTCGGTCTCGGATGATCGATTCGGGATACAGGGCAGCGAGAATAGAATCGAGTTCCTGCCATCTGGTGCCTGCTTTGCACAGATCATGCCTCCATGCTGAAACACGGTCAGATAGCAAGCGAGAAGGTTGATTCCCAGCTCTTCCGGCTGATTCATACGAACGTAGAAGGGGTCGAATATTCGGGCCAGTTCTTCCTCAGGAATGGGAGGCCCGTCGTCGATGAAGGCAACATCAATTCCCTCTTCGTCGATGCTTTTCGTCACTCGCACTTCGACTTCATTCTCTTCACGGAGGTTCGTTCTCGCCTCTTCAAACAGGAATCGAGCCATCTGAGAGAGCTTTTGACGATCTCCTGAAATTTTCGGAACATCGTGCGACACGATCATTCGGAAACGAGGGCATTTCTGATCATTCGAAACGATGGCTCGAGCCTCGTGAAGCAACTCGGGAAAGTCGATGTGATCACTTAGGTTCAATCCGCTCATTTCCGTGCCTTCTGAGAGATTACCGAGGATGGAAGTCATGCGCTCGATCTGCTCGCCAGCTTCCCGGTAGGAATCTTCCCAGAAGTCCGGATCTTTCAATTCGCCTTGGACTTCTTCATGGAGCTGATAGGGCAGGAGGTCGTGAAAGGTGCGGAGCACCGTCAGGGCATTTCTTAGGTGATGGTTGAGTCCAGCGGATAGGATTCCGATCCCTGCTGCTTTATCCGCCATTAGTAGTTGCTGGAAGGCGATGCTCTTTTCATGGAGCAGCATTTCACGTTCTCGTTCTAGGCGGAAGTGCTTGAGAGCTCGTGACAAGCGGTGCTCCAGATCAGTCGGATCCCAAGGCTTCGTTAGATAAGTGTAAAGCAGTCCATTATTCAGAGAATCAACTGCCAGGTCGAGATCTGCGTATGCGGTGATCAGGAAGCGGAGCGGCTTGGCGTCCAACTCTCGAATGCGGGTGAGGAGCGAGAGTCCTGACTCTCCAGGCATTTTTTTATCACTGACGACGATTGCGATTTTATCGTGATAACGACGAAACAATTCAAAGCCCTCCTCGGGAGATCGAGCGAGGTAGATTGGCGCCAAATCCGAAAAGATCGCGTCGAAGTATTTCAGCGATTTCTCTTCGTCATCGATGAACAGAATCCCAAAATTGGTGTTGCCTGAATTCATGATACTACAGAGAGTTGCAGAGGCGATAATACCGCCAATGCTTCGGAGGTGTGTGAGGGGAGGGAAACGACGAGAGCTTCCTCAGAGTCCCGAACAGCCGGGAACTGAAGCTGAAATTCGGTGCGAGATTGGCCGTCGGAGAGAACCCGGATGGTTCCAGCGTGAGCTCTCACGATGCGATAGCAGATACTGAGTCCGAGACCAGTGCCGTCACCGGCTTTTTTTGTGGAGAAAAAAGGATCGAAGATGTGCGCTCGAATTGATTCCGGGATTCCTGGACCATTGTCTGCGACTGATATCAGAACCTCGCCGTTCTTTTCAGAAGCCGTGATTCTTATTTCACCGTTTCTTGTTTCTCCCATCGCTTGAATGGCGTTGTGAATGAGATTCACTAAAACTTGAGTGAACTGATTTTTTACTCCGTTGATTTTGAGATTGGGCGGAACGGATCCACCGATGAAGATCTCCTTTCCATCGAGTTCGGACCGCAACATGCGCACAGACGCATGGATCGCTTCCAGCAGGGTGAAGGGAGCCAGCTCCTCGCTGCGCTTGTGTGAGAATTCTCGGAGTTCGCGAACGATTTCTTTCATTCGATCAACACTGTCTTGGATGTCCCCCACGGCCTCCTGGACTTCTTTGTCTTGAGACAGTTTTTGCAGGCGGCGGCGGAGCATGAAGAGAGCTTGGTTCGAGTGATTGAGAGGATTTCCGATCTCGTGAATCACGCTCGCACTGAGCTGTCCGAGAGATGCCATTTTTCCCGACTGAATGAGTTCTCCCTCAGTGTCCTCAAGCTCGTGCAGAGTCTTTCGTAGAACGATAGCAGTCTCACGAAAGGCGAATTTCTGCTGTCTCAGTCGTTGTCGAGTTCGAAACTGTTCGATCCGCATCTGATTATGAGCGTAGCTAGCGGCGAAAACGATACCTCCTGTGGCCACGAGAAAGATCAAATTGCTGAAAAGTCCAGCAGCTTCCGTGGCTGTCAGACCGTCAAGAATTGTGGGGAGACAGGCCAATAGGTAGAGAATGAGTACCACGCCTGAAACCGCGAAGACTTCGCGATAAGTCCAGTGAAAGAGGAAGCCCGTCGCGACGATGCAAAGAGAGAGACCAGCGTAGTAGACCGAGGCCGGATCACGAGTGACATAGATCGTGATGGCGATTACGAGAGATGGAATCAAGGGTAGAATAATGGTGAGCGGCCTAAAATAATATTTTCCAACTCGGGAGCGTAGAGCGAGCAAGAGTACCATCACTAGGGAAGCACATGTCCAGCGCAGTGCAGCAAACAGCGCCTGTTGCGCCGGATAAGTGAAATAATCGAGGACCGCGAAGAAAGACACCATCGCAGCAGCGATAGCTGCGAGGATTTTAAGATTGCGCAGGGTGAATCGACGATCTTCAGCGCGCATCAATCGCCACGTAAAGTCAGACAGCCCGACAGGTCGTGTCGAGCTGAATGAGCAAAGATTTGATCCATTCCGAAAAAGAGGCATCGCACAGGAAAAATCACGAATTAATACATTAAGATGCCCTGGTAATAAAAATTGTCTATTAAAAAACATTAAATTTCTCAAAATTCTAGAGATTACATATAAATATTTTACATAACTAAAATATTCGATTGAATAAATCATATAATAATAAATATTTCTAAAGTGGATTAAGTAGACTCCCGCTGCTTGCTTGATTGGGGCGCGTTTCTAGTCTGTTTTTGTTGTGGTAGCGCCTTCCCTGTCTAACGACAGAGAAGGCGCTGCTTTTTTAACAGCGACTCCGAGTCGGGATGACGCAGTGGTACTCTGTATCTCTCGATTCGATTGCACCGTATTGAGATTTTGATTCTCGACTGGATTCAGCCCAAGAGTGCGAAGGATGAATCAAGCAAGATCTTCACCGAGCGCTGTATTTGATGAGCTTGAGAAACTTCGGTGAGATCGATGTGAAAGAAGCGTCACGATTTTCCCAGAAGAGTAACGAGATGCGCCGTAAGAAAATTGAGCTTCTCCACGACTCCATCCATTTCGAGCAAATTCTGTCGCTGTCGGGAATCCGTGACAATACAATGTCCGACCACGTCAGCGACCATGGATGGATCAGTCGCTTGCCGGAGTCGTTCCCTCAGTGAGTGGGATACCGGGAGCCCTTGCTCGCATAACTGCTCGCTGAGTTCGATCAGTTCATCCACGGCATCGAGGGCCTGATCTACATCTTCGAGTCGACATGGACGTGGGTTGATCCGGGCTATGGGGAATGGGGCCCATTGCTTCCATTCGACGATCTCTGCTCGCTTGATTCCGGAAAGCATTAGATGTGAGCTTCCGTCCTCATGGGTGACACA
>JBDHQE010000134.1:0-10053 GCA_039806885.1 Verrucomicrobiales bacterium
TTCGGCGGACCTGTGGAGGTCGTTGATCCCGCCACTTGGCTACCCTCGAAGCAGGCGGACGAGCTTCGAAAGCCGCAGAAAATCCGGGATACTCTTCTGATTGTCGATGAGGAGGAATCGGAGGCGACAGAGAAACTGGCGAGTCAACACCCAGGGCGCATCGTGCTGAGCTTTCCGCCTCAGCTTGCCTTCGGTACGGGAACTCATGGGACGACTGCGAGCTGCCTCCGCTTTTTGGTCGATTTTGCAAAGAAGAGAGAGAATCGCCCTTGGCGTATGCTCGATCTAGGAACGGGGAGCGGAATCCTCGCCATCGCTGCCGCGAAACTGGGAGCCAGCGAAGTTATAGCACTTGAAAATGACGCCATGGCTCTGGAATACGCTCGTGCGAATGCGAAGAGACACGGAGTGCAGGAAGCTATCGAATTTATCGTCTGCGACGTCGTTCCCTGGTTGCGAGAACATCCGGAAAGCGTCTGTGATCTGATCACGGCCAATCTTTTCCACGATCTTCTCATCGAGCTGCTCCCTATTTTGCCTTCTCATTTGGCTCCGAATGGGGAACTGATCCTGTCCGGCTTTCTCAAAACACAGGCCGAGTCGGTACTCCAATCGGTTCATCGGTCAAAATTGAATTGTTTAGCGACTCTCAGACGTGGCAAATGGATGGCAGCGCGATGTGGAGGGTGATACACTTGTGTTTTCCGATTTCACTTTGTTCGCCATGAATACTTCCGCTCTCCTCAATATTGTGCGCATGTTTTTCCTGCTCCTCGCGGGATTTATCGGTGCGATCATCGCGATGGGCGAAGGAACCGAGATGTGGTGGTTCGGTGCGATCATTGGACTTGGTTTTTCCTCGGTAGTGATCGTGCTCGATATCCTTCTGCGACACCTCACCTTTCGCTCATTTTCTAATGCCACGTTCGGGCTACTGATTGGCTTTCTGTGTGCTTGGCTGGTAACGCGCATCGGATTTCTCGAAGCAGGTTGGGTGCAGCAGTTTCCGCTGGCGGGAAGCATCTTTAATCTCGCCATTTTCCTTGGATTTGGATTCATCGGAGTCATGTTGGCGCTCCGCAGCAAGCGGGAGGAGTTTTCGCTGCTCATTCCCTATGTCCGATTCCGCCAGGATGCACTACAGGATCTCCCCACCCTACTGGATACGAATATCATCATCGACGGACGGATTTCGGCGATATGCGAAGTCGGATTTCTGGGTGGGGCCCTCGAGGTGCCACGCTTCGTCCTAGAAGAGCTTCAAAAAATGGCGGATTCGAATGACGACATCAAACGCAGCCGCGGACGACGGGGGCTTGATACTTTAGAGGCCATGAGGTCGGGAGGGAAAGTGAACGTGACCGTTCGCGATGAGACTTTCGAGGATGGGCTAACGGCAGACATGAAAATGGTGCAATTGGCCGATCTGCTGGATGCCCGGATTCTAACCAATGATGCGAATCTGGGGAAAGTCGCTCGTCTGCGCGGTATCTCCGTGCTGAATCTGAACGAACTCTCTACCGCATTGAAGCCTATCGTATCTCCTGGTGATGAGCTCTCACTGGACCTAGTCAAGGAAGGCCGTGATGATCATCAGGCAGTCGGATATCTGCCCGACGGCACGATGATCGTCGTGAATCATGCGAAAAACCATATCGGAACACATCAGCACGTCGTCGTGGCCGGATCCGTGCAGACGACTGCGGGCCGTCTGATTTTCGCAGAATTGAGGAAATAGAACGGGAGCTCGATCCGAAAAGGAGTTCTAGTTTACATCTGCTTTATCTGACATCGTGCTCTTCAGCATAGTCCCCGGCTGAATCAGTGCGTTAGGATTGACGACGACGCGTGAATCCGCTTCGAGATCGGTTGATTTGACCTCGGTTTCGTTGTCGCGACGTGCCCCCTGGATCACGTCGATAAACCGCGCTTTTCCCTGCTGATCCAGAATGATCTGAGGAACTCCCTGATTCACTATGATCGTGTTCGAGGGCACGTAGAATGTGTGTTTACTGGGTGGCAGAGTAATCGTCGCCTTTCCGGTCAACCCGATGGGTAGACGAAGATCGGCGTTGTCGATCAAAAACTCGGCTCGCATAGTTCCCGTCGCCACATCGAAGCTGCGGGATGATCGAGAGAACATCGCTTCCACGGGACTCTCGCTGAATGCAGGAAAGAGGATCCTCGCTCGGGTTGATTTATCACAGCGGGTGGCGAGACTGGGAGGAGAAGCGATTACGAAAAGTAGTGTATCAGAGCGAGCAATCCGATAGAGCCACTCATCCCGTCCTGACGCATCGCCCCGGACGTGATTGCCGATGTCGAAGTTACGCTCGGTGATGATCCCGTTAAAAGGTGCTCGGACGATCGCGAAATCTCGCTCAGTTTCGAGCTTTGCGAGCTGGGCTGTGACTACCTGACGAGCAGCGGATTTCGCCACGAGATCGTTTTGTCGTCGCTCAGCCTCTTCCGCTGAAATGGCACTAGTGCTTAGAAGTTTCTCGGAGCGTACCGCCATAGCTCTGGCGTTGTCTTCCTCGGCCTTTACCTGAGCGACAGCAGCCTTTGCGGCATCAATCGCCCGATCCAGATCTGGTACGGCGATTATCGCGAGAATGTCGTCCTTCTTCACGAGATCTCCGATATCTGCCTTTCTCTCTGCCACCGTCCCGGTCGCACGAGTGAACAGGGTGGCGTACTCTATAGCCTCCGTTCGACCAGGTAAGGTGATCTGAAACGTGGGATCGCCAGGCCTGGGAGTCGTGGTAGTGACTTCGAGAATATCCTGTGATATCAGCGGAATCGCGATGAGACAGAGAAGGAACAGAGAAGGGAAAAATTTTGTCATCGGAGAAAGGGGTGAAGTAAATGAGTCGAGGGCGTATGGAATGATGAGCACCGGAAGTGTTTCATGTTGGGGAACTTTTAGCGGATGCGTCGTTCGTCTTTGGCTTCTCTGCTTTCGCGTCTCGTCGTAGGATTGCGAACATGATGGGAATCAGGAGTAGCGTAGCGAGAGTTCCGAAAAGGAGTCCTCCGATCACGGCTCTTCCTAGGGGAGCATTTTGCTCACCGCCCTGAGCATGTCCGATCGCCATGGGAATGACGCCGAGTATCATGGCGAGTGCCGTCATGCTCACGGGCCGTAATCGGGTGCGTGCGGCTTCGAAGGCACATTCGAGCACGCTCATTCCGCTCTCCCAGCAGTCACGGGCGAAAGCGGTGACCAGCACGCTGTTGGCCGTCGAAACTCCGACGACCATGATGACGCCCATGAGAGCAGGCACACTGACCGGAGTGTGAGTGACCCACAGCCCGAAGAATGCACCACTGATCGCGATCGGAAGGCCACTAATCGCGACGAAAGGTAGTGTCCATGACTGGAAGTTGACCACCATGATCAGAAAGACCAAAACAGCGGCGAGTCCCAGTCCCCCCAGTAATTCGCTATAGGACTGGGTCATGAGAGCTGCTTGACCGTGAAGTTCCATCGAGTTTCCAGGCTTTAGCTCGGGGCGCAGTTCGTGCAGGATGGACTCGATCTTGGCAGTCAATGCCCCAAGGTCTCGCTGCGTAGCATTCGCTACGATAGTGAATGTGGGCTTTAGGGTGGTTCGACTGATCGATCCCGGGGTCTCGTTGGGGTGTACTTCAGCAAAAGCTCGCAGAGGCACGATGGAACCCCCTTCGCCAGCGCGGACGCTGAGATTCATCATTTCTTCCATCGAGGTCAGGCGAGCCGGAGGAATCATCACTTGCACCTGATACGAAGTCCCCACGACTGGATCCATCCAAAAATTCGAAGTTACGGTAGAGCCTGCGCCCAAAGAAGCGAGAATAGTAGCTGCTACATCGGAAGGACTGATTCCTAAAGTCGAAGCACGCTGTCTGTCCACCTGAACGTGATAGCCCGGACGATGGAGTACTTCTCGCAAAGCGACATCGTCGATCCCGTCGATTGTCTTCAGTCTCTCCTCCATCTGCGCTGCTAACTTCAGATTTCCCGCTTGATCCCGTCCGCTGAAGCGTATCTCAAATGTAGTCGGCGCTCCGGAAGAAAGGGTTTGGGAGGTAGAATCGGCAGGCTGGAAGAAGAACTGAAGTCTGGGGAACTTTTCTTTTAGCATCTCGCGAAGCGCGTTCTCATATCCGGCACTGGGTGAATGCTTGTCATGCAGTTGGATCAGCAACTCTGCATCCGCAGTCGTCGCGGCGGGAGAATCTACCCAAGCCAAGTTATTCGAGATAGGCATTCCGATATTTTCCACTACGAACTGGAGTTCATCCGCCGGAATTAGTTTTCGAATCTCTGAGTGAACCCGTGCCACTGTCGTCGCAGTATCGTCGAGTCGTAGCCCTGGTTCAGCTCGCAGGAACAGCCGAATCAACCCAGCGTCTGCTTTTGGAAAAAATTCGCGTTCGGCATGGAGAAAGGAAAAGCTGCCGATCGCTAGCAGGATTAGAACGGGAATCGCGATGAGCCACTTGTGAGCAAGAAAACGGCGGAGGATGGCCGACTGGAGAGATCCGACTTTTTCAAAGAGAGCCTCCACGCCATGGTGAATGCGAGCGAATCCACGAGGAGTGTGTCCCGCATTCTTTTGCTCGATCCTCTCCTCGGTGGGCAGAATGAGACTCGCCAGAGTGGGAACGAGAGAACGAGCGAGAACGTAGGAGGCGATCATGGAAAAGATCACCGCCTGAGCGAGTGGACGGAAAACATCCGCCGCCGTACCGGTCAGCAGGAAGATCGGTGTGAAAACGATGCAGATGGAGAGCGTGGAGACGAACTCCGGGAACGCGACCTCAGCCGCACTATCGAGGATCGCCTGACGAACTGGCTTGCCCAGAGCGATGTGACGCTTGGTATTTTCGATTTCGACAAGTGCGTTATCCACTAGAATCCCAATCGCCAACGCGAGTCCTCCTAGCGTCATCAGATTAAAGGTGGCACCGACCAGATTGAGTCCGATCACCGAAGACAGTAGGGCAAGGGGAATCGCCGTCAGAACAATGAGAGTGGATCGCCAGGAACCGAGGAAGAGAAGGACGACCAGTGCCACAAGAGCGGCCACTAGAATAATCTCGTGCTGGACTCCCACCACTGCTGCTCGAACGAAAACAGATTGGTCAAAGATCGCCTCGATCATGACGCCCTCCGGCGCAGCAGCGCGGATCTCCGGCAGTCGCTCCAAGATTCCATTGATAATGTCTATCGTGGATGCGTTTCCGAGTTTCAGAATCGACACCATCACTGCGTTTTGGCCATTCAGTCGCGCGATATTCGTCGGGATCGCCTCCCCGTCACGTACGTCGGCGACGTCGCGTAGCAGAATTGTTCTCTCGTTGATCGTTCGGATGGGAAGATCGAGAAATTCGTCGATTTTCTTCGGACTGGCATTCAACTGCACGGGTAATTCTCGGTTCCCCTCCCGCAAATTTCCGGAGGGCAGCGTGAGATTTTGACGAGCGAGAGCGGCATTCACCTCCGCCACCGTGATATCGAAGGCATGGAGCGCATCGGGATCGACATCGATCATCACCTGGCGCGCAGCGCCTCCGTAGGGCTGTGAAATACGCATGCCGGGTACGCTCTGTAACTGAGCGCGAAGCATCAAGCGGGCATAGTCAGAAAGCTGGCCCGGGCCTAGTCGATCAGATGAGACTACTAGCTGAATAATGGGCACAGAGGAAGGGCTGGAGCGGACGATTAGTGGCGGGTTCATTCCGTTCGGCATAGGACGCAGAACAGTTTGCGAGACCGAAGTCGCCTGAGCTTGAGCCACTGCCATATTGACTCCAGGCTGAAAGGTCATTCGGATCAACCCGATTCCGTCTGTGGTCGTAGAACGGACTTCCTTGATGTCATCGACGTTATTCAGCAGCGCGATTTCCGCATAGGTAGCAACACGCGCCGCCATCTCGCGAGCATTCAGACCTGTATAGGTCCAGACCACATTCAACTCCGGAGCATCCACTTGCGGCAGAATGTCTGTAGACATCTTCCGAATGGAGAGAATGCCGAAGAGGAAAATGAAGATCGCTAAGACGGCGACGGTATATTTGTATTGAAGGACGTAGCGAACGAGCCACATGATAAATTAGAAATCGATAGGAGAGTATACGCCGACACCATGTCGTGGATCGCGGGTGGCTACCGTCATTAGCTTGACCCGGAGAGTTTTTTCATGGGGACTCGGACGTCTTGCTTCCGACTTTCTTACAAATTAAAGCACATCCGAGGGCTCGCCATGAATAAAGCGTGAGACCTATCGACCTGTTCCTCATCTATTGAAGATCCAAATTTTTCAATCAATCGCCCCCTCATTTTTCTCGTGACAATTCTCTCGTGCTCGCTTCACTCACCAGAGTGAAAGCACAAATTCCATCGGAACTAGGCGAACCTTTTTACGAAGGTTCGGTGCAGCGGCTCTATCCTGTGCCTGAAGATGACTCTCTGATGATCGCGGAGACCACCTCGCGAGGTTCGGTCTTCGATGTCGGAGCGCTCTTCGACATCGAGGGTAACGACGTCAATCGTGCCCTGTTTCGTCATGTGCTATACTCCCGACTCGGCGATCCTGCTGTGTGGGAGCGGGTCAAAGAAGCGGTGCAATCCGATCCCGGACTTAGTGAAGCGTATCGGGCGGAATTACTCTCGGAAGATCTGGAACTCTGCTGTCAGAACGGAGCGAATACCCACCATGTCGGAATGCTCGATGCCGAGACCGGTGAGCTGGTGCGATCAGGAATTCCCTCTCATCCCAGCGCCTGTAACGTAGTGAAGCGCTTCCACATTCTCAAGCCAGAACGCACGCGCTTCCTCGGCAGCCCTCTTTTCGATTATGGGAAGTTCGCCCATTCAGATGGTTTCGTCGTACCGCTGGAATGCATCGTCCGCTTCGGTATCACCAGTGCCAGCTCCGTGTTCCGCAAATACACCCAGATGGATGCGAAGGCAAAGGCTGCGTTCGAGCGTGAGCTAGGCTGCGATGGTCCTCTGATGGCATGGCAGTACCTCACGCATCCCATCAGTGACTTTACCAGCAAGCACGAACCCGAAGACCGTATGGTGAGTAAGCAGGAGGCATTGACGATGTGTGGTCTCAGCGGTGCTGAATTCGCCCGTATCGGACGGCTTTCCGTGCTGGGAGCCTGGGTTGTGCGCAATCTGGTCGAGGATTTGGGACTGCGACTCTGGGATCTGAAGTGGGAGTTCGCGAAGTCGGGTGATCAGCTTTTCTTCGTGGACACGATCGACACGGACTCGATTCGCGCCACTCTGGAGCAGGAGTGGGATGGTGTCCGCTATGCCATTCACTGCAATAAGCAAGCGATGCGGGATTACTTCGCCCTTCTCCATGCGGATTGGATTCAGGCCATCGCAGTAGCAAAGGATCAGGGTCGCAAAGAGGGTCGGGCCTTCACCGAGATCCTGCGTGCTCGCCAGTCTGCGGGAGAAGCCCCGAAGAATCCCGACGTCGATCCTGAATTTCTCACAATCCAGGTGGAAAAGATGACAGCGATCCGCGATTCTCTCGCTGGAATGTGCTCAGTAACAGAGGCTCAGAAAAGATTGAAAGCTTCAGGGCAAGCCGAATTGTCTTTTTACGCAAAACGCGGTAAAGTCGAAGCCTTGCGAAAAATAAACGGGATTTCCTGAACGCTGTCAGTTGACGGAGTTAAAAACCTGCCTAGGGAAGCACGACGATTTTTCACGACCACCTTCACCCTGATAACCCTTCGACCCATCCATGCGGGAGACTTTTGAAATCAGCGACCGCTTCATCGAAGCGGGAGATGCGAACAGCCTGCTCTATGAGCCGCTGGAGGAGACTATGACCTTTCGTCGCACTCGGCGGTATGAGATCGAATACGAGGGTTCTGACACCTCTGCCCCGGTCGAGGCCTTCGTGCGGAGGACGCTTTTCGATCCGATTAGCCAGAGTCTGTGCGTCGGTGAAAAGCTCGCCCTGTGGGACTACGATTTCGCCATTGAATACGGCATGAAACCTAGCGCTCTCGATTTGGAAAAGGAAGCGGTGCTAGATTACTATCGCGGACTCAAGTCTCCTGGCTTCGAAATGAAAGAACTCCGCATTTGGCAGAGAATTTACCTCTTCGGAGACGGAGGCAGCCCGGAGCGTTTCGTACGGGATCTCTGCAATCCGGCGATTCACCAATGGAATATTTTACCCGGCCATGTCTGACACCGCGCCACTGACTCCCCTTGAGCGCATCGCCGATGCGCCAGCCGATCACTATCGCGTCCTGCGAATTTCCGAACTGGACGGCGACGGGCTACTCGAGCTGAGCCGATTCATGAAGCTCTCGCTCTCCCGAGAGGACATGCTCGCCATCCAGACTCTCTACGCAGAATGGGGGAGAGAACCCACGGACGTGGAACTGGAAGTGATCGCTCAGACATGGAGTGAGCATTGCAAGCACCGTATTTTTGGAGCGACCATCGAGCACGAGGGTTCAGACGGCCCGGAGACGATTCACTCGCTTTTCAAAACCTACATTCGCGATGTATCGCAGCGAATTTTTGATCGAAAGCCAGATTTCGTCTTGTCAGCGTTTCACGACAATGCTGGGTTTATTCGGCTGGATGACGATCTCGCCGTGTGCCTGAAGGCGGAAACGCACAATCACCCGAGTGCTATCGAACCCTATGCCGGAGCCAATACCGGTCTGGGAGGAGTGATTCGGGACATTCTGGGTGCGGGAAAAGGTGCCAAGCCGATCGGCTCTATCGACGTATTTTGCTTCGGCTCGCCTGATACTCCGGCAGATCAAATCCGCGCTCAGGATGTCATTCACCCTCTCGGCATGATGCGTGGAGTGGTGCGCGGCGTGCGGGATTACGGGAATCGCATGGGAATCCCGACCATTAGCGGAGCCATCCAGTTCGACGATGCCTATATCTACAATCCGCTCGTCTTCTGTGGCACAGCAGGGGTGATCCCTATCGCCGACATCGAGAAAAAGGTGGAGACGGGACACAAGGTGATCGCGGTGGGCGGTCGCACTGGGCGCGATGGACTGCACGGGGCGACTTTTTCCTCCGCTGCTCTCGATACTGATAGTCACGAAACCGACCAGCAGGCGGTGCAAATCGGAAATCCCATTGAGGAGAAAAAGGCGGCGGATTTCGTGCTGGCGGCGCGAGAGAAGGGCTTGATCGAATTTATCACTGACTGCGGTGCGGGCGGATTCTCCAGCGCTGCCGGAGAAATGCTGGAAGAGAGCGGAGGCACCATCGATCTCGATCAGGTGAAGTTGAAAGAACCGGGGCTGGTGAGTTGGGAGATTTTCATCAGTGAGAGCCAAGAACGCATGGTGTTGGCAGTTAAGGAGTCCTCTCTGCCGGAATTAAGGAAACTCGCGGAGCTGTATGAGACGGAACTGACCGAACTGGGTGAGGCCGATGGGTCGGGCGTTTTGAAAGTAGCCCACCACGGACGCATCGTGTGCGAGTTGGACGGATCACGGCTGCACGATGCCCCGATCCGTGAGCTGCGCTCGCAATGGACGAAGCCATCGACGAGTCCTGTTGCCTCCACTCCACAGGTGGAGGATGCCGGGGAAATTCTGCGCGAGTTACTCGGCGATTTCGCCATTGCTTCACGGGAACCCATCATCCGCGAATACGATCACGAGGTTCAGGGCAACACTGTCCTGAAGCCACTCGCCGGGGCCTCTGGCGATGCACCGCAGGATGCTACTGTACTCCGCATCAACGGCAGCAAGCGACTTCTGGCTTTGGGCTTGTCCTTACTACCGGAGTGGGGTAAGTCCGATCCCTATGCCATGGGGGTGGCCTGTGTGGATGAGTGCATCCGCCAACTCGTCGCCGCAGGTGCCGATCCCGACAGACTCGCCATTCTCGATAACTTCTGCATGGGGAATCCGGACGACGAGAAGGAACTGGGAGCGCTGGTGGAGACCGTGAAAGGCATCGCCTTCGCCGCAGAGGCCTACAACAGCCCCTTCGTCTCAGGGAAGGATTCATTCTATAATTACTTTCAGACCGAAGACGGACCGGTTTCT
>JBDHQE010000135.1:0-10004 GCA_039806885.1 Verrucomicrobiales bacterium
TGCTCGCGGCACTGCGCATTCTGCAATCTGCCAAGGTGACAGGGCGCCGAGTCGCCGTGCTCGGTCACATGGGCGAATTGGGCGAACATGAGAAGTCTGAGCACCTCCTCCTGGGGCAACGAGCAGCAGCGCACGGAGTCGAAATTTTAGTGACAGTTGGGGAGCGTGCCGCCCGTATTGGAGAGGGAGCGTCTAACATCACGATCAACGAAAATTTTCCAGATCACAACGCGGCGGCGGACTTTCTCCAGAATCATCTGAAACCAGGGGACTTCGTCCTAGTGAAGGGGAGTCGCAGTACCGAAATGGAGCGGGTGATCGCCGCTCTCGAATCCAAATTCTGACATGCTCTACTATCTGCACTTACTCAAGGAAGAATGGGATTATCTCGATATCCTGAATCTCTTCCAGTACCAGACCGTTCGCGCTGCGGGGGCGGCCCTGACCGCTTTCCTCCTGTCGGTGGGCTTCGGAAACTACACGATCCTGAAACTTACGGCGCTCAAGATCGGACAGCCGATTCGGACGAAGGAAGAGGTTCATCGCTTGGCGGAACTACACGGGATGAAGACGGGTACGCCGACGATGGGGGGTATCCTGATCGTATCTACCATACTGATCTCTAGCTTACTTTGGGCGCGAATTACGAATCCCTTCATCCAGACTTTGCTTTTCGTGACCATCGGGATGGGGCTTCTGGGCTTTGTGGATGATTACAAGAAGGTCACGAAGAAGAATTCCAAGGGGGTGAGTGGACGCATAAAGCTGATCGTGCAGTTCGCGGTGGCCGTGATCGCTGTGGGCTATCTTTATTGGCTGCCTGAGACTTCCGCCTACATTCGCCAATTGTGGCTGCCTTCGATCAAGTTCCCTGTGATTCAGGACATGGGTCTGTTCACGCTCCTGCTGCTCCCCATCGTCATCATCGGAGCCTCGAATGCGGTGAATCTCACGGACGGACTCGATGGGTTGGCGACGGGCTGCACGATCACGACGGGGATGGCCTTCACCGGACTCGCCTATTTGGCTGGACACCAGGTGTTGGCGCAAAAATATCTCTTCGTGCCGTTTCATCCGGCGGCGGGTGAAGTGTCGATCTATTGCTCAGCTCTGGTCGGGGCAGCTTTGGGCTTCCTCTGGTACAACTGCCATCCCGCTCGCATGTTCATGGGTGATACAGGTTCACTGTCCATCGGGGGGATTCTGGGGATGATCGCGATTTCTTGTAAGCAGGAGTTCCTGCTGGCGATCGTGGGATTCGTCTTCGTGATGGAGGCAGGGTCCGTGATGCTCCAAGTGGCATCCTACAAGTTGACGGGCAAACGGATTTTTAGAATGACCCCGATTCACCACCACTTCGAGTTGGAGGGTTGGGAGGAGAATAAGGTGATCAATCGATTTTGGATCATTTCCATCATCGCCGCCATGGTGGGGCTGATGACGCTGAAGATTCGCTGAACACAGTTCAGAAAGGACGCGGTTAAACAATGGATCTCGCAGAAAAACAGATTGCAGTACTGGGAGCCGGCGACAGCGGATACGCTGCCGCGGCACTCGCTCGTGCTCGCGGGGCGAAGGTCTGCGTCTTTGACAGCGGCGATCCGAAAAAACTGGCGGCTGCCACGGAGAAATTTCGGGCTCTGGGTGTTTCACTGATTTGCGGGGAAGAAGCGCTTCACCCTTCAGGGCGCTACGACGTTACAGTCGCGAGTCCAGGAATCGATCTCGCTTGGCCGATCTCACAGGCTTTCACAGCGGTATCGGATGAGGTGATCGGGGAAATCGAGCTGGCGTGGCGCTGCTCCGACATCCCGGTGATTGGGATCACGGGTACAAATGGGAAAACCACTACGACCTCTCTCATCGCGACGATGCTTCAGGCCGCCGGACTGAGAGCGGTAGCGGCAGGAAATATCGGGCTACCCTATAGCGACGTGGTTCTCTCGGGTGAAATATATGATTGGATCGTACTGGAGCTGAGTTCGTTCCAGTTGGAGACGATTCGCACCTTCGCACCTCGCATCGCGGTCTGGATGAACTTTGCCCCCGACCACATGGACCGCTATCATTCAGTCGAGGACTACTATGCGGCCAAGCTTCGCATCTTCGAGAACTTACCGTCCGATGGACTTGCGATTCACAAGCTGGAGTGTGCATTGCATCCAGCGTCGCGTTCACAGACCTTCTCGGCGTTCTCGTCTGAAGCAGATCTGACTTATGAGGCAGGGGAAATTCTTCATCGTGCTTCCGGTCGTAGTTTCGCTTTCCGTCCTTGCGTCCTTCAAGGGAAGCACAACGCGGAAAATGTCATGGCAGCGCTGGCCGTCGCCGACGATCTGGGGATCGCCTGGGAATCGGTGGCTCCGACGATCACCGCATTCCAAGCTCCGCCCCATCGCTGTGAACGCATCGCGTGTATCGATGGAGCGCTGTATTTGAATGACTCGAAATCGACGAATCTTCACTCGCTAGCCAGTGCTTTGGCGGGACAGGACGAGCCAGTCATTCTGATCGTAGGAGGAAAGAACAAGGGACTCGATTTTTCCGAACTGCGTGATCTGGCAGGGCAAATGGTTCGAGAAGCCATCTGTATCGGGGAGATAGCAGAGAGCATCGCTGCTGCGTGGGATGGAGTCGTCTCCTGCCGCTTCGCCTCCGACGTCGATGCCAGCATCGACCTGGCTCGTTCTCTTGCTCGACCCGGTGACATCGTCCTGTTCTCTCCCGGCACCTCCAGCTTCGACATGTTTCCGAACTATCAGGTGCGCGGCGAAACCTTCCGTCAAGCCGTTCTCAAGCGTGCTGAACTCACGAACTAAAATTCATTGATCCACTAACCAACAACAACCTAAGCAACCTCAACCAATAACCTACCGATGAGCAACCGAAGAAGAACGAATCGTCGCAGCGCCAAAGAACGTCGTGGAATCCTCCGCGTCGCTCGCGCTGAGAGAAGATTGGCCGCGAATGTGGTCGAAGAAGAAGACTGGTATCTGGATGCCCCAGATGTGAAGCTACCGCGTATTTTTGGCGTAGTGATCCTGCTGCACATCCTCGCCGTCGGTGGGATTTTCGCTTTCAAAATGGTCGATAAAGCTTCGAGCCACGAGGTCGTCATCACGAAGGCACGGCAGAATCTCGAGTCTGTCGTTCAGGAACAGAAGGCTATCGCAGCGCAGGTTCCGGCTACGGGAGCGACGGATGTAGCTCAGGCTCGCCAGCCCATTCCCGCACCACTGCGCCCTGATCCGTCGAAGCGTCAGCATCAGATTCTCGTCGGAGAAAAGCTGACGGAGATTGCCGCGATGTATAATGTTTCTCCGCAGGCGCTGAGGGCGAAGAACGGAATTATCTCGGATAATGGGCTCTATCCCGGACGATTCCTCGATATTCCGGAAGTGAATGAGGTAGTGGCCCCGCCTGTGGCTCAGGAAGCGACGGCTGTGGCAGCGGCAGCTCCGGCAGCTACGGCGGTTCCGGTCGCGAAGCCTGTGGAAAAGGTCGCTGAAAAGGCTGTGGAGAAGCCCGTAGCCAAGACTGATCCCTCAAAAGCCCAGTCCTATGTAGTCAAGCAGGGAGATACTCCGTGGGGTATCGCTCGGCAGTTCAATGTGCCCTTTAATAAGCTGATGAGTGCCAATGGAATCACGAACCCTCAGACGCTGAAAATCGGGCAAAAACTGAATATCCCGGCAGGAAACTGAACCCTGTTACGTCTTGGACCATACCCTGTACGATCCTGCTCTCTTCTGATTCTCTATGCAACGCCACAGTGCTTTGATTCTTCTCCTAGCAGTCTCCTTTTTGGTCGTGATCGGTTTCGTCATGCTGGTGAGTACTTGTGCATTCACCGCAGATTCGGCAGGGGCGAGTGATGTGTATCGCGAGGCGAAACACCAAGGTGTGTCGTTGATCGTTGGGATCGTCGCGCTGTGTGTGGCGGCCTCGATTGATTACCGATTTTGGAGAAAGCATGTCTGGTGGATTCTGATCGCGACAAGTTTCTTCCTAGCTCTTTGCTTTCTGCCCGGAGTCGGGATGGAGATCAACGGGGAGAAGCGTTGGATCGGGGTCGGATTCATTCGCATTCAGCCGTCGGAGTTCGCAAAAATCGCGTCTGTCATCTTCCTCGCGTTTTGGTATTTTCGCTATCCGGATCGGGGAAAGTCGTTTGGCAAGGGTTTCATCTATCCGCTGAGCATTCTCGCGGTACCGCTTGCGCTGGTGCTCTTCGAAGTGGATATCGGCACCACCACCGTCATTTCTGCCACTGCCTTGCTCATGCTCTTCGTGGCTGGGGTGGACTGGAAGTATCTGACGGGCGTGGTTTTGCTGGGAGTGATTGGTTTCATCGGGATGCTGAGCTATGCATCGAATCGCATAGAGCGGATCTTAGCCTTTCTCGATCCCGAGAAGTATCGGCTCGATGAGGGGTTCCAGCAGTGGATTTCGCTGATGGCGATCGGATCGGGCGGGATGAGCGGACGGGGAATCGGAGAAGGGCGATTGAAAATGCTCTACATGCCCTTCGCCCAGACGGATTTTATTTTTCCAATGATCGCGGAGGAGATGGGACTCTATGTGACCTTTTTGATCGTCCTCGCTTTCATTACTCTCATGGTGTGCGGCTATGTGATCGGCTACCATGCGCCGGACCGATTCGGTTCGCTCCTCGCCGTCGGGTTATCCAGCTATATTTCCCTGCAGGCCTTCGTGAATATCGGGGTCACCACCTCGATTCTGCCGAATAAGGGGATTCCACTGCCTCTGATCAGCTATGGCGGATCTTCACTAGTGATGACTCTAGTGGCGGTCGGCATTCTGATCAATATTTACCGACAGGGACGCCCCGCCGAGGAGGAGATGGCCCACTGGATGCCGCGCGGGAGGATCACTCCCACGGTGTGAATATGTAGATCGTTTCGCTCTCACGCGGGATCGAACTGCGGCACTTTCAGGCTCTCGCCGCCTTTCAGTGCGGACTCGTGCGCGACGATCCCGGGGGCGGTGCAGGCGATGGCGGTGTAGAGATCGACCTGAGGCTTGCGCTGCTTGCGCACAGCATCGACGAATTCGTGCGTGATGAAGGTGTGCGAGCCCTCATGTCCACTGTTGTGGCGGAGGGGCTCGGGCAGCATATCCGTTTCCCACCAGCGGACGGGTTCGTATTTCTCGATCACCTGTGCTGCCCGGACGAATCCTCCGGAGTCCTTCTCGGTGCTCTCTTTTTGCTGGCTCTTGACGATCATAGGATCGCTATTGTTCGGGCCATTGTAATAGAAGCTCATTTTGTCGCCGAAAAATCGCGCCCGCTCGCCGCCTTGCACGACTCCTCTCCACCACACAGCCACGCGCATGGAGTTGCCGCGATTGGTCTTGAATAGCGCTGTCTCATTCCAGAAAGGGTTTTTGTAGGGATTATCCTTCAGAATGGGATTGTCATCGCCCCATCCGTGACAGCTTACCTCCGTGAGTCGCTCGCCCGTTACCGTCACCAAATGGGCGGTGCAGTGAGTCGGGTAATTCATCGGAGCGATCCCGTAGCGCCAGGTTCGCACTCCATTTTCGAAATACAATTCGTCCAATCCGGGGTGATGATACTCGGATTCGATGTAGTAGAGGTTCCCGAAGGCCTTTTCCTCGTAGAACTTGCGAGCTGAGATCGTCAACTGCTGCCAGCAACTCGTTTCTGCCATCATGTAGGTCAGTCCCGTTTTCTTGACCAGATCGATCAGGGATTGGCAGTCTTCCAGCGTCATCGCTACAGGCACGGCGCAGAGGACGTGCTTCCCATGGGAGAGGCAGAGTCTCACATGATCGGCGTGATCGGGTACTGGAGTAAATAGGCAGACGGCGTCGATATTCGGGTCTTTGACCAGTTCCGCCAGCGAGGGATAGACTTTTTCACAGCGGTATGTTTTCTGAAGTCGTTCGCGACGTTCCGGACGTAAGTCGCTGACCGCTTCGACGATACAGTCGGGATGTTCGTGAAACTGAAATGACAGACCGAAACGACCTCCCACGATCCCAACGCGGAGCTTTTTCCCTACACCATCTTGACCGTAGATTCCATGGGGTAAGAAGGAGGCTGCTGAGATGAGTCCAGCTGTGCTAGTAAAGGCCCTGCGAGTGAACGAAGAAGGCTGATTCTGAGTTGGATGGGAGTCTGTGGAAGATTTCATGTATGGCTCGAATGTGGCAGCAGGCTATCAGGGTTTCTAAAATTCGGGAAGTGGCCTAAATCCGGATACGGTCCTATTTTTCTGTGGCAAAGCTGTGAATTTCCTCGGGTGTCAGCACTCTCTTCCACAGGCGCACTTCATCTAGGCGTCCTGTGAAATGCGCGGCATGATCGACGGCGTAATTGCCTAGGACCAAGGGCCCCGTCGCTCTCCCGACGGGTCCTGGGCGCTCCAATGCACCTTGGTCCTGCCCGTCCATATAGAGTCGTATTTTCTGCCCGTCGAAGGTCGCCGCGAGATGGACCCAGCGCCCGAGCGGTAGAGGATTGCGAGCTGCGATCTGATGGCTCCATGGAGTCAGAGGTAGGTGAAACGCTGCACGTCCTTGAGCTAGGCCAAAGCGAAATCCCCCCGACGTATGATCCCCGAAAATGCGATTGAGAAACCATTTGTCGCTTTGGTCGCTTTTGTCTGTCCAGACACGGCAATCGACGGAAAAAGCTTCGCCCAGCTCTGGCTGTAAATCGGGCGCTACGGTGACGCTCCCTCCCGCGCATTCCAGTGCCTGACCTCGAAATCCGGTAACTCGGGCGGCTCGGTGGATCACCCCGCCGAGACGATGGCCAGACACGTCGAGTATGACTTCTGAATCATCTGGCTTTTCATCGAAATCCCACCAAGCAATCAGCCCCTCGGGCACATCGGCACGACGGATGACTCGTGTACTCTGACGGCTAAGCCTCGCCTCGCGGGCAAAGATGGCTCGCATCTCGGTATCGTAGGGGCCTAGGCCGATGTCTTCAGGCAGGAGGTCGTCGTGCGCTTCAGGGGCAGTGGAAAAAACACGCCTCACAGCATCGAGATAGCCGAATCCATACTCTCGGTAAGGGGCGATATAGTGTCCTTCGCCCCATTCGTTCCAGTTGTCGAGTAGCATCATCTTTCTCCCTAGCTCATTCTCTGGCAGCGTCTCGGCGATCGTTTTCGCTCGGCGCAGGAGCGTCTCGAATTCATCTGGTGGAATCTTCCATAGACTGCCTTCGTCCCTCCACCCACTCCATGCCTGTGATACCGTCAGGACTTGCGGGAGGATGTTGAGTTGCTGGACCTTCGTGATCGACTCGATCTGCGTCTGGATCGCCTTTTCTGGCGAGGGGCTGCCTGGGACCGGCCAGCAGTAGGCGAAGGTGTAGTCCAGTCCGAGCCTCTTCATTTGCTCGATGGGTTTCGGATCGGTGCCGCGATATTCTCCGAGCAGCCAGAGTCCCTTGAAACCCGCAGCACGACAGGTCTCGCGCATTTTGTCAAAGGCATGCCGGACATTTTCCTCGCCTCCGAGATCGTCGATTAGAAAAGTGGGACGGTAGATGAAGAGCAGCGGTTTCCCATCAATTTGGAGATAGTTGCTACGAGAGAAATAATTTTCGATCCAGTAGGGGAGTAGATTTTCCATCAAATCACGCTGGTCGGAGACACCCGCCTCCCCGCGATTCTGATTTTCCCACATCAGAGTGAATTTCATCTGATCTCCGAATCGAGACTGAAATAGTCCGTCGTGGATCGCACTACCGAACCTCGTTTTTACTGCTCCTCCCTGGCCATCGCGATACCAGCAATAGACGAAAAACGAGATTCCGTGTTCCACTGCCCACTTTGTCTCCCAGTCCGCTACATCGGGGTTCTCTTGCGAATAGAAACCCAAAGCTGGGGTGCGCTCAGGGTGTTTGTGAATATTGTCCCACATGCGAGGTTTGTCTTTTTCCCACAGAGGACAGGCGTGTGCTCCGATGAGGAAATCAGTCGTGACAGGCTGAGGATCGGGGATTGCAGAGAGGATGCGCTTTTCTCTGGGAGGAAGAAAGCGCAGAGACAATGTGCGCTCCATAGGAGGGAGTTCTTTCGCATGAATGACGAGCCGAAACTGATACAATCCTTCGTCTGGAGCCTCAACTTCCCAGATGCAGGGGGTCTCTTCCTCTGGGGCGAGAGAAACACTTCTACTCTGCTCTGAGTTAAGGAGTCGAATCCCTGGGGGCAATTCTAGTGATAGGGTTGCGACCAGCGGATGCTGGCCATGCCACGAGGCAGTGATCGCGAGATCTGTCTTTCGCAGCGCTCGACAGAGATTCGCTCGGGGAAGAAGATCGGAAATCTGGAGCTCTGCGCACAGCCCATGATCACTCCCCGCCCAACAGAAAAGAAAGAGGAAGAGAATAAAAAGGGAAAATCGAAAGGAGCGATCAAAGCAGCGCATAACAACGATAATAAGATGCGGCATTGTTTCACGAAATGTCCGCCCTTGTCGAGCACGCGACATCTGTAACACCGTCATGGCCATTGCAGCTTGCCCAAGCCTCCATCGTGGTGAATGTAATCGCATGAATCGATATGATACAGCATCTGATATTGTCACCAAAGCCATCCGAGGGCGTGGCCTCGACGTCACTACCGCTGCGAGTCAGGCGGGGCTGGATCCTACGACTTTGCAGAAGTGGCTGGATGGAGACGGTCCGCAGCCTGAGTTGACCGCTCTGGCAGAAACTCTGGGTCTGGGAGTCGAGGCTCTGGGATCGCTCTCGCCAGCCTTCGATGCGGTGACCTTACCTGCAGGAATCGAGGCCTTGGTTCTGCCCTTCGATGGGGAAACGGTCAACGCTTGGTGGATCGAGTCCGCTGGCGAGACGCTCCTGATCGACGCGGGACCGGATGAAGAATCGCTCAAGACGGCACTCAAGGGACGCGTTCCCCAGACGGTCATCATCACGCACACGCATCACGATCACATCGGAGGCCTACCGTTTTTAGAAAAAAGTGGTGCGCGCATTCTGAAGCCGTTGGAGGTGGGCTTTCGAGGCATCGCATGGGGTGGGGGTAAACTCACCGCCGTGTCCTTGCCAGGTCACCATCCTGAAGGTTGGGGTTACCATTTTGTCGGGCCGTCGTATTCATGGCTGGCTACGGGCGATGCGATGTTCGCAGGTTCCATGGGAGGATGCCCCGATCCGGCAAGCTATCGTCAGGCCTGCTGCGGTCTGGGGCAGGTGCTACTGACTACTGCGGACGATGTTCTGATCCTACCCGGCCATGGTCCAGCGACCCGTCGCGACATCGAGGAGGTGCAGAATCCCTTCGCACCGACTTGGTGATCGGAGAATCTTCCCTCATGGAAGTCAGACTCGGGGCTGCCGAGTCTGACATTTTGTGCCATGCTGCAAGAGCGTGAGCGGTTGCTCGCCCTTGTAATTCCGGCACTATCGCTCGATCACAATGTTGCGATCTAGGATTCGAAAGCGATAAGATTGCCCTGAAGGAAATAGATTGAAGCTTCCTCATTTCCTGAGTAGCCCACCGCCGTTTTTGTGCCACAGTGCAGGCGTTGACCAATCCAAATCTTCGCACGACAGTCAAAATCAGAATTCATTCATGAACGACGACACAACCTCCACTGCTTCTTCTTCCACCTCGGTGAGGGTGGCGCTGATCCTCGGTGTGCTCTGGGCTGCCGCTATCGGAGCGATCTGGTATGCGGATCAGGAAAAAGTTCTCAATCAGACTTTTTTACATTTCTTCGCTCGATTTCACGTTTTGATTGTCCATGTTCCGATCGGACTCATCTCCGTCGCTTTCGTGATGGATGTCTTGAGCTACTTCACCGCTTTTGGATATCTGAAGAGATCGATTCCGTTCATCCTCTGGGTCAGTTTTATTGGGGCGATCGGATCGACAACAGCGGGTTGCCTGCTCATGTTCATGGAGGATTTCTCCGGTCGAGCGCTGGATCTTCACCTATACACGAGCCTGGCGATCGTGGTGCTGACTCTC
>JBDHQE010000004.1:0-47921 GCA_039806885.1 Verrucomicrobiales bacterium
CCATCACGCTGCTTGAGCTTGGAGCGGTCTTTGCTGCGTTCTTTTTCGAAGTCGGAAGATGAGAAGATCCATTGAGAGACGGCAGAGATCAGTCCGCGTTTTTGATCACTTGCCCATCTTTCACAATTACCGAAAAGTTTTGTTCGGGATTGGCAAGAAGTTCCAGGTTTTCCAGCGGGTTGCCTTCTACTAGCAATAGATCGGCCAGGGCGCCTTCCTCCACCACGCCAAGCTGTCCTTGGTAAGGGCTGCGCAAGCCCGATAGGGCCAGCAGTTGGGCGTTGTCATAGGTGACCATTTTCAGAATTTCGGAAGGCTCAAACCACTCGCGCATGTTGAGAATAAACTGATTTTGTTCGGCGTTGAGCTTTGGCTCGAAGAGAAAATCAGTACCCCAGGCAATATGCACGCCGAGGCGCTTGGCGGAGGCGATGGCCCGTGCCTGACCTTCGATCACCGGCTTGCGCTTCTCACGTCGCATGGGGTCCATGTCCGGCGTGCTGGCGCGCAGCGTCTGGATCGATAGCCATACGCCCTTTTCTGCCATCAATGCCAGGGTCTCATCGTCCAATAATTGGCCGTGCTCAATGCATTTCACGCCGGCCTCAATGGCGCGGCGCACGGCTCGTGGAGTGTAGGCGTGTACGGTGACGTAGGTGCCCCAGTCCTCGGCAGCCTCAACGGCGGCGCGCATTTCATCCAGCGTGTATTGGGTCACGTCTACCGGATCGTAAACCGAGGAGGTACCGCCACCAGCCATCACCTTGATCTGGCTGGCACCCATGCGCAGATTCTCGCGCACGGCAGTGAGCACCTCGTCGCGCCCATCGGCAATGATCGTTGCCCCCAGTTCTTCGGCCCGCGACGGTTTGCTGAAAAAGCGACGGGAGCGCTCGTGCGGAGCGCGTAAATCGCCGTGGCCGGCGGTTTGGCTGATGGTGGCTCCGGCCGGCCAGATTCGCGGTCCCTGAATTTTGCCTGCGTCGATGGCTGCTTTCAGCTCGAAGACAGGTCCGCCGACATCACGCACTGAGGTGAAACCTCGCTGTAAGGTACGGGTCGACTCGGCAGCGACGATGACGGTGAGTTGCTCTAGCGTGGTATCCGGTGCGGTCATTTCCGCCTGCGATAGTGCGGTGTATGTGCTGTGCCAGTGGACATCGATGAGGCCCGGCATCAGAGTGCGCCCACGCCCTTCGATCGTGTGGGCGGTGGCCGAGGGTTTTGCGGCTTCACCTATAGCTGCGATATGATTGCCGCGAATCAGCAACTGGGTCGGCTCGCTCAATTTTCCGTGCAGGGTGTCGAGCACGCGCACATTACGAAACAGCAGCTCGTGTTCGGCTTGCGCTGCCGGTTCTTGTGCCTGGCCTGCCACTCCCAGTAAAGAGAGCAGAGCCAGCGCCTGTTGTAGGATTGATTTCATGATAACAATAAGTTGCTTTCTAAAAAAGTTTGCGATGTGGCGGACAGCAAATGGATTGTTTGCGGGAAAAGGTGCGTGCTGATTGGCTGCGCCCCCTGGCTGCTAGGCAATCGTGTCCCAATCAACTTTGGCTCTGTCGTGCTTTTGGCAGATCCACTGCCAAGATCCGGGAATCTTTGTGGTGCTCCCAATGGATGGTATCTTGAAAAGATGCTCACGTGGCAAGTCTGGCCGTTTTCTGTTTCATTGTCACCCCTTATCTGAGGCAAATGCATCTTGGATGCCTCATGTCTCGTTTTGCCTTTTGCCCACTCCGCTCGCACAGGCACTCGGATATTGCCGCGCCCCAAGATTCGAGTGGGAATGCTAGTGTCTTCTCATTCTTCCAGGGGATGTGGTGGCCATAATGTGTAGATCGAAGGGGAGGAAGTGCTGACGGTGGACGTTGTCCGCAGGAAGGAGGGACAGGCCGTAGATGAAGGCGCAGTCGTAACAAGAAAAAGCCTGTCCGTGGTAATTCTGAGTATGAGTAGTTTACAGCATTAGAAGCTCATATGTCCTTGACGCTTTTTCTTCATTGTCTTTTCCGCAGAGTATCCCAATATTCTTCCCCTTCTCATGGATACGACTCTCGATTATCCTTATCTGCTAGCCATTCACGTCTTATGTGTGGATGGCCAATTGCATCAGAACGAACTCTTGTTTATCAAGTCAATCGCTCAGGCTAGGAATGTCTCCGCCGCCACCGAGGCAGTTGCTCGAAAGATTTTATCAGGTGAGGAAGCGCTCGTGTCTCTAGATGATGTAATCGAAAGTATTTCCAAATCTGAACAAGAAGAAGCGCTGTCATTAGCTGTATTGGCATCGTACTTCGACGGATTTATTCACCCCGAGGAACAGGAGCTGCTGGAAAGTTTGCGATTACGATGGAACTGGAGCCAGTCCCGATATGTTGCGCTTCAAGATCAGGCACAGGAAAGCACTCAGCGTTTAATCGAGAAGCGAACCGTCGTAGAAAACTCAGCTGTCTCAATCATGGCCCGTCTCTTACGGGGAGTTGACATGGTTTTGGGAGAAAAGCGAGTGGATCGTATCGTCGCATCCATTGGCTCTTCGTCGCTTCAAGATCGGGTTCGTGAATATCGCCTAGAAGCTCTATTTGCCGGACCTAAGTACGACGAAGTGATTCACCGCTGCCAAGAAATTGGACAAGAAGATCTAGGAATCGTTTATCCCTGTTATGACGGGGTGGATCTAACTCTTAAAAAGCTTCGAGAGGAATTGGCAGGGAAGGTGGAGCAAATTCGAGAAGCTGCCAGCAGTGAAGAATCGAGGACCGCGAAGGCTGTATTATCGGAAATCGAGAGTCTTGATCAGCATATTGATCAGATGATCACGAGAGATCTAGAGAATCTGAAAAAAGTGCATCGTAAGAAGCAACGAGCGGCTTCCTATTACTCCATTGCCTTCCTAGGACGCAGCAAGGCTGGTAAGTCAACCCTGCATGCCGTTCTCACGGGCGGTGGTTGGGAGGGGATAGGAGCGGGTAGGCAAAACACCACTCGGATCAACTATGTCTACGAGTGGAAGAACCTACGTATCATCGATACTCCCGGTATCATAACGCCCGGAGACGAGGAGTTGAGTAAGATCGCTGCGAGTGTCGTGGACGAGGCTGATTTGATCTGCTTTGTCATGACGAACGACAACCAACAGGTAGACGAGTTTCGCTTTTTCGAAGAACTTAGGAAAAAGGGCAAGCCCTTGGTAGTTGTACTCAACCTGAAGTCAGATCTTTCTTCTGAAGTTAGGAAGAGACGCTTTCTAGCCGCTCCTGATCGCCCTTTTTCTGATGAGAAATCAAATCTCGGAGGACATCTTGACAGGATTCGGCGCGATGCGGCCCAACACTATGGCAGTCCGGATTTTCCCATTATACCGGTGCAGTTGCTAGCGGCCCGTATGGCAGTTGAAAATCCGGCTGATCCAGAGGCAGATGCCCTGATGCGGGCTAGTCGCTTCCAGAATTTCATTGATACACTGCGCCTCTCCCTAATAGAGGAAGGTATCCTGCGCCGCAGCCAAAACATGCTGGGGAGTAGCGTGCCTGATTTGGAAGATATTCGAGATGAATTGCAAGCCAGCGCGGATACTTGTGCCGCTGCCGGAGAAGACAGGCAGAAACAAGCTGAGACTAGTGTTCGTCGCTTAACGCAGGCAGCCGACGATCATAAGCAACTCCTACAAATGGAGATCATCGGTGCCTTTAATGGCATACGAGATGGAATCCCAGCCTTTGTGGAAGAACACTGGAAATCCAGCACGAGAAAGCTCAATGCCAATTGGAAGCGTCTGGTAGAAGATTATCAAATTGAGAAGAAGTCACAAAATGCTCTGACAAGAGCTACCGAGGGCTTTAATGACGATACGAGAGACTTATTGGACGAAATAAGTAAAGAACTGAGCTTGTTGAGTACGGTTCATTTAAATAGCAGAGAAATCAAGAATCGAACGGGCGTCAGAATCCTCAAAGAAGTGACCAAATGGGGGAGTTTGATAACTGGTAGTGTGGCCACCTTCTTTCTAGGAGAAGCTGTTCTAATTGTTGGTATCATCTTGATTGCATCGAGCTTGTTACTAGGAATCGTGAGTATGATACTTCCTTCGAAGACCAAGTCCAAAAGCACTGCTGTATCCAAGCTAACAGAGGAGCTCACGAAAAGCCTTGATAATTCAGAAGCGGAGACTGTAAAAGCTATTCTCCAATCCTATGAGCTCCAATGCTCCGATCTCACTCGCCGAATCTCTGACTATTTCACTGAAAGTGCTAATGTCTTGTCTGAAACGAGTATTTTACTGAAGAACGCCGAGAAAAAAATCACCGGCTATATCCAGCTTCTCAACGAACACTATGCTGCCCGTATCTTGGCGTTTGCATCTCAGGATACATCGAGTGCGTCCAAAGTGGAGTGGCTGGAGCGCATTCACTCCGTGGAACGCGAGGTTGGGGATCACGTTGAGATCCGCCTAGCAACCAGTCATTCTTTTCCTGGTGACACACAAAAGGTAAGTGCTGTCATCCAAGAACAAATCAGTCTCCAATCAGAGGTAAATTAGACATGGATCTCACTGCTGCCGAATACGGTTCCAAACTAAATCTTATCAAACAGAAGCTAGTGCGGTTATTACAATCGCCTGAATGGAAAGACACTGATCTACAGCAAAAATTGGAGCGGGATCTTTCTGAATTTCAGGACAGAGGCTTGCTGACTATCGCCTTTATCGGTGAATACAGTGCGGGAAAAAGTTCCTTGATCTCCGCCCTGACCTCGCGACGCGATATTAAAATTTCAGCTGATATCACCACAGATCAGTGCCAATCCTACGAATGGAATGGCGTCCATCTAGTCGATACCCCTGGTTTATGGACAGAACGTCAAGATCACGACGAGATCACCTATCGTGCTATCGCCAAAGCGGATCTGCTGGTTTTTTGTCTGACATATAGCCTGTTTAATACCACCACTTTATCCAATTTTAAACAGCTTGCCTATGATCAAAATTATCAGGGTAAGATGATGCTGTTACTCAACAAAATGTCAGGTGAAGGTGGTCCTGTTGAAGAGCGAATTCAGCACTACAAAGCCTCCTTACAGGAGTCTCTCTACCCTAACGATCTATCAGCCTTTCCCTTAGTGTTTTGTGACGCATGTGATCAAATCGAAGGCCAAGATGAAGAAGATGAGGAATTAAAGCAATTGAGCCGTTTTGACGCCTTCATCGACGAGTTGAATTCTTTCATCGAGCGCAAGCGCATCATCGCTCGCTTAGATACCCCTCTACGTATCCTCTTGTCGTATTTAGATGCAGCAACCCATGAAGTCGCCAAAGGTGACGATTCCGATGGCCTCAGGAGTCATATCCTGAGAAAACTAGGTGGAGTGATAGAGCGGTCACGTCGCACGGTAAGCGTGGCGATTGATGGCATCATCTTGACAGAGATAGGAAAAATCAAAGCGCTTTGTCGAGAGCTCGTTCTAAAAATCGGGGTATGTGAGGACTTCGAACATGAGCACAAGACAGTTCTGAACCAAGTGCAAAAGATTGAACAGGATGCATATGATCAAATCAGTCAGAAGCTAGAAGCGGAAGCTGAAAGCTTGAGCAAGGAAATGAATCAGGAATTTAACCATTCCTTGATGGAGAGTTTCCTTACTCGCATTCAATTGGACAGCGGCATCACAGGAGAGCTTTCAGCCGGCACGAGTGTTGGAGCTCCTCAGATATTCAAACACCTGCACCAACTAGCTCTGGCTAGTGGTCTCAACTTTAATGTCGGCTTTGTGACTGCCAGCCAAGCCTCCAAACTGCCATTGGCCAGTATTATCCGCGGGGCTGGCAAATGGTCTGGATTCAAATTTCAACCGTGGGGTGCGGCGAATATGGCCAAAGGAATGACGAATGCCATTCCCATCATTGGAATGGTCCTAGCTGGACTCTGTATAGCTTTCGAGGTTGGCGCAACAATCAAGGAAAAAGAAAAGGAAAAAGAACTGACGAATGCTCGCTGGGAAGTAAGAAAAGGACTAGAGGAATTCACTGACAAAGTAGAGGTTGCGTTAAGAAAGGAGGCTGAGAATGCGATCTCTGACTTGCTAGGGGAAGCTGAATCACATGTGAATTCCTTACGAAAGCAATTTGAGGAGGAACTCGCCTCGCATCATGAAATCATCAAAACGGTGAATGAGATCCGTATGGAAGCGGAAGGATTATTGAGGGCGGTGCATCAGGGGCAGGAAGGATAAATCAGTGTGCGTAAGGTAATTGAATCCGCGGGTTGGTGATCTAAACAGCTAACGCACCGATACTCCGAATTACTTCACACTTGCTTCAATCAGGAAGCACTCGACTCCGGTGAAGCTTGCTGAGGTATCCTCTGCCCCAAATTGGACGGCGACGCTGCTTGTCTCCTCCGGTGCGACCCCGGTCACTACGAGTTGTTGCCATCCTTCAGACTTTGCCGCGCTCACTCTCGAAACCGAGCGCTGCAGGCGCCCCGACTTACCCGACCAGTGGAGCGTTAACGAGACATTACCGGCCCGGTCGATATTGTCCAGCTTCGTCCAGACGGTGGCGACATACTGGTTTCCCGGCTTGGCGGAGAGGTTTTGATACACGACCCCGATATCATGCTTCGCGGGTTCGGTCTCGGGCACCTCGATTCTGACTGCCGACTCTTGCGACTCGCGACCGGATGCAATACTGAAATTGGCCGTGTTGTGGCGGCTCCACTGACTCCATTTCTCCGGAATTTTTCCTCCAGCAGTCACCCGAAACTCGTGGTTCGTGAGCAGCGACTTCACCTCCGCTCGACGTGCTCGATCCAAGTTGTGACGAGCGGCCAAAATATCGTGCAGAAGACCTTCCGTGAACGAGTCGTTCAGTTCTGCGACCAGTGTCGCTTCCTGGTCGGGTTGGTGGCTCCGATACCAACTAAGCAGGCCTAAGAGAGCTGGGATCGCCGGTCGCTCCAGCACGGTAAAATCCGTCTGGATGTAGCTTCGCCCTCGGCGGCCGGGTGCCAGCATTGCCCTTGCATTGGCCCCCAGCAGATCCTGACGCTCGACCGCGCTGTCCCAAAACACTCGGCGGTCGCGTATCAGCTCAGCCAGATTCATCAGTTCGCGTTTCGCGGCTTCGGCCTGAGCCTTGCTATTGATCTGAGCCTCGCCTAGGCGCTGCGCCAAGTCATACTGAAGCACAGCGTAACTGCCGAATTGTAAACCACCCAGAATTACGTCGAGACGTTTTTTCTCCAGCGAAGTCTTTGCGAGGGCGATTGCCTCCACGAGTTTTTCCCGACCCAGTTCCACGGCCTCTGCCGAGATCGAAGTCGCCTGATGGAGTAGATTGCGATGCACCCACCCCGTGTGATCGGGGCGATTGGAATTCCAGGAGTATTCCATCAGGTCAAAGTAAGCCTGCACCTCTGTTGCTGAATCGGGAAACATCTTGCTGTAAAAATCGTGCAACAAGAAGTCGATATTTTTCCCCGAGTCCCACTGCTGTTGCGCGAAGGCCCATATCATTGGAGCTGTCTGAGGCAGAAAGGTATATAACTCCACATACATGCCTTCGAATTTTAGCTCTTTGTCGAACTGAATTGACTCGGAGATGGCGTGCGGGAAAACGCGGGGCACATGTGTCCCCATCCCATAGTAGTCGTATCGTGACAGGTATTTCACCCGCTTCCTCCATTCGCGAGTGCGCTCCATCCACTCTGCCTTCTTTCCTGGTTGATACCACTGAGCGACACTGCCGTCGGCGAGAAAACCGAAGACATTGTCCTCCATCTTGAGCACGTCTGACGGCGGCTCGACGGTGATGCTGTAGATCAGGATGCCGATGAATTTGTCGGGATTCGATTTCTTGATCTCTTTGGCGATGATATTCACGAATTTGTAAAAGCGGGAGGAATAGGCTTTCCTGCGGTTCGGACTCTCGACGGGGTCTCCATCCAGGGCATGACACTGCGGGTCGTCGCACATGTGATAGATGTCGTCCATGCCTAGGGAGAAGGAGTCGGACTCTGGATGCTTGCGAAAGTGCTCGCGTATGTATTCCACTGTGACTCGCTGCACCTCGGGGCTGCCCATGCAGGGCCACCAGTCGGTGCGTCCGTCGGAATCAGGGATCCAGCGCTCACCCTTGATCAGTGGATAATATTCTGGATGTGTTTTTCCGTACTTGGAGGGAGGGAAGACGCGGTGAATGTAGTTTTGAAAGTTGCGCCGATTCACTTTTTCGCTTTGCACCGCCTTGTTTCGCAAACACCAGTCTTTCCAGTCCTGCGTCCACTGATGGCCGCTCCAGATGCGAGGACTCGTGCTCGGTTCGGAGACCACATTTTGCACATCGATCGTAAAGTTGCGCTTTTTCTCCTCGGATAAAACGGGCACATACTCCCAATCCTCTCCTGGGGCAAACCAGCGAATCCCGAGCTGATCCTGAAGGAAGGAATATACGGCAAAGGCGATAGGAGAAGGATGATTCCCGGCGAAATAGATGTTACCACCGCGCTGAGTGATGGCATAGGTCTCGGGATTCATCTGCAGATCGGGAAAGTCGCTGTCCTGTGCAGTGGAAGTGCGGCCCACATTCAGGGATGCTCCCTTCACCTCTGGCCCGTCAGTGATCAGCGGCAGCTCGACGCTGGTGAGCTTTTTCAAATAGAGTTGCAGATCCGTGGCGGACTTTTTCACCGGTGCCGGTGCCTCTTTCTGCACGACGATGCTGGCATTGGCTTTGCCGTCCTTGATCAAAGTGACGGGCGAGGCGCTGGCGGATGCGAGTAGCCCCACAGAAAGCAGGCCTGCCAAGAGGGAAGAAAGAAAGGATGAGTTCATAGCCATCGAAGTCTAAAACCTAGGGGCGACCTCGTCCTTCATCCACTACGCATTCGAGCGCTTGGAGTACGCATTCTTTTATTTGATCCGTGAGCAGGCGGGAGTCGTCGACTCAACGAATCTTCGCCACCTAGGATTCTCTAACGTCCGTCACTACGCCCTTCCCGCAGATATTTTTTCAGCAGCTCGTGCATTTCAGTCACCAGCTTCGGATGTTGGGCTGCGATGTCGATCTCTTCCTTCTGATCCGTTTCAAGATTGTGGAGGGCTAAGGATGCAGAGACGGAAGCGTCCAGAACTTCGCTGACCGTCTTGGGTCCATTGACCGTGAGCTTGTAGATTCCCTGACGGAGGGCGAAGGCGCCTTTGCTGTGATTATGTACGATCGCCTCGTGAAAGGAAGCAGGTCGCTGATCTCCCAGCAGAGCCGGATAGAAACTGACTCCGTCTTCGGCCGTGTCACGGTCGATGGGCAGGTGTAGCAAGTCCGCCAAGGTGGGCAGAAGGTCGGTGAAGGAAATCGTGGTGGAGCATGTCTCATTCGCCGCGATGTGGCCCGTCCATCGAAGGATGAATGGCACGCGATGTGCTCCCTCTTGCAGACCGCCTTTCCAGCCAGCAAAGGGGCCATTGCTCTCGTGCCCATAGATTTGAACATCACCGCGCACCCAGCGTTGCTGGTAGCCTTTCGTGCGGTTGACGGGACCGTTGTCGCTGGCAAAAATGACGAGAGTGTCTCGTGCGATCCCGATTTCGTCGATTTTTTGTAGTAATCGGCCCACATAATGATCGAGTTCTACAACGAAGTCCCCATACGAGCCAGCACGGCTGCTGCCGACAAATTCCTGATTCGGTACGATGGGGTTGTGCGGAGCGGTCATCGCGTAGTAAAGGAAGAAGGGTCGGTTCTGACTACGAGCGGCAGTCTCGAGCACTTCCAGCGCCTTCGCCGAGAGAGTCGGCACCAAGCCGTCCATGCTGTAGCCTTCGGCAATGATATTGTCGTCACGACCATACCATTCTCCGTGCCTTTCCCTCACCTGTGCAGTGGTCAAGGTGGGAATCACTTTGACCCGATTATTCTCGATGAAGGTGGAGGGGTTCATCTCAGCGGAGCCTGCTGTTCCAAAGGAATACTCGAAGCCGCAATCTTTGGGTCCTCGAAGTGCGGGGGAGCGGAAGTCGATATTTTTGAAATTCTGGTAATTCGGATCGCTGAAAATCAGATTCCGCTCAGACTCGTCGTGCAGCCGCCAATCGATGCCCAGATGCCACTTACCTACGAGCGCAGTGTAGTATCCTGCGCGTTGCAGTATCTGCGGCAGTGTGGTGCGGTTCGGCTCGATGACAGTGCCGGCAAAATTGGCAATATTACCGCCTGAACCCAGACGAGTGCGCCACAGATAACGACCGGTCAGAAGAGCGTATCGAGAGGGCGTACAGTAGGAAGCCGAGTGAGCGTCGGTGAAGCTGAGTCCCTCAGCAGCGAGACGGTCCAAATGAGGCGTAGGAATTTTGCTGTCGCGATTATAGGCACCTATGTCGCCGTAACCCATGTCGTCGGCGAGAATCATGATGATGTTTGGACCTTGGACTCGCTTCTCGTCCGAGGCAATTGCCGGCGCGACTAGCGTCGTGGCAAGCACGCACAGCATTAGGAGAAGCGTTCCATGATTTCTCATCGATGTCTTTGTTTTGTGTTAAGGCCAGCTCTGAATACTCCCGAGAGTGCGCCGTTTAGGGAAAAGCTCTGATAGGTCTTGCCTCGCGCTTCGCGCTGGTTTCCGAAGATCGCCTTAACTCTTATATCTGAGGAGTCTTTTGTAAATCAGTAAGGATTCAGAATCCGAGGCAACGGGCTGGAGGGAGCCGCACGGGGAATGGGAAATTACCTGTCCTTTAAAATCTCTAGAACCTGCAGCGCATGTACTGTGCGCAATCCCCGTAGCCCCATCCGATCCTTTTGGGTGCCCAAACTGAACAAGCAGTGATCGACTGGGTGAATGACAACATTTGAACCGCGCATCCCACACTGTGAGCAGTATTCCTCTCAGACTCCAGAGAATCAGATCAGGAAATTGGGTTCATTTCGTACCTAGATCCAATAACATCTTCCTGATTTCATCCTGGTGAGCATCCATCATTTCCAGACCCTCCTCTGTGCTCCACGAAGGAGTTGATATGAAATCGGTGGCGGTGATCGTATGAATCAGGCTGTCTAGCCTTGCCTGAGCCGTCTCTCGAACTTGAGTGTCTTTGATTTGGCGAATGAGATCCTGTAGCATAGACATTTCTTCGTGATCTCGCATCCCTTCTCGTAAGGCCTCCCAGTGAATGCTGCTGTAGATGGAGTCTCCATCGAAAAATACAGGAGAAAAGTTTTCGCGTGTCGTGTCATATTCCATGAAAGAACTGGTGGCACCGCTCGTGTCACCAAAGGCCCAAAAGCCCTGTCCCTTTGCCCCCGCTGTAAAGACATGCCACGCTTGAAGTCGATAATAGGCTTGCGGGCTGAAATGCCGCGTAGGACCCGAGCAGGAATAGAACCAAAGTTCCTTGCCCTGCTTTTGCAGATCAGAGAAATAACTGCGGAGTGCTTCGCCTCCTCTTTGATACACATCGGGTTTGGGGCACAGAATATCCATTTCTGTAATCGCCTCTTGGATCTCCGCCTTGTCAGGGCGTTGCCACGAGGTATCAGAAAACAAGCTCAGCTCTGGTGCCATTGCGTTGATCGCTTTTGCCCATGCCGCGATGATTTGATCCTGTTCGTCCGTATTGGGTTCGTCGATTAAGAGCAGAGTCAGCTGTGAGGGCTTTAGCCCGCGTTGGCTCATATGAGCCGATAAGCTCTGTGCCCAGCTCCCTACACGTTTCGTAAAGTCTTCTGTTTCCATGCGAGCGCCGGCAAAGCTCTTCCCCACACTGGCGTAGATAAAATATCGTCGTGCTTCGGGCCAGCGGCTCAACCACTCGTCGAGCAAATCGAAGTTCAATTTCTCAGTCAGTTTTCCCTCGGCATCGAAAGCGCTCGCGGGAGGACGCGGGAGGACGACGGACGTAGCCCAAGAGCTATCGACGTAGTTAGACCGCATCATTTGAATCGCTTGTGCTCGATTCTTGGAATGGATCGCACGACTGCTCTCTCCGTTGGTGTAGTCCCACATCGTCAAGGACAGACGGGGGGCGCTCATGGCCAATGAAGCGACGTCCACTTGCCAAGGAATGGAAAACTTATCCACATACAGCTGGCCTTGACTGGACTCAGGTCTCAGTTTGGATGAATCCACTAAAAACCAAAGCTTTCTGGTCATCCCTGCCGGTACAGTGAGAACATAGGAGCCATCCTTTCGCTCGGCAGGAAGCAGGGCGGAGGCTACGGGCACGCCCTGGAGGGTGTCTGTCCATTCGACTCCGAAAACTTGCAACCAGCCCTCATCTGCATCCGACGGCCCATCTTCCCATCGTATGCGAATCGCCTGCTCTTTGTTTGTCGCATTCGTTACCAACAGACTTTCGGAGTGAAACTGATTTCTCAACATCATGAAATTCAACTTTGGATTTGAGTCATTCTCTGGTTCGGCTAAAAGAGGGAGCCAGGCGTAACGGTGTTGCTGCCAGATCGTGATCGGTGCCATGCCACGCTGCGCCATCGCTTCCCCGCGTAGAGCGAAAGCGCGCTTGTGTATGTCGTGCATCGGAAGGATCGCTTTAAAGTCTGCTGGCAGTTCCGTGATTCCTCGCACTTCCTTGGACATGGAATCGAGTTGTTCCTTATACTGATCTTGCTCTTCTTTTGAGAGTTTGGACTGCTGAATTTCTGTCTGTATCTGGCGAATGTCATGGGACAGCCTCGCTTTTACTGCGCTCAGACGGGTTAGCTCAGACGCAAAGTCTTCCAGAGAAGTAATCTGTTTTCCTTCTGGTTTCTGGTCGATCCATGCATCATCACCACGATATATCTCGATCTCGTCAGAGAATAAATAGCGAGAAGCTCCGTAGGCCAGTAGCGTCACGTAGCGCCCACGCGTTCGGAGGTCGTGCGTGACAAAGCTCCAGGTACGATACCCCTCCTCGTAATCGGGAGCGCTGCGAATCGCGTTCGAAAGGGCGACGAGATCGCCGAGATAAGTCCACGATTTTTTATCATCACTGACTGCTATGTAAATAGATAGGGGAAATCTGACACCTGCGGCTCCGCCCGCTGAGCCAAAGGAAATGCCGGAGATGGCTTGCACCGTCTCTAGGTCGATCGTAATGGCGACCGGGTTCTTGTTGGACCATCCAACAGTGCTCTTTTGTGTCCAAATGGATCGCATCTTCCCTGTAGTGGGAGAGCTTTGTCTCGAATACTCTCCGTCGGTCAGTTGTATGGCATCATCGGAATCCGTACATAGCGCGTAATTTGGGGGGTGATTGAAGGAGACCCGTTTCCCGAGGGCTATATTTTGAGCAGTTTTCTCACTCGCTCTGAGGGGCGTCAGCAGTATAACTATGGCTAGCGTTGATGCGAAGGGGGAAAGAAGGTGGAGAAGAAGCGGCTTCATGTCGCTGAATAGGATAGGCTGGCTACCCTGCCGGAAAAAGGAGGAAATTGTTCTACTGAAAAAACAGAGAAAACAGGGACAGATCGTTCAAAAATTTGAATGTTGGATGCAGAAGTGCTGGGCTAGTGAAGGAAGAGTAGCGCAGACAATCCTGTCTGTGGAAGCCATTTTGGGGACCTTCAATTCCCAGGGTGCTGCCATACGCCATAATAGAGCGCCACTTTGAGGCTGGGAATACACGCCTTTGGGCGAGACGGGTTTTCCGACTTACGCCAGTAATTGGATCAACTGCCGACGAGGACGTCAGCGGTCCCAGGAGGAGGGGCTTCTAAGGGACGGACTAGTTTCGATTTGTTAGCAGACCACAATCCCACTACTATAAAGGATGTTCTCACAAACTCTTGTCAGCTTCAGGTTCCTTTCGCTTCGATATCACATCCTTTTTGCTCTTTGTGTAGCCTTAGCCTTGAATTCTTACGACGCTAGCGCTGAATCAAAAAACGAGAATCTGGGACAGAAAGATGGCCGTGCTGAACGCATGGCCGCAGTGCGTGGCAGCTTTGGAACCTATGCAGGGACGAAGGAAAAGCAGGGGCGAGTCGATAGGGAGCAGTTGCTCCACGAGCTGGTTGATAGTCACGTCAGGACATACAATTGGCTGATATGGACTCGAGACACTGATTGGGATGATCTGAAATTGTTCCTACCTGCGGCGCGAGATCAAGGCATCAATGTGTGGGTGACCTTGGTCCCTCCGTCCGAATCTCCACCTCGGAGCAAATACTACTCCGAACCCTTTCGTCTTGATTACGAACGGTGGGCGATAGAGATCGCGAAGTTGAGCCTTCGAGATCCAAATCTGGTCGCCTGGAGCATTGATGATTTCACCCACAATTTGCAATTTTATACCCCCGAGATGGTGGCAAAAATGGTGGGAGCTGCGCGAGAAATTAATCCGCGTGTCGCTTTTGTCCCCTGTTCTTATTTTCCTAGGATTACCGAGGCTCTTTTTGAAGGCTATCGCGATACCATGGACGGAATCCTTTTTCCCTATCGCTCCGAATCTACTACAGCAGGTCTGACAGATTCCACGCTGGTGAATGAAGAAGTGAAAAGGATACGTGAGATGGCAGGCCCAGATTTTCCCATTATTGTCGATGTATATGCGTCTGCGCACAGCCGTCTAGGTGCCTCGACTCCAGAATATGTGTGCGATGTGATGGAGCGCGCACGCAAGAGCGCCGATGGAGTCTTGATCTATTGTCACCAGAAACCAGAAACTGAAAAGTATGAGCTCATTAAGCGCTTGTTCAAAGAGTGGTCGACGGAATAATTGGGGCTCTTGCGAGAAACAATCTGTCGGGAGCATCGTAGCATCGCCCGAGCCCTGTCTCTTCGGGACTTTCTGGCTGATCTGTGGAGATATACCTGTCGCGAAGATGCAGAGAGTCATTTCGAATCTGTACTCTCTTGGTGTAGTCGCTCTAGGCTTCAACCATTCGTGGAACTCGGACGTTCCCTCAGACGTCATAAAGAGGGCATTCTGGGCTATTACAAAAACTGCACGACATCGGCAGCGATTGAGGCGCTCAACGGTCTCTTGCAATTAGCGCGCCGCCGGGCCAGGGGATATCGCTGCTTCCGCAACTTTCGCTCAATTGCTAACTGGATTGCCGGAAGACTTGTTCTAAGGAACAGTATTGCCTTTACCCACTAAGTTTCCGACAGAGCCAAGACCGTGCAGTCGGGTTGCCGAACCCATAGCGAATAAACCAAAACACTTTTGAGAAAGGGTCTACATCAATTGGGGAAACATGGGCAGAACTTTCCTGAATTTTCGAGTGTTCGTGACTGCAAAAATTCAAGAAGATCGGGCGATTCCTTCGGTGATTTGCTATCCCCGCCCGTCCAGCCACGCCTGAAGAATCTCTACCGCTGCGGCCTGATCGATGACGGGCTTGGCCTGCTTCGCCTTTCTCCCGGACTCTCGCATCTTTTGATAAGCGGTCACTGTCGTGAAAGTCTCATCCATCTCGTGAAAGCGAAGCGTTTCGGGGAGTCGGGAGCGCAATCGAGCGGAGAAAGCACGCACTTTTTTCACCGCATCTCCTTCGCTCCCATCCATCCGCAGGGGCAGACCGATCACAAGGTCCTCGATTTTGCGATCCTCGACGATTTGGACGATGCGAGTGATCGCAGTCTCCGCATTTTTGTTCGAAACTGTTTCCAGAGGATGCGCTAGAAAACCGAGGTCATCACTGATCGCTAGACCGATCCGAGCATCGCCGTGATCGATCCCGAGCGCGCGCACCCATGTCGGAGAGGGCTCCATCTGCTCAGAGTAATTCCGGGGGTAACTGATCGACCAGCGTCTTGATCTGATCCGCTTTCCTCCGGTCTGCGACCAGCAGGGCATCGGGGGTCTGCACGATGATCAGATTCTCCACGCCCAACAAACTGACCCGAGGCATCCCATCGACAGAAAATACGATATTTTCCCGTGCATCCACCGCCAGTAACGCTCCACGAAAAGCGTTGGCGGCGTCATCCTGTTCCAAGTACTTCGCCACCGAGGGCCACCCTCCGACATCATCCCAGCCGATCTCCGCCTCTAGATTCAAAATTCGTTGCGCTTTCTCCATCAGCGCGAAATCGATGGAAATTCGATCGAGACTCGGAAAGTGAGTAGCGAGCGTTCCATGAAAATCTGGAGACTGACGAAGTACCTCCACGAACTCGGCCAACTGGGGGCAATGCTGAGTGAGTTCCTTGAGCAGAGTGGGAATCGTCCAGATGAAAATTCCCGCATTCCAAGAGAAATTTCCGTCGGCCAAAAAAGTCTCCGCCGTCTCGACCGAGGGCTTTTCGCGAAAGCGTACCACCTCGTGCGCCACGAGGCCTGTTCCCCCATCATCTGTGGAGACAGGAGCCCCTCGCTCGATGTATCCGTAGCTGGGGCAAGGCCAATCAGGCTTGATCCCCAGTGTCACGATCGCTCCCTCGGCAGCCGCAGCCGCCGCAGCCGCCTGTAAAACACGCCTGAACTCGTCCGTCTTCACCACCAGTTGATCGGCAGGTAGGGCGATCATCGTTGCCTGCGGATCCCTCGCTGCGATCCATCCCGCCGCCAGTGCGATCGCCGGTGCGGTGTCTCGTCGGGCTGGCTCAGCGACAATGTTCTCTGCTGGCAGCTTCGGCAGTGCCTGGCGGATTCCTTCGACCTGAGCTTCATTGGTCAAAACCAGAATTCGTTCGGGAGGAATTAATCCGTCGAGGCGATTCACCGCCTTCTCGATCAGCGTCTCTTCGTCGAACAGGGCGAGAAGCTGCTTCGGCTTCGCATTGCGGCTCAGAGGCCAGAAGCGTGTACCGCTACCGCCAGCGAGAATTAAGGCATAGAGGGGTGAGGGAGGAGTCATGCGAGAACGATGGAGGAAAGCCAAATTCAATAGAGCGAAGCCAATAACCTAGCTGTAATTTCCAGAATTTCACCTGAGATCTCCTTCTTATTCAACAGCCGGCCGGACTACTCGACTACGACCCACGCTGAAAAAATGGCGATCTGGATCGACGATGAACCCTCTTTGATTGATCACCAGACCCTCTTGAGTCAGTCGTCGGCGTTGTTCTTCGCGCAGGTCAGCTTCCATGCCTTGACTGAGGCGCCCTTCGGCTGCGACGACTCGAAACCACGGGATGACAGACGATTCAGACTCCTCCAGAGTGGCCAAAGAGCGGGCGACTATCCGCGGATTCACGGCCAGATGAGCGGCGATGGAACCGTAGGTCGTGAAACGTCCTTCGGGAATCCCACTCACCAGCCGCAAGACATCACGACGAATTCTTACGAAGGGTTTTTCACTTTCCGCCATTCCGATAGCGAGGGAAGCGCAGAACAGGAGAGAGGAATTTCTCTGGGATTACTCCTTTTTTGAGGTGGCAGAGGCAGCAGACGACTGAGCGTCACTGGACTTTGCCTTCGTTCCGAATAGTTCAGCGAACGGATTCTTTTTCTGGGTCTCCGCTGCAGGAGCTGGGGCGGTTTTTCCCTTCGCGGAAACAGTCGCCGTTTTGGCAGGAGCGGCCGCTTTCTTCGCGTCTGTCGCTTTGGCAGTCTTTGCCTGATCCGTGCTAGAGGTCTCCGAGGATTTCACTCCGAATAGTTCGGCGAAAGGATTCTTTTTCTGGGTCTCCGCTGCAGGAGCTGGGGCGGTTTTTCCCTTGACTGATGCGCTTGCCTTCGTCGTGGCTAGTGCCTTTTTTGAGGTCGTTTCGGTAGCTGCATCAACCTTACTGCTCGCAGGAACCTCTGTCGTCCTTCCAAAAAACTCTGCAAAAGGATTCTTCTTCTCGACGAGTGCGGGTGCGCCAGAGGGAGTCTTCCCCTTGCCTAGATCAGCGGCTTTCTGCTCTTTCACAGTTCCAGCTACATTCGCACGAGGAGCCTTCGTCTGGATCGCAGCGATGAGATGAGAGGCGATTAATTCATGCACTTCGGGGACGAAAGGCATGGTGAAGTGACTGTAGTTCAGCCCCAGCTTGCCATCGCTGTAGGCCTCGAAATTCGTAAGCTTGGTATTCGGCGAATCTGCCTTCACTACCGAACCGAGGACCGCAGGGAAATGATAGAGATTGAAACACTCCTGCACATTGGATGGAACCGTCTGCATGGGATTGATCGTCTCGATCAAGAACAACAAGCGCACGGGAATGCCTTCGTCCTTGAGAAGATTCGCTACTTCGAGAACCCCTACTCCCCCGAGACTGTAACCGATCATGATAATACCACTCGGGAGTTCCTTGTTGCGATAGGCCTGTGCCATCTGCTTCGCTGCGGCAAATCGCTCATGGTAACGGAAGTCCACCACGTTCAGTCCTTTTGCCTCGAATTTCTGGTTGATCACCGTACCGAGGTTGGGAAAATACCCGCCGCCGCCACGTATCACATAAATCGTCGAGCCTTTTTGATCTGCCTTTTTTGCCGCATGAACGGTGAGTGGGCTAAAAAACGCCAGCGTGAGGGCGAAGGGAATCAACAGAGAAGAGCAAGTGCGAGGTCGCATGATTGGAACTGAGAGGATACTTAGGCACGCCAAAAGAAATCGTCAATCTAGGTCTTACGTCATTTTGAACCGGATTCCCGTCTTTTGGCAAGGAACGGTTCACGGAGTCAGTATCTTCCCTATGCGAATGCTCCTCAATCGATTGGTGAAAACGAACGGAGAGCGTAGCCTCTCTGATCGCCGGTGAGAGGAAGCGCCGATGCTCCAGAATCGGGCTTCTTTTCTCGCTTCTACACTCACAGTGCACGCATCTGTGCTCTCAAAGCGTTGAGCTTCGTCTGGGCATCAGCCTCGTAGCGGATGCGATCAGACTCGAGTGTCGAGAGTTCATCCGTCTTCTTTTTAATCTCAAATTCCATGGCATCTACCTGCTTCCCTGCTTCCTCTTTCAGAGCAGCAACTCGTCGCGGAATGTCTGCCTTGCTCATGCGCAAGCCTGAGCCGTTATTGTTCTCCAAAGCCGAGATCTGATCTTTCATCGTATTGACCACTCAATCCATCGTCCATTTCAAACGAGCACATCGTGAATCACTCGTCCGTGGATATCGGTCAGACGGTAGTCGCGTCCTTGGAATCGATAGATTAGTTTTTCATGATCAAAACCTAGTAGATGCAAAATCGTGGCTTGGAGATCGTGAACATCGACAGGATTTTCAGCGATGGAGAAACCGAGCTCATCGGTGGCTCCGTAGCTGAATCCTGCCTTCACGCCTCCGCCGGCCATCCAGAGCGAGAAGCAATCCGGATAATGATCGCGCCCCAGTACCTGACTGCCCGCTGTTCGGCCCTCGCGAAAGGGAGTCCGTCCGAATTCGCCACCCCACACCACGAGAGTATCATCGAGCAATCCCCGCTGTTTCAGATCGCGAATCAGGGCAGCTACGGGTTTGTCCGTTGCCGCCATCTTTGCCGTGAGACCGTCCGTAATGCCGCTACCGGGCGAAGTGCCGTGAAAATCCCAGCCCCAGTCGAAAAGCTGAACGAAGCGAACGCCTTGCTCCACCAAGCGACGAGCTAGCAAACAGTTGTTGGCGAAACTGGCTCCTCCAGGCACGGCTCCGTAGTCATCGAGCACATGCTGGGGTTCCTGAGAAATATCCATCACTCCCGGCACGCTGGTTTGCATGCGATAGGCCAACTCATACTGTGCGATACGGGTGGCGGTCTCGGGGTGATTGAGTTCAGAAAGCTGCTCGGAATTAAGCTCGTGCAGGGCATCGAGTGTTTTCCGTCGCAGATCGCGACTCATACCAGGAGGATTCGAGGCGAAGAGCACGGGATCTCCTTTGGATCGGCATTGCACACCCTGATAGACAGAGGGGATGAATCCGCTACCCCAGCAGCCTTGACCTCCGCTCGGCTGCGTGCCGCTGGAGATCATGACGACGAATCCGGGGAGATTCTCGCTCTCCGAGCCCAGCCCATAAGTGGCCCACGATCCCATGGAGGGACGCCCCTGGCGCTCGAATCCCGTGAAGAGTAGTAGCTCCGCCGGAGCATGGTTGAACTGACTGGTGCTCATCGAGCGAATCAGGCAGATGTCATCGGCGATGGTGTGGAAGTTTGGGGCGGCATCGCTCATCCATAGCCCGCCTTTCCCATACTGGGCGAAGCTGCGGGGAGTTCCCATCAGCTTGGGCACACCGGTCGTAAAGGCGAAGGTGCGTCCGGCGAGAACGGAAGGTGGGCACTCTTCGCCACTGTGTTTCACCAATGCGGGTTTGTAGTCGAACAGATCGAGATGAGGCGGTGCCCCCGACATGTGGAGGTAGATCACGCGCTTCGCCTTTGCCCGGTACTGGGAACGACGGGGCGCGAGTGGATCGCCGGAAGCTGCGGCTCCCAGAGCACTACCGGAGGTGAGGGCCTCTAGAGCGATGGCTCCTAGGCTGAGTTGCCCCGTCGTGCTGAGGAATTGGCGACGCGTGCTGGCGCGCAGTGCTGCCTCACGTTTCGGATGCAGAGGTGACGAGTGCTTGTCCATAGGGAGATGGTAGGAATGCGATTTTATCGCCGCATTAAAAATTCGTCCAGATTCATGACGACATTGGCAACAGCCGTCCAGGCGGCGAGATCGGCCAAGTCTGCGCCTTTGTCTGCGGGACCGAGTGGATCGGTGGCCATCGACTCCGCCGCCGCTGCATCGCGCCGAAACTCCGAGAGAGCTTCCGCGTGCAGGCGGATCAGCGTGTCGAGTTCCTTCTTGTCCGGATCGCGAGAGAGGGCGGTGTGACAGGCGAAACGAATCTTTGCTTCCGGATTCGGCGCATCGACTTTCGCTACGATTCGCCGTGCAAAGGCTTGGCTAGACTCGACAAAAACAGGGTCGTTCAGTGTAACGAAGGCTTGGAGGGGAGTATTGGTGCGGTTTCGGCGTATGGTGCAGACCTCGCGGTTCGGGGCATCGAAGGTGGTGAAACTTGGATAGGGACTGTTTCGACGCACTTCGGTATAGACGCTGCGCCGGTGTCTATCCTCTCCGGGACTCACCACCCAGTCATTGCTGCGTCCGAAGGCCGTGGAAAGGCCAAGGTTCGGAGCCATGGGGCGCACGGAGGGACCACCCATTTTCAGGCTGAGAATCCCAGCGACATCGAGAGCCTGATCGCGCAATAGCTCACCCTGTGGACGAAAGCGCGGGCCTCGTGCCAGCAGTCGATTCTCGGGGTCGCGCTCCATCAATTCTGGAGAGACTCGCGAGACTTGTCGGTAAGCCCGAGTCGAGACTAGCTGAGTGAGTAGCCTTTTCACATCCCATCCATGTTCCATAAAATCGACTGCCAGCCAGTCGAGCAATTCCGGGTGAAAAGGCGGCTCGCCTTGGGAACCGAATTCCTCGCTGGTAGAGACGATGCCGACGCCGAACAGCGACTCCCAAAAGCGATTGACTGTAACACGAGCGGTAAGAGGGTTCTCCCGACTCACGAGCCAGCGGGCAAATCCCAGTCGATCAGGGTGACTCCCTTTGGGTAGAGGAGGAAAGGCGGCAGGCGTCCCTGCGTGGGCCACGTCTCCCAGATTCTGCCAGTTGCCCCGAATTTGCACCCGTGTCTCGCGACGCTCGGCAGCGGGGAGTTCCTCCATCACGGGAACTGATGAAGGGCGGATCGCCTCATGCGCAGTTGTCTTGGCCGCCAGAAGTTCGCGGTCGGGGCGAGTCTCCGGCGCGATATGACGCAGATAGTAGTCGACGATCAAGTGCTGCTCGTCAGTGCTGCGTTTGTCCGAAGGTTTCTTCAAAATTGTCGAGAGCGAAGGCGGAAGGGCGATCCAGTCAGAGAGGTCTCTGGAGGTGGAGACGGACAGGCGAAAACTACCGATCAGGTGATTGGCGTAGGTCGATTTCTGTTCCAATACGACGCGCAAGCGACTGCCCTCGGTCGGAGTGGGTGAACCCTTCAAGGCGAGAATCAGTTCGTGCGTGCGATCCGTTGCTCCAGCCACAGCCCAGCCCGTCTTCTCCTTGCCGGATTTTAAAAGTGAGGCGGCGGGAAAGCCCTCTTGCTCGTAGTCGGCTTTCGCGGAGACAAATGAGACAGATTGCGGTTTCGCGTCGGCTTTCCCGGAGGGGGGTACTATCTCTGCCTGGATGGAGGAGAGGACAAAGTTTCCGAATCCCTCGACAGGTCGAGTTTCGACTCGGAGTCCGGAAATCGGTCCAGACGGGAGCGGTAGTTCGACGGTATAGGTCGCGAACTGGACGGATTTATCGATTCTGACAAAACCCTCACCATCGGGCACCGCTTTACCGGGTTCGAATTTCGTGTCGATGCGATCCGGCGCGGGATTCTGCCAAGAGGGAGCTTTCGACATGCGTTCTGCCCAGGCATGAGCACCGTCCTTCCAAGCAGGATTAGGATCGGAGAGTCGTTTTTCGATTTCTGAAATCTCTCGCGAGAGCTGATCGCGTTCTTTCTTCTGTTCAGCGGTGTAAAAAGACAGGACGGGAGTTTCGTCCTTTCGGTCGGCATCCGCGCTCTGGTTGAAAATGTCGAAGAGGGAAAAATACTCGATTTGCGTGAGGGGATCGCTTTTGTGAGTATGGCACTGAGCACAGGACATGGTCGTGCCCATCCAGACCGACATCGAGGTATTCACCCGGTCGATGACCGCAGCGATGCGGAATTCCTCATCGTTGGTTCCGCCCTCGTTTTGCGTCATCGTGTTGCGGTGAAAAGCGGTGGCGATGACCTGGTCCTGGCTGGGATTCGGGATCAAATCCCCGGCGATTTGATCAATCGTGAACTGATCGAAGGGCAAATTGCGGTTCAATGCCGAGATCACCCAGTCGCGATAGCCCCAAATCTCGCGAGGCTGATCGCTGGGATAGCCGGAGCTGTCGGCGTATCGTGCGAGATCTAGCCAGGCCTGTCCCCAGTATTCACCGAAGGAGGGCTGAGCCAGTAATTGTGCTACATAGCGCTCATAGGCATCCGGACGAGTGTCATTTTCAAAGGCGAGCACAGCTTCCCATGACGGCGGTAGCCCGGTGAGATCGAGAGATAAGCGACGAGCCAGCGTGCGACGATCCGCTTCGGGGGATGGATGGAGATCCTCCTTCTCGATTCGCGAGAGAAGAAAGGAATCGATCTCATTGATCGCCCACTTCCCATCTTTCACGCTCGGGACAGGAGCCTTTACTGGAGCGATGTAGGACCAGTGCCGGTCGAATTTTCCTCCCTGATCGATCCAGCGACGGATCAGTTCGATCTGCTCGGGTTCGAGGGGCTTTCCTTTCTTTGGCGGAGGCATCCTTTCTTCGGGATCCTGACTGAGGAGGCGGGTGAGAATCTCGCTCTGGTCTGACTTTCCCGGCACGATCGCATGGGTTCCCTCCAGATCCTTCGTCGCTCCTTCGAATGTATCCAGCCGCAATCCGGCCTTTCGTTCCCCTTCATCCGGGCCGTGACAGGCCAAGCAGCGATTCGAGATCAGGGGACGGATTTGACGATTGTAATCGACCTGATCTGCGGCCGTTCCCTTTGATAAAATCAGCGACTCAGATGTGAGTAAAAGAAGTAACAATCCGATGTTGCTGATTTTCATTCCGTTCAGTCTCTCATCGGCGGGAGCAGAATCTGTTCGCCTTCATGGGGAGCTATTACGCGATTCCGGAGTCCCAGATGATTGGAAGCTCGCAGGAGCCGTTGGAGAGGCTCCTCCCTTTGCTCCCCGCCCAGAGGAAATGTGGCATGATGCATCGGCATCATGTTCTGCGCTTTTAAATCGAGGAAGGCTCGAAGTGCTTCTTCGGGATTCATGTGAACCTCACGACCACTGGGGCTTTCGTAGGCTCCGATGGGCAACAGAGCCGTCTGAATTCGATGGCGGGCACCGATCTCGGCAAAGCCTTCGAAATAAGCCGAGTCCCCCGCATGAAAGACGCTGTGCCCCGGCAGATCGATCACGAATCCGCCGAATCCGCGATGATTATCGTGAATGTAGCGTGCTCCCCAGTGGTGAGCGGGCGTGAAGTGGATCTGCGCATCGCGAAAATCCACGCTCTCCCACTCCTGCATCTCGACGACTCGCCGGAAATTGATGTTTCGGACCAAGCGACCCACGCCCTTCGGGACGATCACTGTCTGTCCGCCATCGACGATGCGGCGAAGAGTCGCTCGACACAGGTGATCAAAGTGGGCGTGCGTGATCAGCACCAGATCGATGGGTGGCAGATCGGGAAGTTCGATCCCCGGAGCGCGGTGTCGCTTGACCGGCCCCATCCACTTCGCCCAGACGGGATCGATGAGAATATTAAAATTCCAAGAGCGAATCAGAAAGCTCGCGTGGCCGATCCAGACGATTTCCACCTCTCTCCGGTTCAGACGGGAGAAAATGGGAGAGGCGTCACTCTCATGCTTCTCATAGGGCTGCATGATCGCGGGCAGCAGGCTTTCGCTGATGTAGCGATAGTTGCGCATGGCCCATCCTTTATGGGGCAGGATTCCGACTCGATGTCCGTCCGTGAGGAACTTTGATTTACTGCGTGGGACCGAGATGTGTGGACCGGACAATCCGGGATCGAAGTCTGACATGATGTCGAATCAGAAAGAGTAGAACAGGAAAAACCGGAGGGAACTGTAACGGATTTTTCCCCTGGTGGCAATCATCGAAGCACTTTAGTTTCTCACGCAGTCGCGCAATGGTGAATTCCTCTCGCCTGTCGTGAGCGTTGTTTCCGTCACGAGTTCTAGGAAAAGTGCTTTCCCCTGGCTGGATTCATGGTTTCTTGGACACCTTTACGGAAATGGAATTGGCTGAAATCGAGCAACGGACGCGAGAATCTCTTCCGCAGTGGGCGGCGGCGGAACTTGTGCTGTCCCTGATCGAAAAAGGAGGATCAGGGCGAGTTTTCGTGCGTGTACGAGAAATTTCCTCGGATCGCAGCATCATCGCGATGCACTGGGGGTTGGATCGCTCGGACAATCCTCGCTTTGCCTCCATTACGGATTTTCTTCTGCGACACGACATTCCCGCTCCGGCGATCTTGGCGCGACGCGAGGATCTGAACATGCTCTGGGTGCAGGATCTGGGCGAAATCGATCTGGGGCATCTGGCTGACCGGGATTGGACGAGTGTGCGTCGTCCGGCCTATGAAGCCGCTCTGCGATCCGTTTTTGCCCTCCATTCGATCCGCGAGAGTGAAGCCCCCGATGACTTGCCGGAGTTGGAACGCCCCTTCGATGTCTCTCTTTACCAGTGGGAACAGGGATATTTCCTCACTCATTACGTCGAACGCTTTCATTCCGCCGCAGTCGCGGAGGAGCTAACAGCGGATTCTGCCCTAGCGGCTGTGTGTGAGGAACTGGCCACACTTCCTCGCGCTCTGGTTCACCGCGATTTTCAAAGCACCAATGTAATGCTGCTGGATGGCAATGCTTGGCTGATCGATTACCAAGGGCTGCGTTGGGGACTGCCGGAATACGACCTAGCCTCGCTGGTGTACGATCCCTACAGCGCCTTTACTCCTGAGGAAACTGAGGACCTCATCTGCTATTACTTTGAACTCAAGCAGCAGGCTGGCTGCACGGAATCTACGGAGAAGTATCGCCGTCGTCTGGTGCAGTGTGCGATCCAGCGGCTCATGCAGGCGCTGGGGGCCTACGGCTTTCTGGGCGAAGTGAAGGGAAAACGTGAATTCCTCGCTCATATTCCCAGAGCGAAGGAGAGACTGCTCGCACTGGCTGGACAGGAAGGAGGAATCCCGGCTCTGGTCGAGCTGCTGGAGTGAGTGCTGGAGAATGAATCACACGCCGATGCGTTCCGTTGCCTTGCTACTCAGCCTCGCCTGGTTTTCAGCCATCGGTGATCTGTTGGCATCCGGGAAGGCAGAAGGCGAAGCCACTCCCATCACTGCGGTGCTTCGCTATCCCGCCGATAGTGGCTTCATTGATGCCCGTCAGTTCGGGGCCATTCCAGACGATGACGTGGACGATACCGCCGCGATCCAAGCTGCCCTCGACGCCTATCCGGATCAAAATCGCGTTATTTATCTTCCGGGTGGGACTTACCAGATCCGCGACACTCTCCACTGGCCGGAGCAAGCCGGAACCACTGGCTCCGGAGGCGGCACGATCCTCGAAGGAGCTGGTTCCTCGCAGACCATCCTGAGACTGGCCGATGCAGCGCCCGGTTTTACCGATTCCGCAAAACCCAAAGCTGTGATCTGGACAGGGAACTCCACCCTGCGCGGCGCTCGAAACGCCATCCATGGCCTGAGCGTCATCATCGGCGAGGGCAATCCGGGAGCCATCGCCCTGCAGTTCCATACCATCGCACAGGGTAGCATCCGCGACTTGACCCTGTCTGATCCATCCCGCACTGCCCGAATCGGCCTTGACCTTTCCCGTGGAGACGAGATCGGTCCTCTTCTCGTGCGTGATCTTACGGTGGAAGGCTTTGAATACGGTATCGTGACCAAGTGGCCGGAGAGTTCCACCATACTCGAGCGCATCCATCTATCCGGGCAAAGGCGGCTCGGCTGGTGGAATTATCATCAGGCCGTCGTCGCCCGCTCCCTCGTCAGCGAGAACCGTGTTCCTGCTTTCTATAACGAAAAGGACTCCTGGGGGGCGGCGGTCTTGCTCGAATCTCGACTCTCCGGAATGGAGGTCGAAAAGGGTGCTCCAGGCATCCATAATCAGAGGCAGCTCTATCTGCACGATGTCGAGATCAGCGGATACGCACGGGCCGTGGACAATGATGACCAAGGTCGAGATAAAGGAGACATCGACGGCGATCAGCTCATCGTCGAGGATACTTCCCATCGGGAAGTGTACTCACTTTTTCGTGAAATCCCGGACGGAACTTTCGCCTCGGCGGGGGAAGTGCCGCATCTTCCCATTCAGGAGGCACCCGAAATCCCGTGGGGCGATCTGGGTAAAGACTGGGTGAACATCCTCAATCACGGAGCCGATCCGAGCGGGGCCACCGATTCCAGTTTCGCTCTCCAGCAGGCGATCGATTCCGGAGCAAAAACCGTTTATCTTCCTGGAGGAGCGATCTTTCGATTCGACAGTCCCGTGGAAATTCGCGGCCCGGTGAGTCGCATCATCGGTCTGGAAGGACGATTGCTGGCTGACGGAGGTCCGATTTGGCGGTTGGTGGATGGAAAGCATCCCGATCTTCTCGATGCTCCCGCCGTCGTGATCGAGCGACTCGACGTGCATACGAATTCTGGTCGTGGAACCTTGCAGATTCGACACGAGAGCAAGCGGACGCTCATCGTCTCCTCTTCCAGTGGGGTTTCTGTCGAAGGGGTAGGCAGTGGGGATCTCTTTCTAGAGGATATCGCAGGTAGTCTGACTGCTCTGGCCCCTGGGCAGAGCGCTTGGTGCCGTCAGTTGAACATCCCGCGCGGGGCGAAGCGCTGCCGGAATGCTGGAGGCAAACTCTGGTGTCTAGGCCTGAAGTCCCGAGGCATCAGCACAGTGGTCGAAACCAGCGGAGGCGGGACGACGGAGATCTTCGGAGTCATCCTGCGCCCGGATGGTGAGTGGAAAACTGGGGATGCCGCCTTCGTCTCCACCGATGCCGAACTCCGGCTGTTCGGTGTCAGCGAGCGCGATTTCAATCTCCAGCCCGTCACACTCTGGGTGCGAGAGAGTCACGGAGCAGATGTGCGTGAACTGAGCAGCCGCCCGTGGGTGTATTTGGGAAAATGATGAAATTGCATGCTGTCAGTTCCTTTGCGAGAAGCTCTTTCCGGTTTCTCCATTCCGCATGGATCCTGCTCGCTCTGTTCACGTTCAGTTTTCTCCAGAGGGTCTCGGCGGATGTGATCGAGCTTTCCCCCGATTCTCCCGTCCTCTCTGAGACGGGGCTTCCTTTTCTCCACATCGTACTGCCAGAGCATCACATCAGCGACTCCGCTCTCTCGCTGGTGCCGAAAGACGGACTCTACGAGTGGACAAAAATCGGCCCCACCGACGAGCCGTTCCGGCTCCACGCCTCCGTGGGGAAGAATAATTTCGAGCGAGCCACTCTCACCGTCTGGGACTGGCACAACCACGCGATCTTTCAGCGACAGTTTCAGCCCGGAGATGACGAATGGCTTGAGTTCCGAGTGAGGGGACTCGGCAGTTATCTCATCACTATCGACGGCTGGCGCGATGGACAGGTCGCCGAGCGCTTCATTCGTAACATCTGTGTCACCCGCGATCAGAACGCTGCGCGAAAGACCTGGAAGACGGATGAGTTTTTTATCGGCGTCTGCGCCTTTCCTGGACGCTATCATTGGCTGCCGAACGACCAGGCCACCTTGCCCGCCGGACTCAGCGAGGAGGATGCTCGCAATCGCGAAGCCGATTTGATCGGACGAACGGGAATTCAGGTGGTGCGGACGGATGATTCGCTCCAGATGGGGCGCCGGAAACATCCGAATGGCGAGGACGCCTACTTTTTCGACTTCACCCGCATGGACGCGGCTGTCGGAGCCTTTACTTCACGCGGATTCCAGATCGTGCTCCAGACCATGAACGCCCCCGACTGGGCCGTGATTCCGAAATACGCAGACAAAGGCCGGGAGAGTTGGCGTTATCCTCATCAGGAGCAGCCTCAGCGAGCCTACACCGCCGCCCTCGCACAGCGCTATGCGAAACACGCGCGCTTCGTCCAGATCCTCAACGAACCCGACCAGATTGGCTATTGGACGGGCACCAATGAGGAATATGTGAAGCAATACCTTTTCTCCCGCGACGCAGTGAAAAAAGTCCTACCCGACATGCCCGTCACCTGCGGCGGTTACTCGCTCGTGGACGAGGGAAAATGCGCCTACTTCATCGGACAGCTTTTTCCTCATGTCGATCTCCCCGTTTACAACGCTCACGGCAATCTGGCCGACTACAAGCGTAGCTTCGCCACCATGCGCCGCTTCCAGTCCGAGGCCGGGGACAAAGCCACGGGTTGGATCAATACTGAGTCTGGCTACAGCGCGTGGCGACTGGAACAGGAGCGACGCCAGGCCCAGATCGACCTGCAGAAAGTGCTCTACTCCTGGGCGAACGAGCACAAAGGAATCGTCCTTTTCTGCTCCCGCATGACCCGCCCCCCCGGACGAGATGGATCACCGGATTTTGGTTTCCTCGATCACCAGTATTGCCCGCGATTCGTCTATGCTGCCCTCAGCGCCCTCGTCGGGGTACTGGACGGAGCCTGCTACCGCGAAACCCTCGCAGAAGGTGACAGTGTGCATCTCTATCTCTTCCAGCGTGGTGAGGACATAGTGCTCGCTGGATTCGCTATCGGTGATCGCCCGACGGAAGTTCACCTCGTTAGCGACGCTCGCGAGGTGATCGTCGTCGATGAGATGGGGAACGAGCGGGTCTCCGGAGAGAAGGGCACCCAGACCCTGCGTCTGGATGGCTATCCGCGCTATCTCGTGTTCCGTGGAGCGACGCGGGTGGAGAGGAAGTGAACGTGCGTGGCACCTTACCTCACAGGCCTTCTCCATGACAAAAGAGAGCTAATCTCGCGCAAACTCGTCGCCCTATTTAGAATAGTTCTTGATCTAAATAAGCGATCGCTTACTAGTATGCCCCACTAACGCTCATGGCGGAAAAAACGCTCGATATTTCTATTTCTACCACTGCCGAAGACTTCGGCGGGCTTCGCATGACGAAGCAGCGTCAGGTAGTGTACGACGTGCTGGCTGCACTCGGGAGAGAGCATCCCACCGCCGCCGAGATTTTCGTCGATGCGAAAGAGCGCATGCCTTCTATTTCGTTGGCGACAGTGTACAATTGCCTCGAGACACTTACTGGTGCCGGAGTCATTCGGCAAGTCTGTATTGACCGAGCGGCCGCTCGATATTGCGCGAATCTGACTCCCCATGCTCATTTTTACTGCGACTGCTGCGAGAAAGTCTTCGACATTGAACTAAAGGACAGTGCTGAAGCGACATCCGTCTGGTCTCTGCCCAAGGGAAGCAAAGTGACGGAAATGCAGGTCGCCATGCGCGGCATCTGCGGACTTTGCCCTCGCTGTCGCAGCGAAGAATCCTGATCACTCAATCACTTTTCTCAATCGAACAATGAACCAATCCTTAAAGATCGAAAATCTGCATGTGTCCGTCGAGGGACATGAAATCCTGCGAGGGATGAACTTGGAGGTGCCAAAGGGCCAAGTCCACGCCATCATGGGGCCGAACGGTTCCGGAAAATCCACATTGGCAAAAGCCATTGCAGGCCATCACGACTACGAAGTAACCGAAGGTGCGGTCTACCTCGATGGAGTGAATCTTCTGGAAATGTCAGTTGATGAACGCTCTCGCGCCGGATTCTTCCTTGCTTTCCAGTATCCCCGAGAAATCCCCGGCGTGAGCAATGCGAACTTCCTGCGAGCTGCTCGCCAGGCCCGCTTGCCGAAGGGACAGGAAATCGATGCCGTAGCTTTCTATCGAGAGATGTATGCGAAGATGGACGGGCTGGGCATGGATAGAAAATTCACTGGTCGCTCTGTGAACGAAGGCTTCTCGGGTGGAGAGAAAAAGCGGAACGAAATCCTGCAGATGATGATGCTGGAACCGCAATACGCGATCCTAGACGAGACGGACAGCGGACTCGACATTGATGCGCTAAAAATCGTCGCCCACGGAGTCAATTCCATGCGATCAGCTGATCGCAGTTTTTTGGTGATTACTCACTATCAACGATTACTCGACTACATCGTGCCGGATGTGGTACACGTGCTTTTTAATGGTCGCATCATCCACACCGGCGGAAAGGAACTGGCTTTGGAATTGGAGGAGAAGGGATACGACTGGATCACCAAGGATGCGGCCTGAGTGGAAAGAAACTTTGAATCGGAGGCAAAATTATGTCTGAAAGCGCTACATTAGAGGCGTTAGCCATCGAACGGGATACCGGGAATTTTTCCTATCCGGAGGATTACGAGCACAATGCCGGGGTCGGACTGACAGAGGACACGCTGAAATATATCTCCGACATCAAGGGAGAGGCAGAGTGGATCCGAGAGTTCCGACGTCGAGCGCTGAAGGTTTTCAATAGCAAGCCCATGCCCACGCACTGGGCGAGTAAGGATCTCGAAAACATCGTCTTTGACGAGATCCGCTATTATCTCTCGAAGGGGCAGGCTCCGAAGCAGAATTGGGAAGATGTGCCGGACGACGTGAAAAAGACCTTCGAGCGCCTCGGCGTTCCGGAGAAAGAGCGCAAGTTCCTAGCCGGAGTGGAGGCTCAGTTCGACTCCGAGTCGGCGTATTCCAACGTGAAAGAAGCGCTTAGCAAAGAGGGCGTCATCTTCGTGAACTCTACAGCGGGCCTGCGAGATTACCCGGACGTCTTTCGACCATATTTCGGCAAAGTCATTCCGACGGGAGACAATAAGTTTTCAGCTCTGAACAGTGCGGTCTTTTCCGGCGGTAGCTTTATCTATGTGCCGCCCGGGGTGAAAGTAAAGCACCCCTTGCAGGCCTATTTCCGGATTAATGCGGAGAACTTCGGGCAGTTCGAACGCACGCTCATCATCGTCGATGAGGGCGCAGAGGTGACTTACATGGAGGGATGTACGGCTCCCAAGTTCGAGACCGCCACTCTGCATAGCGCTGTTGTTGAACTGGTGGCGATGAAAGACGCTCGCATTCAGTACATCACGGTCCAAAACTGGTCGAACAACGTGTTCAATCTCGTGACGAAGCGTGGAATCGCACATGAGAACGCCGAGATTCGCTGGATCGACTGCAATATCGGATCACGTCTGACGATGAAATACCCCGGCGTGGTGATGAAAGGCCGAAAGGCTCGCGGTGAGGTCATCTCCATAGCGCTCGCCAACACTGGACAGCATCAGGACACCGGGGCCAAGATGATCCATGCGGCGGATGAGACGACATCGAATATCGTCGCCAAATCGATCTCGGTCGGTACAGGCATCTCAACCTACCGAGGACTCGTGCATATACCGAAAAATCTGAAGGGATGCCGCAACAACACCGAATGTGACGCTCTGCTCATCAACACGAACAGTGTCAATAATACCTATCCCGCCATCACAGTGCGTGGCAATCGCCACGCGACGCAGCACGAGGCGAGTGTCAGCCAGGTCAGCGAGGATCAGATCTTCTACATGAAGCAGCGCGGCCTCAATGAAGGCGAAGCCATGAGCCTGTCAGTGAACGGTTTCGTCAATGACTTGGTTCGTGAGTTTCCCATGGAATACAGCGTGGAGCTGAAGCGCTTGATCGATATGGAAATGGAGGGCAGCGTCGGCTGACGCCTCGTTTTGTAACCATCTTTTGATTCCGACTTTTCCTAATTTTCTCTTCTATTTCATCATGTCTCTCGTAGTGACCTCTCCTGAAGAAACAACCGACCGAGTGATCCCGTGGTGCCATTCCGCACCCATCAGTCCCACTGAAGGCACCGTTCCTGATTGGTATCAGGAATTGCGGAAAGCGGCATGGACGCGCTTTGCCAATATTCCTGTCCCCGTGCGCACCAACGAAAAATGGCGCTTTTCCGATCTTCAGCATCTTCGTTTCGACGATTACACTTTGGCGTCAAAGTTGCCGTCCGATCTGACTTCAGAGTTGATCAATCGAGCGATCTCCGAACGACCAGAGCACTTCTCCGCTCACTTCGTGTTTGCGAATGGTCAGTTGATCCATGCAGAGACTCCAGCTCTGCCAGAGAGTGCCGTGTGCGTGCCTCTATCTGACGCCTTTCACTCGCATCCAGAGCAGTTGCGTGAGCATTTTCTGAAGCACGAGGATTTTGTTGGCGGAGATAAGTTCGCTGCCCTGCACGCTTCCGCCACGCTCAGCGGCACCTTTATTTACCTGCCGAAGGCGACTGTCATCGAGCATGCGATCTTGATTCATCACTTCGTGGGGGGAGCGAACTCCATGATTTTTCCCCATACTCTCATCGTCGCCGACCAGAATTCGAAGGTCTCCGTGACCGAAGCATTTGAGTCAGTCGCAGAGAACGAGGAGACTCTGGTCGTCGGAATCGCCGATCTTCACGCGGATCACGGAGGAAAAATTCAGTATGTCGCCTTGCAGGATCTGTCGGAGAGCGGGGCGAAGCACGTCCAGTTGCAGCACGCTCGCGCGGGACGAGATGCCGCGATCAAGATCGGCTATGTGAATCTGGGCGCCGAATGGGTGCGCAACGAATCCATCAATCGCATGGTCGAGGAAGGCGCTGATTGTCAGGTTTTTTCAGCAAACCTTGCCAATCGTGATCAGGAATTCGACCAACGCACTTTGCAATCTCACGAAGCACAGCACACCACCAGCGATCTTTATTTCAAGAATGCTCTTTATGACCGGAGTCGGACGATCTTTTCCGGTCTGATTCAGGTGCATCCGAACGCCCACTACACGGATTCCTATCAGTCCTGTCGTAATCTGATGGGCAGCGAAGAAGCGGAATCGAACTCCCTGCCTGGCTTGGAGATTGATGCCGATCAGGTGAAGTGCTCCCACGGTGCGACTTCGGGAACTATCAGCGAGGATGAGATTTTCTACCTTCAAAGTCGCGGGCTGCCCGCAGAGGAGGCTCGCCGCATGATCACTCTGGGATTCCTGAACGAATCGATTCAGCGTCTCGAAGGCGACGATCTGAAAACAACACTCGTCGAGCGAATCGAGCGCAAATTCCACTCTCTGTCCTAATCGATGGCCGATCTAGGCTTGGAAGTGGGGGCGTTTCGAGGCCGACCCAACTCCCGAGTATGTAGAGTGAAGTGGCGAGCTAGTGGATCCACTGTAATTTTACAGCATTTTTAAGGGACTGGCTATTTATTCTTCGCAACTCACCTAGAAGGAAAACTGCTAGTCTGTCCCTTAAAACGAGCCTATCCCTTTAAACAACTATACATTCTCGACTTCCGATCTTTGGTATTTTAGGCATGAGCCACTTCAAATGTCGTCATCAAGGATGGAGAGGAGGGCTTAAACGGAAATTCCTCAAGATAAAGCTCTGTTGCCTCTTTCAAATTTGCAAGCGCTTCGGGAATAGAATCGCCTTGTGTCGTCGTTCCCGTTTCTGGATTGTGCGCGACATAGCCTCTCTCTGGATCAGGTGTTAACAGTGCGATGAGAGTCATCTTGTGATCCAACATGATGAGCCCCGAAAAGGCAATTTTATTTCCGAGTGTCAAGGAACAGGTTCCGGGCTTTGCCCAGTTTCTTACAGCGTATGGTTGAACTAAATCGCTGTGCTCCAAATGCTTATCTATCAATCTATACGAAGTTGTAGATCCGGGGTTGGGTGGATATGGGAAGGAAGTGGTTCATGAAGAAGAACCATGGATCACAGCCGAGTTCTAAAAAGGACAGGCGATCCTAGTCATCCACAGATTGCACAGATTTCCGGAGATAAGAATCAAAAAATCGGTGTTCATCTCCACAATCTGTGGATAAAAACCTCGAACTCTACTCGCTCCTTTCTTTTACAGCTCGCCTCCCCGTCACCACGGCATAGGCGAGAAAGGCGATTCCGACGGCGATCATAAACAGTGAATAAAACTGCCCTCGGGTGATTCCTAGGATGCGCTCGGCGTCGGGTTCGCGAAAATTTTCGACGCTAATCCGTCCCACAGCATATAGGATAAAAAACAGTCCGGTCAGAATTCCGTGCCAAGCCTTCTTCCATCGGAGTCGCACGGCGAGCATCACGACGAAAAGCAACAGGCCTTCGACTAGGGCCTCGTAGAGTTGTGAGGGATGACGAGGATTGAGAATGGTCCCGAGCATCTCGCGAAAGGCCGGATTCTCCTGCGAGGTTTTTTGGATTATGTCGACCACGGCGTAATGGGCTTCGTATCCATTCGCCAGCGCCTGTGCGGAGGCCGCGTCGATTTTCGCCACGAGACCGGGAGCGATATCGCTTGCCCGCTCGGCCAGCGAGTGGAGCTGATCGGTCGGGAATCTCCAGATCGTGCCGCCATCTCCAGACGGAATGAGTTCAGTCAGCTCGTCCGGGAACTTCATCGCCAGACGGCTGTTTGTGATGCGCCCATAGAGTTCGCCATTAATAAAGTTGGCGATTCGCCCAAAAAACAGCCCCACCGGGGCGACGGTGACCAGATTGTCTCCGAGCCCTGTCCAAGATAGCTTCGTGTATCGGGCGTAAAACCAAGTCGCGATCACCAGCCCTGCGATCCCTCCGTGACTGGCCATGCCGCCGCCCATAATGTCGAATACGGTCAGTGGATGAGCGATGAACTCGTCATACCGATAGAGCAGCATGTAGCCGAGTCGTCCGCCCAACATCACGCCGAAGATTGCGCAGATGGTAATAAAATCAGCTACCTGTGACTGCTTCAAGTCACATGCTCCGATCCGAATGAACCAACGCAGGAGGAAGTAAGCCGCCACGAAGCCCGCGACGTAAGCGATCCCATACCAACGAATACCGAAGGTCTCAGAAAATCGAATCGCGAAGGGATCGAGATGATGGATGTAGAAGGCGAGAAGCGTGGGCATGCGTTCGGGCAAGCAAGTTTTATCGATCTCTTAATAGCTCTTGGCGAAGATCACACGTCCTTCGGCGGGTCGCCCGGTCAGGATACACTTTCCCGCTCCACCGCGGAGAGCAGGATCCTTCGGGATGCAGCGCACGGTGATGCGCATTTCCTGCTTCAGAGCTTCTTCGTCGTCAGATGTTCCCGCCCAGTGAACTAGGGCGAATCCGCCGTGAATTTCTGGCTGTTCCTTATTCTGGGGAGTAAAGAAGCGCCGGAATTCCTCCATCGAATCGATTTCGATCAGATTCGCATCGCGGAAAGCGCTGGCTCGGTTTAGTAAAGTATCCTGAATGTCCTGAAGAATCTCGGAGATCCTTGTGACGGCCTCGTCAGCCGGGAGAAATTCTTTTTCCTTGGGCGAGCGGTCGCGTCGGGCGAGTGCCACTTTGCCTCCTTCTAGGTCGCGAGGCCCGATCTCGAATCGCACAGGAACGCCTTTTTTGATCCATTCCCAGTTTTTCACACCGCCGCCGAGGTCACGCTTGTCCACTTCGACACGGACTGGATCACCGTGAAAAATCTGACTTTGCAGCTTCTTCGCCAGTTCCTCGCAGGCGGCTACGATTGGCCCGACGTGTTCGGGCTTCGGAGTCACCGGTAGAATCACGATCTGCGCAGGAGCGACGCGAGGAGGCAGAACCAGCCCATCGTCGTCGGCGTGTGTCATCAGTAGAGTGCCGATCATTCGGGTGCTCACGCCCCAGCTCGTCGTCCAGGCGAATTCGCGCTTGCTCTCACGACCTTCGAACTCGATTCCGGCGGCACGAGAGAAATTTTGTCCCAAGAAGTGCGAAGTGCCCGCTTGGATCGCCTTTCGATCCTGCACCATTGCTTCGACGGTGAAGGTGCTGACGGCTCCAGGGAAACGCTCGGCTTCCGTCTTTTCCCCTGCGATCACGGGCACGGCGAGGTGATCAGTCAAAAAGCGCTCATAGACTTCGTGCATGCGCTGAGTCTCTTCCATCGCCTCCTCGGCAGTTTCGTGCGCGGTATGACCCTCCTGCCAAAGAAATTCTGCCGTGCGGAGAAACAGGCGCGGTCGCATCTCCCAGCGCATGACGTTGGCCCATTGATTGATGAGCAGGGGTAGATCGCGATAGCTCTGCACCCAACGGGCGAAGGCCGCGCCGATGATGGTCTCGGAAGTGGGGCGGATCACGTAAGGTTCCGACAACTCGCCGGACGGCACCATTTTTCCGTCCTGCAATTCTAGGCGATGGTGCGTGACCACGGCGCACTCGGTAGCGAATCCCTCGACATGAGCCGCCTCTTTTTCGAGATAGCTGACGGGGATCAGCAGGGGAAAGTAGGCGTTCTTGTGTCCTGTCGCCTTGAACCAGGCGTCGAGCTGTCGCTGGATTTGCTCCCAGACTCCGTAGCCCCATGGCTTGATCACCATGCAGCCGCGCACTTCAGAATTCTCAGCTAGATCGGCGGCGCGGACGACCTGCTGGTACCATTCGGGGAAATTTTCTTCCCGCGTCGGGGAAATAGCGTTTTGAGGGGCTTTGGCCATAAGATGGGCGAGATGGGCGGGGCAAACGAGAGAGGGTAAAGTCTCACCTAGAACCCTATCCAGTCCACGTCGGATTGCCAGCAGGGAAATAGGGACGATGTAGAAAAACGAATCTCTGGATTCCTGCAGTTTTCCGGAAACTCGCACCTTGCTCTCTCAGGGGAATTAGTTTCCTGTCTCCTGTATCACATGATCTCCCACCTCAGGCTATTCCTCTTGTCTTTCCTAGTAACTTCGGCTGTCTCTGCCCAGACTCCGACGGCAGCGAAAGCGCCGTACATACCGAATCTTGGGCCGAATCTGCCGACCATTACCGTTACCTGTGGCGAGGTGACGTTGATGTTGCGCCAGTCCTCACAGTGGACGCCAGGACGTATCGACTTCCGCGGGCAGCCGATGACAACTTCGAAGAGCGCCTATGGAACGGTCTTTAACTTCACCGGAGTCGGATTCATCGGCACGAATCATCACGAAAATGAACCAGAAAAGCTCACGTCTCTCAGTTTCTTTCTCGATGGCAATGCGATCACGGAACCGACTGCTGAACTGAGAGGCAAGACCTTCCGATTCGTGCGTGAATCGATGATCCGCGATTTTTCCCTGCACTGTGAGATCGAGATCAGGGACGGGAAAGTCATCGAAACGACGCGTGTGAGCACCGCAAAGGCGGCACCGCTAAATTTGATCTACCACTTCATGCACGCTTGGGAACCTACGGTGGACGCTTTTCTTGCGGAGAACGATACTGATCCGCAGAAAGTGGAAGCCGGCGCTCTCCTTGATTCAGAAGACGTGGTGAAAAAGCACTACATCGACCGTCGAGTGGACTGGATGGCTGTACGTGAGCCTGTCAGCGGTCAGTTCGCAGTTTCGCGCTTGCTTCAGGCCCCGGAGGAAGCAGGGAATCTCTCCATGATCTGGAACGTGCCGGGCACTTATCGGAAGTATTATCTGAAGTGTTTTACCGCCGGAAAGAAAATGCCCGAAGTCTTCGATGGAACTTGGCGGATGGTCACTTCCTTCGGTTCTTACGACAAGGCGGTAGCCCCCACGTGGGAAGAGTCGGCCAAAGCTCTCGCGCAGTCGCTGAAACCATGATGAGAGGATGCGGTGGGTTCGGTGCGTTCGGTTGACCAATTCCCTGTTGGTACGATATTCCGCCCTGCATGATTAAGTTTCTCCACACCCGTATCCGCGTCGCCGATCTTTCGAAATCCATCGCTTTTTATGAGACTCTCGGCTTCCTACTGACGAAGCGTGACGACAAATCGCCAGCGGGCAATCAACTCGCCTTTCTGGAGCTGGAAGGGAATGAGCACTTTCTCGAACTCTGCCACTCTCCCGAATACGAGGTAAATTTCCCCGAAGATCTGATGCACACCGCGCTGGGAGTCCCGGACATCATCGCCTATTGCGACACTCTGGAAAAGGCTGGCATTGAGATTTGGCCTGCCGACTGGCGGGAAAGTTTCCCTTCCGGGGCGAAGAGGAAAATGGCCTTCGTCACCGACCCGGATGGCTACGAGGTGGAGATTCTTGAACGATAGACGAGAATTTTTGTCTCACGGAAGACAGATGCTGAGGGCAAAACACCTCATTGAAATTGATTCTCAAATTTTAGAAAGTTTTAAAATAACCTAAATAAATTTGTAAATTTTGCTTCAAAAGCCTATCTTATCCGTCCATTCATGCACACCGAGGCGGTGTAATTTTATGAAACGTTTGATTCTACCTCTTTTCTCCGTTCTTGGGAGCGTGACCCTGTTGATCGTGGTCTCGTGCAATTCGAATCGAAGTACCGCATCCACTGGGAAAGCCCAGATTTGGGAGCGAGAAATGGGAGCCGTGGCGAAGACCCCTTGGAATCCGGAGACCGCCGAAAAGGATCTGAATCTGAAAATCGACTTGATTCCCGATGGGAAATATGGACGTCGGCTTCATCGCGAGATGACTCCTCGTTACATCACCATTCACAGCACCCAGAATTACACCGGTGACGCCTTTGCTCATGCGAAGGCCTTGAATAAGGGAGCGCTGCGCGGAGGCGTCTGCGGCTACCTATGCTGGCACTTCACAGTGCAGGGCGATACAGTGATCCAGCATCTGCCGACGAACGAGCGCGGAGAACACGCGGATTTTGACGGACCGGGGAATCGGTACTCCATCGGGATCGAGATGTGCGAACACAAGGGGAATAACCAGCTCGCCACGATGGAGCGCACAGCGGAACTCGCCGCTCTCCTGATGTATCGGAACCAAATTCCGATCGAGAATGTCCGACCGCACTACGATTGGCCACGAGAGGGCTATACGCCAGCGAACAAGAACTGTCCCCATTTTCTCTTGGAAAACGGGAAGCCGGGCACGACATGGCGCTGGTTCGTGGGTCGCGTGCAGCGACACTATCAGCGCATTCTGTTCTATGAGGAGGCGGCGAAGCAGCAGCAACAGAAAAAGTCAGAGGCAGATCGAAGGAGTCGACTGGTTCAGCGTGTTTGGCAGAGCATCGTCGAGTTGGTGGGTCTGAGTTGACCCGGAGAGGAATCGAGGTGAGTATTGCAAGCATGATGACACGACGTCGCTTTACCTTCGCTGCGCTCCCTGCCTCTCTTCTGGCACTCGCGTCGGAAAATGCTGTCGCTGCACTTAATCCCAACGATGAGTACATCATCGTCTCCGGTGGTCCAGCCCTCATCTCACAGGAGCAATACCGGCGAGAGGCTCATCGACATGATCGCTGGTGGGGTAATTTCATTCGAACGGCGCGCTATCGGGTCGAGCAATTGCAAAAGGCTACGAATGGCGCCATCAATATCACTTGGCTGGTCTATCGACCGGGCTACGAAACTCGTCAGACTGAGGATGGCCAGCCGCTGATCACGAATATCGAAAGTGTGCGAGATAAGTACAAAATTCGTCTCGTGTGGTTCTCCACTACGGACGAATTGATCAATTATATCAATTCCGGACAGGATAGGCGATCAATTAAAGTATCGGGCTTCGAAATTTTCGCACACTCGAACAAATACTGCTTCGTCTTCGACTACAGTAACCACATCCTCGGAGCCTCAGAGACCTATTTCCACGAGGCTGATCTGAAAAAGATCAATAAGCGAGTCTTTGCGAAAGGTGCCTATTGTAAGAGCTGGGGCTGTCACAGCGGAGAGTCCTTCTCCGCCGCATGGAAAAGAGCGACGGGCGTAAAGATGATCGGTGCCATTGGAAAGACCGACTACTCGGATACTTGGAAGGGCTCTCTGCCCTTCGTAGGAGCGGGTGGACGGTGGACGAGTTGATTTTCGAGATATTTGGGTGCAATCTCACGATTCCGTGATCAGATTAAAAGCACCGACGGAATCCGGAATCATTTCTCCATGCAGTTCGACGAACTTTCCCAACTCTACAATCTCCCTCTTTTCGATCTCATCCAGCGCGCTCGTAAGGTACACGAGGCTCACTGGCCGAAGAACGAAGTCCAGCTCTGCACCCTCCTCAGCATTAAAACAGGAGGTTGCTCGGAGGATTGCTCCTACTGTGCGCAATCGGCACGCTATTCCACCGGAGTCTCCGCCGAGAGCCTGATGGACAAGGATGAGGTGTTGCAGCAGGCGCACTTGGCCAAGAGTCAAGGGGCCACGCGCTTCTGTATGGGTGCGGCGTGGAAAGGTCTGCGTGACGGGACTCAGCGTTTCGAGAAAGTGCTGGATATCGTCTCCAGCGTCAGCAAGCTGGGCATGGAAGTCTGCACGACACTGGGAGAGCTCGGCGAAACCGAGGCAGTCAAGCTGAAGCAGGCGGGGGTGACCGCCTACAATCACAATATCGACACCTCACCAGAACACTATCCGGACATCGTGACCACCCACACTTTCCAGGATCGCCTGAACACGCTCCGCCATGTGCAGGACGCAGGTATTTCCGTCTGTTGCGGCGGGATTTTGGGTCTAGGGGAGGGACGGGATGACCGGCTGCGGATGCTGGAAGTCCTCAGTAGCTTCAATCCACAGCCGGAGAGCGTGCCGATCAACTCCCTGGTTCCGATCTCGGGGACGCCCATGGGAGATTCTGACGACTCTCATCAGGTCGATTCCTTCGAGATCGTTCGCATGATCGCCCTTGCGCGCATCGCGTTGCCGAAGGCAAAAGTCCGCTTGGCGGCGGGACGATTGCAGATGAATCAGGAACTCCAGGCTTTCTGTTTCTTTGCCGGAGCGAATTCGATTTTCTACGGAGAAAAACTTCTTACGACGGGAAATCCACAGGCGAAGGCCGACCTCGCTTTGATGGCGAAACTTGGACTCAAGCCGCTCGAGCCCAATCTCCATTTGGAGGCTCCACAGCCGGACGAATCCCGCCCACTCTCGCCCGCGTTGGCGTGAGTCGAGCGGATGCCGCTGCCGCGAGTCTGGCGGAATCGACGAAATGATCTGGCGTTGCGCGGACAGGATTCTGGATCTCACTCGATGCGGTGAGGTGATGGGGATCGTCAATGTGACCCCTGACTCGTTCTCAGACGGCGGCGATTTCGCCACGCACGAGATGGCGTTGGAACACGCCCGAAGCATGATCGCGGAGGGTGCTGCGTTCATTGATGTCGGCGGAGAATCCACTCGGCCCGGAGCCAAAGAAGTCTCGGAGGAGGAGGAAAAGCGTCGCGTCCTCCCCGTGATCGAGCGACTGGTGATGGACTTTCCGTTCGCGATCATATCGGTGGACACCTGTAAGCCAGGAGTTGCCCGTGAGGCGATCCGATCTGGAGCGAAGGTGATCAACGATGTGCGTGGTTTTCGCGATGCTGCGATGATTGAGACTGCGGCCGAGACTCCTGCGGGTCTGGTGGTCATGCACATGCGAGGGACTCCGCGCACCATGCAGGAATCGCCGGTTTATGCCGATCTCTGCGGTGAGATTACCCAATTTTTTCGCGAGCGATTCGATGCGCTCACCTCCGCAGGCGTTGCCCCAGAGCGAGTCGTCTTCGATCCAGGGATAGGATTTGGGAAAACCGTCGAGCACAATCTCAGCATTCTGCATGACCTCCCTCGCTACACCATCGCAGATCGTCCGATCTTACTCGGCGTCTCTCGAAAATCCTTTCTGCGACATTACGCCCAAGGCGCGACGGCGAAAGATCGCGACTGGGCGACGGTGGCGGTCACTGCCTGGGCGACCGAAAAGGGAGTGAAGCTTCACCGCGTCCATGACGTGAAACGCAATCTTCAGGCACTGCGGATGATGGAGGCGATTCTTGGATAGGGTCGATTTGAGTCGGTCAATTTGAGTCACTCGAATCCGGCGCTCTCGCGCAGAGAATTTTCTCGTATGGATGTGCCGGACGGGAGTAACATAGTGCCATGCGACCTTGGATTCTTGCCCTATTCCTGCTAATCACCTCTTTCGGACTTCGAGCGGAGTCCCATAACTCATCCGAGTCACCTTTTCGGCTGGCGACTTTTTCCGCCGATGTGACACCACCGATTGGCCACATGCTCTTCACTGGACACTGGCTTCTCTCGAAGGGGGTAGATTCTCCCCTAGAGGCTCGCGGCTTCGTGCTCATCCCGCCGGGAAATGAGAAACCGGTCGTTTACTGCGCGGTGGACTGGTCTGAGATTCGGAATGATGCGTATGATCGCTGGCGCGATGTTCTCGCCGAGGCTGCGGGAACCGTGCGCGAGCGGGTGCTGGTCTCCACTGTCCACCAGCACGATACACCTCTCGCCGATCTGGAGGCAGAGCGCATCCGCTTGGCTGCTGGTTCACCGCATCAGGTGATCGATTTGGACTTCCATGAAAAGGCGGTGCAGGGAGTGGCAAAGGCTCTGCGAGATGCCTTGCCCTCTGCCCAAACCGTCACTGATATCGGATGGGGAAAGGGCAAGGTGGAGAAGGTTGCTTCGAATCGTCGCTACGTTTTAGCAGATGGCACGATCAAGCATCGTCGAATGAGCCGCAGTACGGATGATGAGACGAAAAACGCTGAGGAGGGGCTGATCGATCCTTGGCTGCGAGCGCTCAGTTTCTGGAATGGAGACCACGCACTGGTCGTGCTCAATGTGTATGCAGTTCACCCCATGAGCTATTACGGAACCGCCCTCGCAAGTTCTGACTTTCCCGGAATCGCACGAGCCGCCCGACAGGAGACGGATCGCAGCACTTTACAGATCTACGCTTCAGGGTGTAGCGGCAATTTGGCCGCCGGGAAATACAACGACGGAGATCCCGCCAATCGTCAGGTGCTGGCCTCGCGCTTGGAGGAAGGAATGGTGAAAGCCTTCGCCGATACGAAACGCGAACCGCTGAAGAGTATGGAGTTTCGTCTGGAAAAAGTGAGATTGGAACCTCGGAATGACAATGGACTGAGCAAGGAAGAGTTGGAGGCGACGCTCGCGAAAAAGGGAGATGCGAAGACTCATGGGATCGCAGCCATCGGTCTGAGTTGGCGAAAGCGAGCGGATGACCCCAACTATCGAATCGATCTACCCGCCTTACGCTTCAACGGAGGAGATGCCAGCCTGCTCCTGTTGCCCGGAGAGATCTATCTGGAGTATCAGCTCGCGGCGCAAAAAATGGGTGGAGACAGCTTCGTCGTCACTCTCGGATACGGAGATGCTCCCGCCGGTTACCTCCCGCCGGAACGTGCTTGGGCCGAAGGCGACACCAACATGAACTCTTGGGGCTGGGTCGCTCCGGGGATGGAGGAGAGAATGATGGCGGCGATTCGGAAATTACTCGCACCTTGAGAATCGGGCGTCTCTGATGCGTGTCGCATTCTTCTCCAATCCGCCCGAAGACGGAGTGGACGGCACGATTCGTTCGGTCGATCTCTTTGCCAAGGGTCTACGCGTTCTCGGCCAGGAGGTCGCGCTTGTCGAAAAGGGCGAAGAGCTCCAGGATTTCGCTCCCGCCCTCGTCCATGCTCACACTCATGTTGGAGCTGGTGCGGCGGCTTTTCGTTTTGCCAGCGAACGGAATCTGCCTCTCGTCCTGACCCATCACAGCATCGATTTTGAGAATCCATCTGCTGCGGTGAACTACTCCAATCACTGTGATGTCGTCATCGCCCCCACGCCGAGCATCGCGGAGCTAATTCAAAGGCAGGGAGTCACCGCAGCCATCGCCGTCGTTCCCACCGGAATCGAAGTCGATGTCTTCGCCCGTGGAGACGGTCCATCCTTTCGCAGAAATCATGGCATTCCGCAGGATTCCTTCGTCATCGGACACCTAGGTCGCCTCATTCCATCGAAGCGCATTTCCTATCTTTCCTCAGCCCTTTCCATTTTCCTCACCCGTCACCCCCATTCCTATGCCCTCGTCTGTGGTGAGGGGAGTGAAAGGTCAGCTCTCATGGCAGAATTCGCTGCCGCAGGCGTCGCCGATAGGCTCCGCATCCTCGGCTATCTGCCTGAAAATCAGATCGCCGATGCCTACGCCGCCATGGATTTATTTGCCTTCGCTTCCCTCAGCGATACCCAAGGCATCGTCCTGCTCGAAGCGATGGCTGCAGGGGTTCCCGTTCTCGCACACCAAGCCCCTGGCCCTCAAGATCTGATCATCGACGGGACTTGCGGTTGGCTGCTCCCACCGGACTCTGCTCCCACGATCTTCATCGCTGCCATGGAGAGCATTTTCAGGCTGCCGGATCGCTCCGCATGGTCGGTCGCTGCCCGTCAGCGTGCCAAAGAATACGACTGGCTCACCACGGCTCGCCACCTGCTTCAGCAATATCAGAGAGTTCTGTCGCAGCGCCTGTCGTAGGCTCGCTTCTCAAAGCCCACAACGGAGAAAAGGGACAGGCAATTTTAGTCATCCACAGATTCCGCAGATTTTCGCAGATAAGAATCGAAAAATCTGTGTTCATCCGTGAAATCTGTGGACAAAAATCTCAAACGCTCAGGCATCTCCTATCTGGGTGAGAAGCACTCGTCGGAGAGTTGTGTCTTATCCGCGATCAACAAGGTCTCTGCATGGGGCAGCAGACTCTCGCGCCTATCAGAGCTTTACCCCAGACAGCGTGCTCGCGGGAGTATCCGGAGGTGCCCTTCATTGCCCCTTTACAATTGACAACCAATTTTTCGCAAACGACAGTCATCGGATACCCCTATCTCTACCTATGACTTGGAAATCGATTCTCTTCTCCTCTGCTGCCCTTGGCCTTCTCACGATTCCTCATGCGAGCGCTGAAACCGTAGTCAATCGTGCGGCGCTGGGGATGTTCCAACCCCTGACGGACGTAGCAGAAAATCCTCAGAATCCTGTTACAAAAGAAAAAGTCGATCTCGGTCGCATGCTTTTTTACGACACTCGCCTTTCGCTCAACCGAAAAGTCTCCTGTAACACCTGTCACGATCTCGAAAGCTTCGGCGATGACGGCGCTCCCGTTTCCACGGGCATTCACGAGCAACAGGGCGGACGCTCCGCCCCTACCGTCTATAATGCAGCGATCCAGATCGCCCAGTTCTGGGACGGTCGCGCCGCCGATGTCGAGGCTCAGGCAGTCGGTCCTGTCACGAATCCCATCGAGATGGGAATGCCGGACGGAGACTATGTTGTTCGCGTCCTCAAATCCATTCCGGGCTACGTCGCGGACTTTTCCAAGGCTTTCCCCGATTCCAAGGATCCCATCACTTATGAAAACGTGGGCAAAGCAATCGGAGCGTTCGAGCGTAAACTCATGACGCCTTCCCGCTTCGACGACTTCCTGAAAGGTGACGACGCCGCGTTGACCGATGCGGAAAAGGAAGGACTCAATCTTTTCGTATCCACCGGATGCACCGTCTGTCATAACGGGATGGGAGTGGGCGGTCACCTCTTCCAGAAACTTGGCCTCGTAAAAGAATTCCCCACCAAAGACCTCGGACGCTTTGATGCGACGGGCAACGAAGCAGACAAGCACTTCTTCAAAGTCCCGACCCTGCGCAATATCACCGAAACGGCTCCCTATCTCCACGACGGATCCGTCGCGAAGCTCGAAGACATGGTCGCTGCGATGGCTGAGTATCAGCTCGGACGGCAACTTTCCGATGCAGACATCAAGTCCATCATCACTTTCCTCGGGTCTCTCAAAGGTCGCATCGACCACGACTTCATCCGCCAGCCCGAGCTTCCCGCCGATGGCCCGGACACTCCTGCGGCGAAAAACTGAGCAGTGATCGGTATGGGGCAGGTTTTACTTGCCCCTCTGCCTGATCTCTGATCCTTCGAAGTAAATTCGTATCCGATACGTCGTATTCGGACGAAATTCGATTTCCCCTGTGAGGGCATTGACTCTTTCGGGTATCTTTGACAGTTGTTTGTCCACCACCGCGTGGAATCCTCGGTCTGAGAAAATATCGATCAGCATCGTCAGCGCCAGAGGATCAGACAGCACCGGATCCTCATTATTCACCACTGCTCGACCCGAGATCGCGTGGCGCGTAATGATGGGCATGAACTTGACCTGGATCAGATTCACCACGCTCTGAAACAGATCTCGGTGCTCCCGCGCATAGCCATCCAGTCGGCGAACCAGTTCCTGCCGTGCATGAACTACGATCTCGCTCGCCAGAGGAATTTCGCGAACCATCTCAAAGGTGGTCGGCTCCAGCTCCAGTGAACTCTGGTAGTTCAGCTCTCGCAGAATATTCTGCTCCACCTCTGCGACACTGCCCTGCGCATTCACCAGATGATAGAAAAACACTTCCCGCAGTGATTGGAGAGCATCCCAGGTGCTATCCTTGAATACTCGATAGCGGTGCTTTGCCGCCTCGACATCTAAATCGGTCGGGCGCAGTTCCTGCATCTCACCAATTCCGGTCAGAGCCACTTCTTCATTGTGACGAGCGATCTCTCTCCCGCGATGAAGTTGGCGCTCGACGCTCGTCTTTTCATCGACGAACAGCACCATCACATGGATCGTCGGACGGCGAAAATACTCGGCCAGCGGAGTCTCAGCGAACTTGCGATTGAGCGCACTGATCTCTTTCACCAAGCGCTTCATGCAATCGACCTGCACCTCTGTGCGGGGAAAGCCATCCAGCACAGCTCCGTCGCGGAACTCCGGCTCCAGCATCTTTCGCAGCAGGATCCCCATCACCTCCCTGTCGCCCACCAGCATTCCCTTGTCTTTGAGCGCCTGAGCCTCCGGGCTATTCAGGAGTGAGCTAACCACGATAGGTGGGCAGGTAAAGCCCCTCGCCTTCATGATGAACTCCGTATTCGTCCCCTTTCCCGACCCTGGTGCACCACCTAGCAGGATGATCTCCTTAGGAAAACGCAGAGATTCCTCGCCACACGCATCGACCAAATCCTTCCAGACAGCGGAAAAGATCACCGCTGCGTCCTTGATATCTACCCCCGAAAGATCGGGCGTAGTTTTCGATTCTTCATTTTCCTCGCTCATGCCATTGCCATCCACTCTTTTAAGAAACCTGCAAGCCCAAACCTGAAGACTGGAGCAGAAAGCGAAAGGATTCCGGGGCCACGAATGGCTTGCGACCCCCCGTGATTCGGAATAAGGTAGGGCAGCAGTCAGGAAATTGATGGAAATATCGGGCATGGGAAAAGCGCGTCTGCGGATGATGCTCACAGCGCAAATCGTCGTATCGATTCTTGCGTCATCCGGCTCAGTGATCGCCCAATTCCATTCAAAAAATTCTTCGGGCCGAACAGGAGTCAACCAGCAGGCGATAAACGCTGCAGAGAATCAGGCCGCCATGAATAATGGCGGGATAGCGCCTGATTCTTTCGGCGGTGGAACCCCTGGAGTGAACATGAGTGGTGGAGATGTCATCCTTCCCGAAGCCACGAAGGAAGCCCTCAAGGAAAACAAGGTGCAACTGACCCGGATGCAGGGGAAAAACATCGACGTATGGGGGCGAGCCATCCACCACGGCGACGGGTCGTACACGGAGTCAAAACAGGACGTGAAGTCCAATACGCTCGAGCAAATTACGAAGAGTAAGAACGGCGTGAAATTACAACGCCGCATGG
>JBDHQE010000136.1:0-9968 GCA_039806885.1 Verrucomicrobiales bacterium
TCACTACGGTTATTTCCAGTCATTCCGATAAACACATTTCAGTTTATTAGTTCATGCCCATGCCGGGCACACGAGCGTGGACATTCCTGTCCACGGCTTTTAATGGAACTGGCATCCGCAAGGAAGATATTTCGGGTCAACGGTGTCCAAACTTCCGGGTTCTAAGGGACAGGCTATGTTCAATGATTTTTACTTCGCGCCTTAAGCACCGACTACAGTATGGAAAGCCTCCGGCTTTCTGCTGGGGTGAGACAAGGGCATCTTCCTAGAAAGGCGCGGTCAAGGGCTGCGTAGCCCACTAAAGAAGTTGTCGTGTTACAGGTGTTGGGAGCTTGTCGGTCGAGGAGCCCGCTCCACTCCCTTCGCAATTCGCGCCTTACCGTCCAAGTCTTGCCTTGCGCTTCACGCTGGTTTCCGGAGGTGTCCTTAAATATTAAAATAAATCAAAACCTAAGAAATATTTATAAATTCTTTACAAAATTTTAAAATATTCTACTGTTTTTAGATGAATTTCCGCATGAAGCGTTCGCGGAGTTCGTATTTCTATAAAATTAGACTTCTTTCGATGCACTTGTTCCCCACATTTCGCTCTTCCTTACTCAGCTTGCTGGCGCTTTCTTTGGGGTTGATTGTCTCCACGGGATGCAAGTCCACGGCGAAGACTTACAAGGACATTAAGTATGATCCGATCAAGCTGAAGACGCCTCCCGGACATGGAATGACTCGCAGTGAGTATCCCTTCGACGAGAATGGAAATTACCGAAAAGATTGGGTAATTAACCATACAGGAGGGAAGGACAAGTCCGCCAGTCCGGCACCTTTTTCGAATGCCTCATCTACGGCACGCGTAGCCGCGAATGCCAAATCGGACAGCGATGCGGCCTATCCTACCTATACTGCTGCTTCTGCTGCACGAGCCAATGGAAGCACCCCTGCGCTCAGCAGTTTCGTCGGACCAGTGGAAGCACCTACTGGAACCGTGTCGGGCGAAGTTCCTTCCGTAGAGGCTGCGGAATCTGATCTCACCAGTGCTCCTACTCCCTCCTCGTCCGGAACACTCGCTTCAGTCGAGGTGCCCGCCGTGGCGACTATTACACCGCCGAAGAAAGCGAGCTATCATAAGGTGGTGTCAGGAGATACCTTAACGGCATTGTCGAAAAAATATGGTACCACAGTGGCGAAGCTGAAGAGTGTCAATGGCCTGAGCGGAGACGGAATTCACGTCGGACAGAGCCTTCGACTGCCCTGAGTCAGTTGCATCGGCGGAATCGGTTGGATAGCACGTTCACTTCTCTGACGCCAGCCGTCGCTTCTTTCGTCGTGCGATGCGCTGTTTCAAGCGCGACCAGTATTCCTCTCCGACGATGTAACCGACGCAACGCTTGCTGCCGCATCGACACGGATGGGCGTCCCAATGCTCGAGATCGAATCCGTAGTTGTAAGAAAGTTCTTCGCCGCGTTGAATTTCGCGAATAGCGCCGATCCAGATGTGCCCATCCTCGATATAGGCCTCGCAGTTCGGATCGCAGCTGTGATTGATGAGTCGAGCCGGATTCCACGAGACACTCCCGTCGAGATCGAACTCATCATCGAGAGTGAAGATGTAAACGGCTGCGTCCCCAGTTTTTTGCGCCTGACGAATACGCTCCCAACCGCGACGATCCGATTCTTCTTTGTCGATCTTTTCTCCGACGTATTCGATCACTTTCGTTCCTTCGCAGATCCGTCGACGAGCAAACAAGCCGCTGCCGTGAATGCCGGAGCGTCGGATGGTATAGCAGGGAATGTCTTTTCGCGCAGATTGCAGCATGGGAGAGATCGCAGGCGATTCTATTTGAAAACGGTCCCTGCTGGCCAAGGAGCGGAGATTTCCACGTAACTAGAGTCAAGCCCGGGCCAGCCGCTAGGACTGTAGAGCACTCCGCTCAGTGCAGAGGGAGATTCAGGACCATAATCTGTCCGAGCGAGGGCAATGCGGACTTTACCCGCTTGATCATCGAGCATGGTCACAGTCTGCGGCTCGTCGGAGTCCATCTGCATATCGTCACAGTAAAAATGGATGCCTTTCACTTGATCGCTCTTCAGACCGGGGATGAGTGCGTCGAGGTACATCTGCTCTTTTCCCTCGATGTGGGGAGTGAACGTCCAGCCCTGTGGAGTCGGCTTTGGTGCTTGTTCGCGAGCGGTCTGAAAGTCCTTCTCGAGCTTTTCGTCTCGTTTTGGATGCGAACCGGGAGGAGCGACAGGGATCTCGAGTGTGAAATCGGCGAGTCCAAGATTGCAAGACAAGGTGCATGCCATCCAAGCGACACGGGCGGAGAGTTGTACTTTTCCCTGGGGCAGTTTCTCTGGTGCCTGAATTTCTGTCAGAAGTAGGGCTGGTCTCTCGTAGCCTTGACAGCGAATATTCGCCATGATGACTTCCTCCGGGGGCGGCCAGAGTATGGAGCCAGCAGTAAAGCCCTCAGGCAATTTCCAATCGATTCGCGTAGCGACCCCCACGATACCTGGGCCACGCCAGTACGTATGAAAGCCGGGCAGGGGATCGAGCGCCAGAGCGACCGTAAATTTCTCTCCGGGAGTAATCGCAGAAACGTCCGTAAGCAACTGAGCACGTTGGATACCAGGCTGAGAGACGGCCTCAGACTCGATGGCATCGAGACTGCTACCACCGAAACAAAGTAGAGAGACGCCGAACAGGACACGAAGGGATCGAATCATGGGGGGAAGAAACGCCGGGACAGACACAGGCTCAAACGCTTTTTTCCCGAGAGAGCCGCTTCTTTTCGCGATTGCTTGCCGTGATGCCCCGTGCGGATCAGCCGCCGATCATGGCCTGCTTCCCGCCTTTCGCCTCATCGGCCTTGGAGAAAGTGACCCCGACAGTTTTCGATACGCCGAATTCTTCCATGGAGACCCCATACATCACGTCTGCACGAGACATCGTCCGCTTGCTATGCGTCACGATCACGAACTGGCTGTTCCCGATAAAGCGATCTAGGACGCGGAGGAAGCGCTGAATGTTAGCCTCGTCGAGCGGGGCGTCGAGCTCATCGAGCACGCAGAAAGGGGAGGGCTTGACCATGTAGATTCCGAAGAGCAGTGCGACGGCAGTCATGGAGCGCTCGCCACCGGAGAGGAGACTGATGGACTGGAGCTTCTTGCCCGGCGGTTTCGCGATAATGTCGATTCCGCATTCGAGCGGGTCGCTGTCGTCGAGCAAGATGAGATCGGCTGCCGCCTTCTCGCCAAACAACTCGCGGAACATATCGCGAAAATTCTTTTTCACCTGTTCGAAGGTTTCGGCAAACATCCGCCGTGTTTCGCGATTGATGCGAGCCATGGTGCGAATCAGCTCTTCCTTCGAATTTTCCAAGTCCTGGAGTTGAGATTGGTTAAAGCGGTAGTGTTCCTCTAGTTCTTCGAATTCTTCGATCGCATCGATATTGACTGGCCCCATTGAATCAAGGCGAGTCCTGAGCTGGGAGATGACGCTCTCCACGAAGTTCCAGTCGGGTTCAGCAGGGTCGTGAAACTCAGCTTCCGACGGAATCTCCTCCTCGGTCATCGGCTCACCTTCCTCGTCCACTACGCTCTCAGATGAAGGACGGCCTGACCCACTTTTTCGGCGGGCTGTAATCGCGAGTAGCAGGGCATGGCTGTCCGGCTCGAAGAATTCCAGCTCGGTGCGGTGACGCTCGCGACATAGGCGCTCGACATTTTCGAGATTCAAGGCGAGCTGAGCCGCACGGACCTCTTCCTTCCCACGACTAGCAAGGATGGCCTGAGATTCGCGTCGCATTCCTGAGAGCGTCGCTTCACCCGCCTTGATCTGAGCGGCCGTTTCCTCGCGCTGACGAACAAGCTCATCCTTCTCCTGTAGCAATTGAGCAATCGACTGACGATTTTCTGCGATTTTTTCGCTGAGAACCGTGGTCTCGGTGACTCCTGTCTCGATTTGAAGCCGAAATTCAGCGATTTCACCTGCACGACGATCCAGAAGCTTCGACAGCTCGGACAGACGAGTAAGCATCGGGATTCGCTGTTCCTCGAATTTTTCTCGCGTTCCTTTTTCGACTGCCAGCTGCGTAAGTGCTTCGGTGAGTTGGCTGGTGCTGTCTTCCTCGTTCTGGCGAGCGACATTGAGAGCATTATTCGCCTCGGCGATTGTCTCCTCCAGTTGAGCCATCTGAGCTGCTACCGCCGCCCGCTCAGCACGCTTTTCTTCGATGAGCGTCAGTAGGCGAGCCGTTCGGACGACCACATCTCGCCTTTCCTGCTCTAGGCCTTCGATTCGGCTCTGGAGTTTTCCCTGTTCCTTCTCCACGAGCGAAAGTTTTCCTTCGAGATTCGACAAGGTCAGCCGCTTCTGCTGAAGTCGCTCACGCGCCTCTCGGAGCTGATGCTCGAACTCGTTCACGCGTTGACTTAGCTGCGTTCTTCGGGCGGAGCGTGAGGAGACCTCCTGATCGAGCGTACTCACGATTTTCTCCAACTCGTGCACCTCCGTGCGCATTTTCAGAACCGAGAGCGAGCCGTCTCCCGAGCGGCCTCCGTGGATGATGCCCTCTGCGGAAATGAACTCGCCGGACAGAGTCGCCATCGGATAGAATTTCCCTTCTTCGCGGAGTCGCAGCGCGGTTGAGAGATCCTCCACGATGAGCACATTCTTCAGGAGCTGAGAGAGCAGGGGATGAATCTCCGACTCACAGCGAACCTGATTGATTGCCCAAGAGATCGCTCCGAGAGGTGCTAGGCTGGGAACCTCTGCGGACTCCCCAGTGAGATGGGTTTCGGCGATCAGAGAGGCCTGTCCGAGACTTCCCTCGTGCAGAGTGGAGATGATCTGCTCAGCGATTTTCAGATCCTCCACCACCACGGCTTGCACCTGCGGCCCCAGGGCCGCTTCGATGGCCTCGGTAAACCGTGACTCGACGGTCATCCTGTCCGCCAGAGCTGTGCGGATATGGGGCGCAAAGCGATCAGGATCGCCCAGACCACGCAATACTTCCTGCGTCCCTTTCTCGAAGCCTTCTCCGCTGGCGATCAGTTGACGAAGTACATCCAGACGCGACTGCTTTTCAGCGAGAAGCTTATGGAGGGAAGAAAGGCTTTCCTGAAGATCGAGTGCCGCTCGTTTCGCTCGCTGGCACTGTTGGTCGAGATTGAGGAGGTTTTCTCCGTATTCTTCAATGACGGATCGGTGTTTGATGATTTGGTCGTGGTAATCTGCGGCTTCTTCTATGAGTCGAGCCTCTTCCTGTCGCTGCTTTTCGGTTTCCTCTAGGAGCTTCTGGTCTCGCTCCTGATCGGAGAGGGACTGACGCTCGTTCGCTGCCAGATTGGCATCTAATGAGGCGAGCGTGGTCGTGAGCGCCTTGTGCTGGCTTTCGTGCTGTCGAACGGAGCGAGTAATTTCCTCACGCTGCTTCCGGACATCGGCCGACTGCGTTTCTAGTTCGGCGACTTTGGTTTGATACTCGCTGAGTCGGGCGATCACCGCTTCGAGTTGGCGACTGGCGTTCTCGATCTCAGCCTCCTGATGAGCATGCTTTTCCGTGGCGTCGGTAATGTCAGCCTCGTTTTTCTGAATCAAGGTGCTTAACTCGCGAGTGCGTTTGTCATGAAACTGAATGCGGTCCTCAGCGTTCGTAATTTCGTGTTCCAGTCGGGAGAGAGCCATCTGGAGTTCTCCTAGGCGACGTTCTACTTCCTGATTTCTGGAGCGGACGCTCGACAGGCCGCTCTGTTGAGTCTCAAGCAGATCAGCGAGTTCGTCCTGACGCCGTGAGAGCTGATGGATCGATCCGGTCAGCTCCGCTCTTTCGGCGTGAAGTTCTCGCCACTGCTTGTGTGCGAGGTGTAGTTCCAGCGTGCGGACATCTTCGTAAAGCGACTGATACCGCTTTGCCTTCGATGCCTGGCGAGAGAGCGAGCGGATTTGGCGTTCGTTCTCTGCGATCACATCACGGATACGAATCAGATTGGCCTCAGTGTACTCCAGCTTGCGCAGAGCCTCTTTTTTCTGCGCCTTATACTTCGTAATTCCAGCGGCTTCTTCGAAAACCGCACGACGGTCTTCCGGGCGGGAACTGAGGAGCATATCGATTTTTCCCTGCTCCATGATCGAGTAGCTGGTGCGCCCGATCCCTGTGTCCATTAGGAGATTCTGAATATCTTTCAGACGACAGGTCTGCTTGTTCAGCAGGTACTCGCTTTTTCCATCGCGGAAAACTCGCCGTCCGATGGAGACTTCATCGAATTCTGTATCCAGCACGCCCGCACAGTCAGAGAGCGTGAGAATTACCTCGGCCATCCCGAGCGAAGAACGCTTGTCCGTACCGTTAAAGATCACGTCGGACATCTCTCCGCCTCGGAGAGCCTTCGCAGAAGTCTCTCCGAGCACCCAGCGCATCGAGTCCACAATATTCGACTTCCCACAGCCGTTCGGTCCTACGATGCCGGTGACGCCCTCGTGGAATTCGAGCTTGGTCTTGTCGGCAAAGGACTTGAATCCGTGCAGTTCCAGTGATTTCAGACGCATTACGAAAACAAAAGACGAACAATTATCAATTTTGAGAATTTAATTCTCATTAATGATAAAAGCTTTTGCATAATGCGCTAAACTTCGAAGCTGTCGAGAGGAAACTTTGAGATCCGCCGTATGAGGGCGAGACCGCGCTTTCAGCGGAGTTTTACTTTTTGATCACTACTTTTGCTTTTCCGATTCCAGAGGAATTTTTGCGGGCATCGAGGGCTTGGAATTCGATCGTGTTCGTTCCCTTCTTAAAGCCTGAAATCGTTTTGGAAACGTTTGCAGACTTCCCTTTGAGTTTTCCTCCCGTTTTCCATGCCTTGCGGTTGATTCGATAGCGCCAAGATCCCAAGGCCACACCATCCGTGACTTTCCCTTTCATCGAAATCGAGCGAGCGGGCTTCTTTAGGAGTTTCAGAGAGTTAATCCGGAAAGAAGGGCCGATCAGATCGTCCACTGTGAACGGCAGCACATAGTCCACCGTATTTCCGTCCAGATTTGTTGCACGCAGTTTCAGATTCGCAGTCCCTATCGGACCCAGTGAACGAATGAAAAGAAACATTCCGGAAACATTAGCACCGAGAACTTTAGGCGCGCTGTTGGAGGCGAGTGAAATTTCGATGGGTGCTACGGGAGTGACGAAGTCTATCCTCACTGCATTATTCATCGTGAGGCTTGCGCCACCGCCATTCAGGAGGGGGATATCTCCCATTGATGACGATCCCATCCCTTCGATCGAGATGGTAGTGCTGGTGGTGGAGAGATTGTTAATCGCATCGGCTACCTGCATTCCCCGACTACCCACCACCTCTCCGAAGACAGTAAAACCGCTGTTCTGGTAGTCGAGGTTTTCTGGATTATTAACACCAGTATTGATGAACCACTGGGAAGTCGCGCTATCGGGATTCCCTCCAAGCTTTGCCATGGCGATGGTTCCTCGCGTATTCGAGATCCCTGGTTCATTGAATAGATCGAATCGTTTCGGAACCGAGATCCACTGATTCGTCGGACCTCCATTTTTCAGATAAAATCCGCCCCCCTGTAACATAAACCTCGGGATTGATCGGTGAATCAAACTGCCATTATAAGCATTCGCCGCCATATAGGCTCGAAAGTTCGCCACCGTCTTCGGCGTTGCCGTGTCGTGCAGAGCTACGATGATGGACTCCCCAGCGATAGAAATCCAGGCACCATAAGGCCGCGCTGGATCACGGAACAGGGTTCGGAGATCGATGTATCCACTGACTCCGACGTTTTGTTTTTTTAGAGTGACTTTTTTGTCAATTTGGGGAGTGGATGCCGCCGGTAGAATGCGGAGAAAGCGCACTTGTTGAAAGACTCTCGTTTCCGCTGGTTCGCCTTCCTCCTCTGGCTCACCGCCCTCCTCAGGCTCGTCTTCGGGATCGCTTTGTTTTGGGAATTCTACGCCGTAGAGAAATCGATACACTCCGGGAGTTTGTAGTGTGCCCGTTACCTCTCCTGTATTCGGATTCAGAGTGAGTCCTGCAGGCAAACCGTCGGCGATGAATCGATCAGGATTACCACCCGCGCAAGGAAGCGTAAAATTGACATTATTCAGCCCGGCTCGAAAGGAGAGGCCCTCCGGGATCTCGATTCCCGCTGGATAGCTAGGAGTGGGGACGATCAGTAAATCCAGATCTCCCTTCGGTTTGACTACCTCTGCTTCGGCCCAGTTAAGCGAGTTTAGGTTATCACCTGATCGAAAGGCAGCTACGCGGTATTTGACCGTTTGTTCGTCGACGGATGGGGCGAGTCCTCGATACACTTCAAAGTTTGGTCCGAGAGTGTCAAACTCTTCCCACTCCTCCGTGTTCGGATTCCAACGATCAACGAAGTAAAGTTCCTCGTTTGTCGCATTGTCTGTCCACATCAGATGGACGCGCTTCTGATTTGGTGCATAGGCTACGACGTTCGTAGGAGCCGGCAGTGGCTCTGCAAGAGCCGATGACTCCAGCAGGGAAAAGAGAAGAAGGAAAGCAAAAAAGCGAGACATATTCTCTACCCTTGTCTCATAAAAGCGAAAGTGTGACAAGTCTTTTTCAGGGCAATGTAAGGATCGGGGCAAAAGCGAAATTTTCGTCCGAGCAAAACTGTGTGGAGAAGGAGCGTGAAATGGCTCGGAAGCCTCAATTCCCGTTTTACTCCGACACAACAGGGAGGCGTCCCGCCTCCTTCCGAAGGCTCAGGGGAGCCGTAGAACTGCAAATCTTGATCAACTGAACCGACTTGCGCCGTGAAGTGGAATGGTCGGATCAGATATCGGGTATGCCTATAAATGACCTGTCCCTGAAAACCCTGTCAAGAAATGGTGCATGACCCGGGAACCTGCCCGACCCGACGGGCGAATCCGTCCGCCAGACCGGATTGAAGAACGATTGCGTTGGTGCCGCGCTCCCCTCCTTCTCCTCGATTCCTTTTTCCTCGGCACCGATGTTCCGTGATTCGCTTTCCGTCTTCTCCACCCACCAACTCGGGTAAGGATCGGCACCGGACTCATCGGCGGGAAGAGTCTGGTGAAGGGTGAGAGCATGGCGCTCGACGAAGCGGTTCACCGCGTTCATCGTCGCGGCCCACACCGGATGGTAGTCGTGGCCCGCGAGGATGCAGCCCGGTTTGAGTTTCCACCACCATTGCTCAATCGTCGTGCCGTCCTCCTGGCCGGTGTGGGCGTAGCTGTCGATATAAATGAAGTCTAGGGATTCGTTGGCGAAGTGGAGGAGAGCCTCCTCGAAGCTCATCCGCAGGAGTAGCGAGCGACCCTGGCCTGCCGTCGCGAGGCGCTGGATGGCGGCGACATATTCAACCGAATCGTGATGGTCGGACCATCGGTCGACGCCCCAAAGTCGGTGGACGTGGTCGTTGCGGAGGATGATTTCGGAAAAACACCCCCCAGCGACACGAGTTCAACGCCTTCGCCGTGGAAGAGGGCTGCGGCAAGGACTTCGCGGTTGTATCCGGGGTCAGTCCTAGAATTTAGAATTCCATCCCGAACATCCATCGGAAGTTTTCTCTCTGGTCGCAGGGCGGACATTTCCATCGCTACGGCACGAAGGCATAGAAAATGAATATTGTCAAACCCTTCGTGTAGATCAGCGCTTCGTGCGAGGTGTATGCTTTGGCAAGGGTTTCGGCGAAGAGGCAACGGTCGGCGTTCGAGTGGGCGATGAGCTGGGGGCGTGTGTCGCGGACCATGACGTGGTAGGCGGAGTCTTTGTATTCGATGCGCGGAGGTAGGGACATAGACAGTGTCGTCACAAGATTTTCTTGAATAAAGATTTTCTTGAATAAATGGTCAAGATTCGTTAAACGTTCTGAATGTGCGAAGATCTTCACCGCCACGACATCTCCGACCGCGTTTGGGCCATCCTCGAACCCTTGCTTCCCGGACGCGCGGGGAGTTGGGGCGGCGTCG
>JBDHQE010000137.1:0-9816 GCA_039806885.1 Verrucomicrobiales bacterium
AGTTATAATGAAAATTAGATGTTAATGACTCATAATGAGAATCATGTGATCTGTTTTTCGGCTATCTGAAATTTTCGTTCTCAGACGTACAGAGCGAAATTTATCAAATTCAGTGATTGTCATTCTCGTAGCGAATCACTATTCTCGCCGCGATGAAACTGCTCCCCTGTATTTTACTTCTGACTCTCGGCACCCTGACAACTCCGGTTCACTCAGCCGATCTGACTCCCGAACAACTGGAGAGCCTTAGGGCGCGACTTCATTCGATCAAGGAGACGCTGACGACGCAGATTAAAACGCGCAATCTCTCCGCCGCCCAGATCTTTTCTCAGGCCGCCGCCAATCCTGCGCAGGCTGTCGAGCTGTATCTCAACTGCATGAAATCAGTGGAATACACGCAGAAAGGGCGCCCTGAGTCCGATTTCCGAGTCTGGAAAGACAATCAAACGGATCGCCTCCGCAGCGCAGGCTTTCAGGAGGGTCTCGTCCTCCAACTCCGCTATCTCGCCATGAGCTGTCAGGCCGCAGAGACAGAGGATAAGTCGCAAATTTTTAGCACCTTGGTTGCCTATGTCGATGCTCTGAGCCATCTCACCGATGCGCCCTCAGGAGAACTCACCCAATCTGTCGCGAATTCTGTTTTTGCGCGGGCGTATCATCTCGAAAGTCTGCTGGGGCGAAATAATCAGTGGGAGGCGGTGCCGATCAACATCGCCGGCATCTACGGCAAAACGATTCTGCCCTACCTGCGTGCCAATAATCCCGCCTCACTCATGGGAGCTTGGGACAAGCGAATCGAGCAACAGACTCGACTCGTAATGATGTTGGAAGCCAAGAAAACTGACGAACTCCGTGGACTCAATCGCGACGAGAGCCGCCGAGTCCGAGGACAGCAGACCAATCAGCGCGGAGTCATCGGAGAACATTCAAAGGAGGAGTTTGAAAAGACGACACTGCCCTTGCTTCAGTGGGGAAAAATGAAGGACAAATTTTCCTACGTCGATGCATTGGGCGGGGCCAGTGAGATGTTGCAGTTTGTCGAGGCCAATCTTCAGACAGAATTGGGCGAGCAACTCTTCTCCGAGTTCGAGTCTCTCATTAGCGAAAGCGGTAAGAAATCAGGACAGCCGGATCAGGCGACACAAGCTACTCCAGCGACCGGAGGACAAAACTGAGGAGCCTTCGGAGCTCGCGCCCCCAAGGAACGCGACTCATGTGATTCCTGTAATTTTACTTGGAATCTGTGAAACTCTCGGATTCAATAGGCGCATGTCTCTCGACGAATCTGTAGTTTCCGCTCAGGCTGTCCGCGTTCAGAATCTGATTTCGGCGCTGAATGGTGTTCTCTATGGCCAGGAAAATCTGGTCGAATTGGTGGTGACGGGCTTGCTCTCTCGTGGTCACATTCTGCTGGAAGGTTTGCCAGGACTGGGAAAGACGGAACTGGTCAAGGGCATCGCAGGCGCGATCGGGCTGGACGCGAAGCGTATCCAGTTCACCCCTGACCTGCTGCCGGGCGACATAACGGGAAATCCGATTTTGCAGGAAACGCCGTCAGGCCGTGAGTTCGTTTTCCAAAAGGGGCCTGTCTTCGCCCACCTACTGTTGGCGGATGAAATTAATCGAGCATCCCCTAAGACACAGTCGGCTCTACTGGAGGCGATGCAGGAGCAGCGCGTCACGGTATTGGGAACGACGCATCCTCTCCCGAAGCCGTTTTTCGTGCTCGCCACACAGAATCCTATCGAATTAGAAGGTACCTATCCCCTCCCCGAGGCTCAGCTTGACCGATTTCTTTTCAAGTTAGAGGTACCACGCAATTCAGCGGCAACACTCCAGAAAATCGTGATGAATCGCGAGATCGGTGCCTCTGTCGAAATAGCGCAGGTACTCACGCAAGAGGTCTTCATGGAAATCCTCGAAACCGTGCGGGAAATCTATCTGCCGGAAGTCGTGGCGAATTACATCGCCCGTCTCGTCGATGCCACGCACATCGATCCAGCGATCAAATATGGTGCCAGCCCACGCGCAGCTCTGGCTCTGGCCTCGGCGGCGAAGGCCAGGGCACTCATGGCAGGACGGATCAACGCGAACTTTGACGACGTAGATGCCGTGACGGTCCCGACGCTGGTTCATCGAATCCTTCTCCACTACGAAACTCGAATCGAAGGAATCACCCCTGCCGACGTAGCGCGTGCGCTAATCGAAAAGGTGCCGAAGCAGCCGCTCGATCTCGCGCCGACTCTGAAAGCTGAGTGAAAGAATCTCCGTATCTGAAAACGTAGCATCTCTGCCCTTTCCCAGTCTTTTGCGATGCCTTCCCCGCCTCTACACTCGATCCCGAAACTCTTGCTCATCAGCGCGGCGGCCATGCTGTTCTCACTGATAGCGCATCGGGCTTCTTGGGCTGGCGAGGAAGTGCATCGACATGAAGTCAAGGGATTCCCCGAATGCTATGTAAAGGTGGAGAGCATCTTCGGACTCACGGCTCGACAGGGGACTCTACCATTTCGCATCACCTTTCAGAATCAGAGTGGTGCGGATCGCTCCTGTTCCGTGCAATTTGTCATTACAGATACGAATTATGGACGGGAAAAAATTGAGACATCATCGTCTTATCGCCTGAGTGCGAAAAATAACGCGAGGATGGTACGTGATGTTTATGTGCCTGTGATTTCGTCATTCAAGTCGAGCGGATATGTACAGATTCGCTTTCAATCGGAAATCATCAATCTGTCACCCGTACAGCAGGATTACCGAAGTGTACAGACGGATACTGAATTTCCCGCTTTGGCGATCAGCAGCGATCTTGCGAGACGAAACCTAACAACTCTAAACGATGCGGTAAGAAAGGCGATGGGCAGCGGTGAATTCGCGGTTTCCTTTCTCCCTGATGAACTACCCACCGATTGGCAGGGATACAGCAGCTTGGACGCTTTGCTAATCGATCTGCCCGCCTGGAAAGCGATCACGGAGCTGCAGCGCCAAGCGATACTCTCTTGGGTGCATCTGGGGGGACGACTTGATTTGTACATGGACCCGGCGCAATCTGATCTAGGGGCAGTTCCCGCCTCACTCAGCGGTATCCGATTTAAAAATGATCATGCACGGCTTAGCCTAGGAGAAATCTATCTGCAGAAATACCCAATCGATAATCTCCCGACTTCGTCGATTTTCGACCTCTACAAAACTCTCCCGCGAGCGATCACAGCCCTCGCAGAGGACTACAGAGATCCCACCCTAGACTCCGATAATCCCAGAGCGCGGCGCAATGCTCGCATTCCAGAGACGTCACAAGATGCGACCTCTGGTGGATCGCTCTGGCCTCTGCTCGATGGGATCAATGTGGAACAAAGCTCGCCTGTTCTCGCGATGATTTTTCTCGTCCTCTTCGCCATCCTCGTTGCGCCGGTCAACCTATATTTTTTCGCGGGAAAAGAGAGACGTCAACGGCTGTTTATCACGACTCCTCTGATCTCGCTCACCGCCTGTCTCGCCATCACAGCATCGATTTTCCTCATTGACGGAATTGGGGGACACGGAGTCCGTGTGGTCTTGGCTGATCTTCAGTCCGGACCGAAAGAAACGCATATCTATACAACGCAGGAACAACTCAGCCGTACGGGAGTGATGCTCTCCACGGGATTCACCCGAAAGCAAGAATACAACATCAATCTCCTCCGACTGCCGAACGTTCCCCTGAATCCGTTCTCTGATGGACGCATGGAGGGATCCAGCTTCTCTATCACCGGAAATCGTTGTGATGGCCCTTTCTTCCGCAGCCGATCGATTCAGGGATATTCTCTCAGAGGGCTCCGTTCGGACCGTGCCCGGATCGAGCAGAGTGGGACGGAAAATGGTATACCCATCCTCGTTTCTGCCCTCTCCACGAAGATTGTGGAATTTTACTACATCGATTCTTCGAGAAAAGCCTGGGCGATAGCATCCGGTTCAACCGTCGGATCAGGAGCGCGCATCCCACTGGCGAAGGCAGATAATCGCTTGCCACCTTGGGTGACGGATATCATTGATCAATTTGGAAAGACGAATCGTGATCGCATTCGCCAAATGATGGAGCCAAATCGATTTTATGCGAAAGTCAGCAATCCGGAATCCTTCGTTCTAGCGACACATCCGGGAATCACTTGGAGAAGGACAGATCTGCTTCTCACCGGCTCCACAGTATCGTCCTCATCCTCCACGACGACACCGACGCAACCATGAGTTCCGACAGCGATATTCTCTTGGCTGATCAAACCAATCGCCCCGCCATTGAGGTGACGAACCTGCATCGAAGCTTTCCCGGAGTCCACGCGGTACAGGGGGTATCGTTCTCCATCCAACCCGGTCAGGTCGTCGGATTCGTGGGAGCGAATGGAGCCGGCAAAACTACGACTCTCCGCATTCTGGCCTCGCTGGACTACCCCACCGCAGGTGAAGCGCGAATCTGTGGCTACAATGTTGTCACGCATCCAGCAGAAGTGCGGAGCCGAATCGGCTGGATGCCCGATCACTACGGCGTATACAAGAATATGACCGTGCTGGAGTATCTCGACTTCTTCGCTCGCTCCTTCGGCTTCACAGGAAAAGATCGGATCGACCGCATCGCAGAAATTCTGGAATTCACAGATCTAATTCGTTTTCCCGATCAATACGTAAATACCCTGAGCAAAGGCATGACGCAGAGGCTCTGTCTAGGGCGAGCTCTAATTCACGATCCCGCAGTCATGATCTTGGACGAGCCAGCGGCGGGATTAGATCCCAAGGCACGAATCGATCTGAAGCACCTGATTCGCATCTTGGCGGAGGATGGCAAGACGATCCTCATCAGCTCGCACATCCTCTCCGAGCTGGAGGAAATGTGTGATACTTTACTTTTCATCGATAAAGGGCGCATCGTACACTACGGTTCGTCAGAGTCGCTCCGACGCGGCAACTCCTCCAAGGCCATCATCGAAGTCAAACTGGCGGAGCCGATGGATCATCTGAAGACTTGGTGCGATCTGGCGCCTAATGTCTCTTGGGCAGGAGAAGTCAAAGATGGTTGCCGGATCGAGATCGCCTCTCCGAAGCCGGAACTCATCGCAGCCACGCTGCGACGAATGGTGAACGATGGCATTCCTGTGATGGACTACCATCTAGTCGAACGCCGCTTGGAGGACGCCTTCGTCGATCTACTGAACGAGTTTGAGAACCCTTCTCTGGCGTCAAATTCGACCTCACACCCGAGGTCTTCCTCCGTTCCGCCGCCGTTTCCTAGCTCTGAATCTCTAGGCAGACAGGAATCCGAACTTTGATCCAAAAGCGAGTAGAGATGAATCCACCCTCCCTTCCCACATCTTCCCCAGCCTCGCCGCAGGCCGTCGCGAATCGCATGACCGACTTTCCCGATTGGCTCAGTCCCATGTTGGTGAAGGAACTGCGTCAAGGGTTGAGAACCCACCTTTTCTCCATGTCGCTGATCCTGTTTCACGTGTTCATGGTGATCACCCTTCTGATCGGAGTCGCTTCATCGGGGATGGGAACTTCGGACGGCTTTTTTTGGTTCTTCGTATCCCTCCTACTTCTTGTCGTTCAGCCACTCAGGCTCGCCGGTGCTCTCAGTGCAGAATTTGAGCGCGACACAATGGGCTTGATTCAGCTCACCCGACTCGACACCTGGAAGATCGCTTTCGGAAAATGGCTGGCACTGAACACGCAGACCCTGCTTTTGCTCACCAGCATCCTTCCCTATCTGGCGATGCGTTACTTCATCGGAAATCTGGAGTTCTTTCACGAGATGGCGACCCTCTATCTCATCGGACTCGGTTCAGCACTCTGCAGCTCCATCGTGCTCGGTACCTCCATCTTTCAGTCCTCGCTTCAACGCATCTTTATGCTCGTCGGACTTGGGCTTTTCGTGATTCCCGTCATCTTCGGCATGATTGAAAATCGATTTTCTTCTTTCGGTTCCATAGACGATCTAGCATTGATGGGCGTGGCGACTCTACTGTCCATTTACGGATGCTTCTTTTTCATCGCATTCGGAGCCAGTCGCATCGCTCCTCCATCGGAAAATCATGCGACCCGAAAGCGGATCACGGCACTGCTCGTCAGCATGATCTTCATGGGGATTGGTCTCCTCAATTCTTCATCCGATCTTTCTGCATTTTGCGGCTTTCTGGTGGTGGTCATTCTGGGACTCGCCTGTGTCGATGCGATCACGGAACCGACTCCCATCTACTCACGAGTCTTGGAACCTTTTCGTAAGAATGCTCTCACCCGCTTCTCTGCCTGCTCCCTAGCTCCGGGTTGGCTAAGTGGACTTGGCTTTTTCTGCCTCTGCTATCTGTTTTTCACCCTCATGCTCTGGGACAGAAGCTCATTCATGAAGGTAATAGACTACCCTGGCGATATCAGCCCCCGCGCTTATCTGTTGCCCATTGCCAATATCATCCTGCTACCGATTCCTATCATTCATCTCCTTTTCCCTAAGCGTGCGTCCTACAGTTTCACCTTCGGGCTCTATCTCTTCATTCAAGGCTGTCAATGGGCGCTCACTCTCATTCTGGGGATTCTCGCCTCTAGTCTCTCATTCGTAGGATTTTCGTCGGATCTTTTTACTTACTTCCCAATCCCACCAGCCGTTCTCGTTGCGTTTAACGACGATCCTGCTCCCGGAGCGTATGCATTTCTTCTCGTCGTGTCTGCCTTCACGTTTATTCTCTGTCTCGCTATTCCAGTGATCCGTCAGCGTGATGTGCTGGCGGATTTTATCCACAATCTGAAGCCTTCCTCGCGCCGTGCCACTGCCTGACATCGCTGAGCTCCCGCAGATCACCGCTCGCGCTCGTCGCCATGCGGAGCGCTTCGCTCTGCCGCTGCGCGACCAGAACTGGCGTGGCAGTCTGGGGGAAATAGCGGGCACGGGGACGGGCAGCTCCTTGGAATTTCAGGATCACCGAGTTTATGTACCAGGGGATGACCCTCGCCACATCAACTGGGCGGCCTATGCACGGACTGGAGATTATTCGATCAAACTCTATAGAAAAGAAGTTCGTCCCTCCGTTGATTTGCTGTTCGACGTGTCAGAGTCGATGTTCGAAGACTCTGCTAAGCGCATCCGAGTGATGGAACTTCTATTGTTCTCCCTCTGTTCAGCGGAGCGTGCAGGTGCTTCTCTTCGTCTGTTTCTGATGAAGGGATCGCAGTGGAAAGCGATTCCTGATGCCATTTCCTCCGCGTACGACTGGGTGCGTCTGGCGGAAGGTTTCGATGGGACTGCGGCCTCCGCTCCACCGGACTGTCTCGACGCTCTGCCGCTCCGCGTCGGCTCGCTGCGCGTGCTGATCAGCGACCTTCTCTTTCCCGGTAGCCCGGAGTCCGTTTTGCGTAATCTGACTCGACAATCAGGGCGCTCCATTATTCTGGCTCCTTTCGCACAGGATGAAGTGACCCCTCCCTGGCGCGGTCCCTGCGAGCTGATCGATACCGAGGCAGCTACGATTCACTTACATCGGATCGACGACAAACTTCTCGCCCGATATACTGCCGCGTATCGAGCGCATTTCGATCTCTGGAAAGCCGCCACTGTGCGAGCCGGGATCCCAATGGCCCGAATCGCATCTGATCTGGACTTTGCCACCACGGTACAGAGCGACGCCATCCCACGAAACGTCCTAGTGTTTCTCTGAAGCTCGCGACCCACTCCCTCCGTTCTTAGCCCATGCCCTTCACCTTCGCCAACCCCCTCGCCCTCTGGGTCCTGTGTGGTATCCCGGCGATTTTACTCATTCATTTTCTGCAGAGACGAGCCAAGCAGTTTCCCGTCAGTACCCTCTTCCTGCTCAGCGCGCTGGATCGCAGTCAATCACGTGGGCGGCGATTTGATCGCCTGAGCCAATCTCTACCGCTCTGGCTCCAAATTCTCGGAGTTCTTCTGCTCACCTGGATTTTGGCAGAACCGCGCTGGCCACAGGATCACTCGATTCAGCGCGTAGTTGTCGTGCTGGACGACTCTGCGTCGATGAGCGTCTTCCGGGATCCTCTGAGCGAGGCATTAAAACAAGCTCTCGGAAAACTGTCCTCCTCCGTCAATGAAGTGGAATACTCGATGATTCCATCCACGCAGGGTGCCGCTCCGATCTACCGAGGGAATTCGCTACCTGAACTACTGATGGCACTCCAATCCTGGCAGCCCACTGCTGGCACACATTCTCCCGATCTGGCTCTCCGTGTCGGACGTGGCCTCGTCGGAGCCGATGGCATCCTGATCTACGCCACTGACCATGACGGCGATCCGCTTCCCGCAGATGCTTTGCGTCTGGCTGTGGGACACACGATTGAAAACGTCGGATTCGCGGGACTGAGAACTGAGCAAGAAAACGGGAAATTCCTCTGGCAAGCAAGTGTGAGAAACTACGGCAAAACAGCACAAAAACGCTCCTGGAGAATCGAAGCGGGAAACTCTCTCTCCGAACCTCGAACGCTTGAACTCAAGCCGGGTGAAACTCGTATCCTGCGAGGTGAATTTCCCGATGGAATTTCCCGCCTCCGCCTCATTCTAGACGATGACTCATTCTCTCTGGACGACAGCCTCTACCTGATCCATCCGAAGAAAAAGCCACTCTCCGTCGCTATCAGCACTCCAGAGACGCTCCAGCCTCAGATCACCCGCATCATCGACAGTCTCGACAATCTAACTCCGGCCTCTGAGAAAGGAGTTCCCGACTTGCAAATCGCTAGCTATGACCCCATCTCACCGACTCAGATCAAGGGTTCGGCTCTCGTCTTTCTGTATCAGCCTCAGCCATTGCCCACTTTTATCAGAGGTCGCATCGTAACTGCCAATCACCCCCTAATGGAAGATCTCGACTGGCAGGGCCTGATCGCTCGCAACACCCCATCCATTCCTGTAAACGACAGGGATCAACCCCTCCTGTGGCAGGGGGAACGTCCGATGATCCTGCTGCGCGACACGGACCAATCAACACAGCTAATTTTTAACTTCGACCTTCCCACTTCCAACGCCACGCAACTGCCCGCCTTCATCGTCGTCATCCATCGTTTCATCGAGCAGATGAGATCAGCGAAAGTCGCTCCCGAATCTCGCAATGTCGAACTACGGCAATCTCTTGCAATCGCTCACCTCAGCACGCCCGAGGCACTCCCTCTTCGTCTGGTGAGCGAAGGAGAAACTCAGACCATTTCTGTGTCCGCCGCAGATTATCTCTTGGCCCCCGCGCATCCTGGATTTTTCCGAGTCATACAGGGAGAGCAATTGCTCTTGGATGGCACGGCCAACTTCGCAGACGTGAGAGAGGCGGATTTCGCCGAAGCGACGACACGATCTGAAGTCGCCGGAGTCTCCGGCACCGTCGAAGATCGACATAGCTCCGGAGATCCCCTGTGGCGTGTCTGGATTCTGTTGCTTGCCGCAGGACTACTCGCGAGCTGGTTGGTGAAAGAGGGAGAATTTTTCCCCTTGATCCGCGCGAGAGCGCGGGAGAAGGGCTGATCGCTCGAACACGATCCTGTATCCTGTGATCGTATAGAAAAAACGCTTCTGATTCTGTCTGAAGCTGACGAGATTAGACGATACCTCCCATGCGGGGATCGCTGATGCTGTCGGCTCCGGTTTCGACTCGTCCCGAGTAACGACGAGAGTATTCATTGAAGCCTTTGACCGTGAGGAGGAAGTCATACCAGCACTGAGCTGCGCTGGTATCGACCACAACAGTGATCGTTTCTCCGGCAGCGATGGCTCGGGTGATGGGTGCGGCTCCGTAGGATTGATCGGCGATGGTAACGTCGATAGACTGTGCGGAAATGGCGTTA
>JBDHQE010000138.1:0-9745 GCA_039806885.1 Verrucomicrobiales bacterium
GACCGACCCGCAGCTCGGGGAAATCGTGGAAGACCCGGCCTGTGGCACCGGCGGATTCTTGGTGGAAGCCTTCACCCACCTCGCCAAGCAGGTGCAAACCGTGGCCCAACAAAAAACCCTCCAGACCAGCTCCGTGCGCGGCATCGAGGCCAAGCCACTGCCCTATCTCCTGTGCCAGATGAACCTTCTCCTCCACGGTCTCAGCGCGCCGGACATCACCGCCACCAACTCTCTGGCCAACAAACTCACCGAGATTGGCGACAAGCAGCGCGTGGACGTAATCCTTACCAACCCGCCCTTCGGCGGTGCAGAGGAAGCCGGGATCCAAGCCAACTTTCCCCAAGACAAGCGCACGGCAGAGACAGCCTTGCTGTTCCTCCAGCTCATTATGCGCAAGCTGCGCCGCGCTCCACACCCGGGCCGTGCCGCCGTCGTCGTGCCCAATGGCACTCTCTTCGGCGATGGGGTGTGCGCCCGCATCAAGGAGGACCTTCTCAAGGACTTCAATCTTCACACCATCGTGCGCCTGCCCAATGGCGTCTTCGCCCCCTACACCTCCATTCCCACCAATATCCTCTTCTTTGATCGCTCCGGCCCCACCAAACAGGTCTGGTATTACGAGCAGCCCTTGCCCGAGGGGCGGAAGAACTACAGCAAGACCATGCCCCTCCGCTTCGAGGAATTCGCCGATTGCCTGAAATGGTGGGGCAAGCGCAAGGAAAACGCGCAGGCGTGGAAGGTCTCGGCCAAAGAACTGCTGGAAAACGGCTGCAATCTCGACCGCAAAAACCCCAATGCCAAAGACGAGGTCACCCACCTGCCACCCGAGCAATTGGCCGCCTCCATCTTGGAAAAGGAAAAACGTATCGCCGAGATCGTGAAGGGAATTCAGGAACTTCTAGCCAAGCCTGCCCCATGAATTTTGGCCTGCTCGTCCAATCCATTGCGGAAATTCACCGTCAAATGCAGGCGCGGGCTGTCAAGGCCGTCAACGTCGGGCTCACGCTGCGAAACTGGCTCATCGGTGCCTACATCTCCGAATACGAGCTGCGCGGCGAAGATCGGGCGAATTACGGGGAAAGGCTGATGGCCCGGCTCGCTCAATCCCTGAAAGCACAGGGAGTCACCGCCTGCGAACAGCAGAGGCTGTCGAGCTATCGTCTGGTTTACCGCGCCTTTCCCCAGCTTGGTGAGGCGGTGTCGCCCGAGCTGATCGCACTGCTGCCAGAGGTGCCGCAGGTCGTGGCGGATGAGCCGGTGGCGGAGATTCACCGGACGCTGTCCGGTAAATCCCCAAATCTCACAAAAATCACCGGCATGACACCGTCCGTCTCCGCTGCGGGACTCATTCACCGGACGCCGTCCGGTGAATTGAAAACGCCCGGCAGTCTGGTGCTTGAGCGCCTTTCCTACAGCCATTTGGAAATTCTTGCGCCCATCGAGCCGCCGCTCAAACGCAGCTTTTACGAGATTGAGTGTATCAAGGGTGGCTGGTCTGTGCGCGAGTTGAAACGGCAGATCGGGGCCTTGTATTTCGAGCGCTCTGGCCTGTCCAAGGACCCCGAAGCCCTCGCTCGGCTCACCCACGAAGGGGCTGAGGTTCAGGCTCCCGCCCACCTGATCCGAGACCCCTTCATTTTCGATTTTCTCGGCCTGCCAGCCGGTGAGGCGCTCACTGAAACCGCACTGGAAGACGCGCTCATGCGCCATCTCCAGCGCTTCCTCCTCGAACTCGGGCGTGGATTCTGCTTCGAGGCCCGCCAGAAGCGTCTGCTCATCGGGGGTGAATTTTTCTTCTGCGATCTGGTGTTCTACCACCGCATACTCAAATGCCATGTCCTCATCGAGCTGAAGGTTGACCACTTCCGCCACGAGCACCTCGGCCAGCTCAACTCTTACCTTGGCTGGTTCCGTGAACACGAGATGCAGCCCGGCGATCAAGATCCCATCGGCATTCTTCTGTGCACGGAGCAGAATGCCGACCTTGTCCGCTACGCTTTGGCGGGGCTTGATCAGCAGCTGTTCGTTTCCCGCTACCAACTGGAACTCCCCGCCACCTCCGAATTGGAGGCCTTCCTCAGACGCGAGCTGGAACGGTGGGGGAAATCACAAAGATGACCGATGAGAAGGATGGAACGAAAGTTGAGAACCCTGGAGCCGGCGGAAAGAACCTTCGGATGGGAGTTGCGTGCTGAACAGGATGCTGGGTTTTGGTGGATTCGCTTTCGAAGTCACTCTGTAAGCGGTGGAGGTTTTCCCTGTCTTTGATTGCCAAAATGATGAAGGAAAAGAAAGAGTGGAAGAGAGTGAGGCTGGGGGAGGTGCTGACTCCAGTTGGCAGGATCGCTACCCCCGAGCCCTCTCACGAGTACAGTGAAGTTACTGTCAGACTTTGGGGGAAGGGCGTAATCGAACGTGGTCGTGTCTTAGGCTCACAATTCAATGGCCGTCGTTTCGTGGCGAAGTCTGGTGATTTTATCGTTTCCAAGATTGATGCTCGCAACGGAGCTATGGGCTTGATTCCACAATCTCTCGATGGTGCCCTTGTGACTTCCGATTTCCCCCTCTTTGAAGCGAATGAAGACCGCTTCGACTCACGTTATCTGGAGTGGCTTAGTAAAACCGCCGATTTTGTGGAGCTTTGTCTGCGAGCTAGTGAAGGAACCACAAATCGCGTCCGCCTCAAGCCAGAGCGATTCCTTGCCCTCGAAATCCCCCTCCCCCCGCTTTCCGAGCAACGGCGCATCGTCGCCCGTATCGAAGCCCTCGCCACCGAAATCGCCGAAGTCAAGCGGCTGAGACAAGAGGCGGTGGAGGAGGCGGAGGCGATGCTTAAAGGGGCATTTTGGAGTATTGCGAACGACTGCGTCCGCAAATCAATGAGGGAAATCGCGCCTCTAGTTCGGCGGCGGATTGAGGTGTCGCCAATGGAAGATTACCGCGAACTTGGCGTGCGTTCTTTTGGCAAAGGAACCTTTCATAAAAGTCCCATTAGTGGTCTAGAACTGGGCAGCAAAAAAATCTTTCAGATAGAACCCGGTGATGTCGTATTTAGTAACGTCTTCGCTTGGGAAGGAGCCGTGGCGGTTGCGCAGGAAAACGATGCAGGTCGGGTAGGTTCTCACCGTTTTATTACGAGGAGACCGGTCCCTAGTCTAATCACGGCGGAGTTTTTGTGCTTCTATTTTCGGACGGATGAGGGGTTGGTTTTGATAAATGAAGCTTCCCCGGGCGGTGCCGGACGGAATCGGACATTGAGTTTGAAAGCCCTTGACGAGTTCCTTGTCCCAACGCCGTCGCTCGCTTCTCAGGAATGGTTTGGTGCTCTGGTTGAAAGCGTTGCTGAGATGCGAACCCAGCATGATGAATGCCTTTTTGAACTCGACGCCCTGCTCCCCGCCATTCTCGACCGCGCTTTCAAGGGGGAGCTATGAACGCAAACCTTCTCTTCTATCATGACCGATGATTTTCACACTACTCTGTCCCTTGCGCCGGGGGATTGGTTGATCGACGTCAAGAGCCCGGGTCGCCGAGGCCGGTTCACCGGTCGTCTTGCCATAGAAGCTTCGCGTGTGCTGGTGCAGCTGGAATACAGCTCCCATAAACTTGAGTATCGTCCATTGACCGATCTGAAACCCATTGCACCCACGCTTCCCCTCCAGCAAGACTCGCCGGAAAATCGAGATGAAGTTCACACCACAAAACCCGATCCTCGTGCGCTTCATATTCCGGTGCTTGTAAAAGACAATGCGCTCGTCCTTCGTGATGAGACCAGGTTGCCAGCATTCCGCGAGGGAACCAAAGCCGAGCTGAGAATTGCGGCCCGGGCACTTGATGATCCGAGCCTGATCCCAAATTTTTTGAAGAAGGAAGGGATGCTCTTCCTTCAAGCTCGCAGCGAACTTGGAGCAGAGGTGAATCCCGACGGAGTCCTGGCAGAACTTAACAATGCGCTAGTCAAGCGTAGTCCGATTAGCCCGCCCTACTTCTACGTTCCTTTCTACCTTGAAGAGGATCTCCAGATCACTCTGACCACAGGAAAGAGGGGCAAGCTAGCTTCTTGCAAGTGCCGTATCCCCAGCTTGGGCTTGACAGTGCGCAGCGTCAACGAGGCCTACACCCGGATTTCAGAAGCTTTTGAGCCAGAAAGGCGTTCACATACCGGAAACGTCTTCAGCAAGGTGTATCATATATTGCCACAACCACGGTTGCTAGCGGCCTTGCGCAAGGAGATCGAGAGCAGGTCACTACGTCCTGAAAATAGTGTGCCCCCCAGCGGAGAGAACTCGTAACTTATTAACAGAAAATGGGTAGTCGATTTTATCGATCCACAAATTGCACAGATTTTCGCAGATAAGAGTCTAAAGAAATCTGCGTTCATCCGTAAAATCTGTGGATAAAAATCTCAGATTCTCCCAGATCTCCTATCGAGGCGAGAGGCACCCGTCGAGGGGGCCGAATACTTGAAATCGAGTCAATCATCTGTTAAGTTATACGAATTGCTTCTCTCTTTTCAGTCTTTCGTCCTCATGTCACCTTTTTCATCTGAAGAATCTCATTCTCGGCGTCGGTTTCTTTACGCCATCGGCGGAGCGGGATCTCTCCTGTTTTTTCCTCACTGTAAAACTGTCGCGGTGGAAACTCCGGCCTCCCTGAGCGTCCGATCACCCAAACTCCCCTGGGGCACGGTTTTCAAAGGAGAGCAGAAATTCAATGTCCTCTGTGAACGAGCTAGCAAGGAAAATTGGGCTAGCCTGCCCATCGGAAAACGCACGGCGACGGTTGGCAAAGCCCTCTGCGGCACTCCTTATGGAAATTACACCTTGGAAATCGATGACAAAATCGAGTCTCCCTCCGTCAATTTCAATATGCTCGACTGCTGGACCTTCTACGAATCATCGCTCGCCTTTTCGAGGATGATCAAAAATCCATCGTCTCACTGGAATCGCGAAACTTACCTCCGCTATATCGAATTGGAACGCTACCGGAATGGCGTCTGCGATGGCTCCTACCTTAGTCGTATGCATCATCTGGAAGAAGTGTTTGCCAACAATCAGAGCCGGGGACTCGGGGTCAATCCCACCGCTAGCCTAGGAGGCACCCCTGTTCATCGCAATGTGCGTGAGATGCAGTCCGCCTGGAAAAGCTATCGCTATCTTCGCAACGATCCTTCCCTAGTTCCGGAAATGGCGAAAATCGAACGTCGAGTCTCCGACCTACCTGTTACTTATATTCCGAAAAGCAAGGTCGCCGGAATCGAATCGAAACTCCAGGATGGCGATGTGCTGGCAGTCGCCAGCGATGATCCAGGCGGATACACCTCGCACGTCGGTCTAGCAGTTCGCGATGGAGCCACCTGCCGATTCATGCATGCCACTTCATCCAAGAGCAAGGGGCGCTGCTGTGTCGTCGATACCCGGATCTCCGGCTATCTCCAAGAGAAGCGAAGTAATATGGGCCTGATCGTATTCCGCCCAGCGGAAGCTCCCGTACTTGTTTAAGTCATTCTTTCGCCCCTAGATAGTGAAAAGTATCTAATGCTGTTAGATACTCTATCCTCGGTATTTCCCTCGATTTCTCATGAAAGTACTCGTCGCCGGCGGAGCCGGATATATCGGAAGTGTCGCCGTCGATGCCCTGCTGGCCGCTGGGCATGAAGTCGTCGTCATCGATAATTTTTACCAAGGTCACCGCGAAGCGATCAATCCCGCTGCCGATTTTCATCAAATCGACCTAGGAGACAGAGCTGCCGTGCAAGAGGTTTTGTCCTCAACTCGTCCTGACTCCATCATGCACTTCGCTGCCTATACTCTGGTGGGCGAGTCGGTGGAAAATCCTTTTAAATACCTAGGTGAGAGTGTTGGCAACGCTCTCAATCTCATCTCAGCAGCAGTAGATTCGGGCGTTCAGCGCTTTATTTTCTCCTCTACCGCGAATCTCTTCGACGATCCCGCTCGCATCCCCATCGCAGCGGACGAAAAGATCGTTCCCGGTAGTCCCTATGGTGAATCAAAATACTTCGTCGAGCGCATCCTCTACTGGGCGCATCGCACGAAGGGACTTCGTTACGCCTGTCTGCGGTATTTCAATGCCGCCGGATGCACGGCGACGCGAGGTGAGGATCACGATCCCGAGACACACTTGATCCCTCTGGTTCTACAAGTTGCTCTAGGAAAGCGCGAATCAATCAAAATATTCGGGGACGACTACCCGACCCCTGACGGGACTTGCGTGCGCGATTACATCCACGTGGAAGACCTAGCTGCCGCCCACATTCTCGCGCTCGAAGCACTTCAGACACGCGAGACTCTGCACTACAATCTAGGGAACGGCAGCGGATTCAGCGTGAAAGAAGTCGTCGAAACCGTTCGTGAAGTCACCGGACACCCCGTCCCAGCAGAAATCGCGCCACGCCGAGCAGGCGATCCGGCGACACTCATCGCCGACAGCACTAAAATTCGTGAAGAACTCGGCTGGACGCCACGATACCCCGATCTTCGCTCCATCGTGCAGAGCGCTTGGAACTGGCATCTGAAACATCCGGACGGATATCGGGAGTGAATCCGCACAGCGCCTTTCCTCGCGATCTCGCGATCTTGCGATCACCCTCTACGGATCTGCCTGAGATTCGCTCCGGCAAAATTTGAGGTCAATTCACTGCTACTTTTTCTATATTGGTGGGTTCAAGCACGCATCTGATGATGGCTCGTGCTTATTCAAGATTCATCGCAGAATTTCAGGTTCGCCCTTTTTCAAATGACTAAAAACGCACTCTCTTTTCTCCTTTTCTCGCTCGGAGTCGTGTCTTTGAGCTTGGCCCATAGTCTGGCTGCCGACTCGACAGAAGTCACCAGCACTGCCCTCTCTCAGTCCTCCTCCTATCCTCTGGTGTACACGGATCGTCAGGTTCAGGTGGACGGTCTCGTCGATGATTGGACAGGGATTCTGCGCCATCAGGTGAAACCGAACAATACCGATGAAGAAAATCGCGCCTTCGACTTCGCCCTACAATCGACGAAAGACGCAATCTGTCTGCTCGTAGAGATCAAGAATCCATCCCCCGATTCTGCATTCCCCGGACCGATTCGCTTCGCACTCGATACCAATTATGCGCACACCACTCAGCGCTTCATTACTCCCGCCAACCCCAAGGCGATCTACGACGAAGGAGGATTCTGGTTTACCGTAACCCCGCCCAGTTCCGATGTGAGCGCAGCCACGGAGAAAAAGAAAAAGAAGGGAGGGAAGGCGAATCAGAGTAGGGTCATCTCGGGGCTCCAGGGAGGATACGATGAAGGCGGCGGAGCCAAGCGCTTTCGCAGTAAGAATCTGGCTGTCGAATTTGGTCGTTCCGAGGCCGGATGTACTCTGGAAGTTTCGATTCCCTGGGAAGATTTAAATATGGCGCTCCCCTCCCCTGGCCAATTCATCGGATTCGAGATCGGAATTCCGCTCGAGAGCACGCCAGGAAAAGGACGTAAGAAGAAAAAGATCGCGATGGAGGAGCTCAGTTGGCAAGCGGGCATCCAGAGTCCGGATCGCTTTGGTGCTCTGGTATCCGTCGGATCGGACGGCTTGGGAGCCGGAATCTATGCCCCAAAGAAAAACCTTCCCTGGGCACCGGATGATCATCACTCCGACCTGCTCCCACTGGCACTAGATACCCGTATCGTCTCCGTGAATCAGAACGCAACGACCACAACAGCCACACTGACCCTGAGCAGTGAATCAGGAAAGACGATCACTCGATCCTCACAGATCACCCTTCAACCTCAGACCGAGATCAGACTCCCGAGTAACTTCGCTCCCGGAGAAATCCCGGCAGGCACGTATCGAGGCACACTCACGCTGGGCGATCACAGTCGGAGTATTGCGTTCACGCTTCGTCCTGACAGTCAATTCAAGGCAGAGACCGAGTCGATCATATCCGCGCTCCAGCCTCGCATAAAGGAACTGCGTGCTCTGATGGAGAAAGGAAAAGCAATGGGAGCTGATGTTTCTTCTCCGGACGCTACCCTCGCCGTCGCCGAGCTATTCTCTGAATGGATTCCCGCCGATCTCACCCGCGAATCCATGCAAGAGCTGGCACTGCGAGAGGCAAAACAACTCCAGTCCCTGATCGAGCCCGCGATCACCGAGGCCAATATGATCTTGGCTGCTCCTGATCAATTTCCCAAAGGAGCTTGGCCGAGTGCTGGGAAACTTAAATTCGAAAATGGAAATATCTTGGACGAAAGCGGACGTCCGATATTCCTCTTTGGAATTCGTGGCTTTCTCGAAGGGAGCCGACGTGGCCCTTTCCAGATCCCTGATGAGGAATACGAACTCGCCACCCGTCTCGGGATGAATTTTTTCCTCGAACCCACAGCTGGGATGATCGCTACCGTGCTCCCCGAGGAAGACATCGTCGACACCGAGTTCCTCCAGCACCGACGTGATCTCGTCGATCTACATGCTCGTCACGGGATGGCCGCGATTTGTCTGTTCGGTGCCGGAGGCCTCTCCCCTTGGATGACCAAAAAATATCCGGGAGTCAATCAGAACCTCGGTCACAGTATCTCCATGGACATTAGCCATCCGGGGGCTCGCGATCTTCAGAAGCGCTATCTGACCGCCTGTGCAAAATCGCTCATGGGTGCAGAGAATCTCACCGGCTACATGATCTGGGGAGAGATGGGAGTCGATCAAATGTCAGACTTTGCTACCGAAGCCTTCCGCGCCGCCATGAAAAAGCAGTATGGCACCATCGAACAGCTCAACACCGCTTGGAGCACTCAATATTCCGATTTTACAGAAGTCGAACCCTATCCTAACCCCAGCCGCTTTCGGTCTCCGATAGAGAATCCCGTCCAGTATTACGATTGGGCTATGTGGAATCAGAGTCGAGCAACTCAGTGGCTCACCTTCTGCGACTCCGTTCTGAAAGAAAACGATCCCGCAGCGATGACTTCCGCCATGATTAGCCATTCTCAGCTCGTCTGGGGGGCGGAGGGACGCAAGGAAGGGAGAGAAGTGGACGAAGACGGTGGCAAGGGCAACGAAGTCTATCGAAGCAATCACTTCAACGGAATCGATGTCGAAGCACTCTCGACGAACCTAGATATCATAGAAGACGATCAGTCGCCCCAGTATGGAAAAGCCATTTCAGACAAATTCGCCTTTGCTTGGGAACTCCCCGGGCTGATGCGCGATCTCCAGCGCAGCATCGCACCGAATAAGCTCGTCCGCGATTCCGAGTGGCATGGAATCCAGCCCGCTGGTTCGGAGCATCTTCCGCAGGAGTTCATCAACGCCTCTTGGTGGCTCTCTCATCTGCACGGAGCCGACATGAGCCTAGTCTGGTTCTGGAATCGCTTACCGAAGTCGGACAACTACGGTCCCAGAACATCAATTGCGGGCATGGAACAGTTCCGTCGCTCCATCGTCTCTCAGCCTCAGGCACTGGCGCAATGGGCAAAGACGAATCGAGTCTTGCAAAACCACGCGCCCGAGGTCGTCGCCTTTCAAGCGCAGCGTCCGGCGGTTCATCTCCTCTGGTCCGAGCCCTCCGCCATCCTGGACGTTCACTATCTGGATGCCCTACGGAAGGCTTGGTGCGAACTCGGCTGGTTCGGTCGCCCCGTCGGGTTTCTAACCGAGCAGATGGTTCTGAATGGAGCGGGAACCGACTGCAAACTTCTCGTCGTCCCTGAGGCGAAATACGTCTCGTCAGGAGTCCGCGAAGCACTCGCGACAATGGCTCAAA
>JBDHQE010000139.1:0-9719 GCA_039806885.1 Verrucomicrobiales bacterium
GACGCGATTCTGGAGCGGATCGATCTAGATCGCGAAAAAGTCTTTATCAATCTGGATAAATACGGCAATACCTCGGCGGCGGCGGTCGCGATCGCGCTGGATGAAGCGAACCGAAAAGGTCTGATTCAGCCTGGGAACTACGTCCTGTTAGTCGCCTTTGGCGCTGGGCTCACGTGGGCGGGAGCAGTGGTTGAGTGGTAAATTGGCAGCCGGGTTGAGTCCTTTTGCGCGAATGAGTGTCCAAGGGCGTATCGCATGATGATCCGACTCGCAGAAACCAGCTTCTCTTTCGCCTATCCCGAGGTGCTGTCTTTGCTTCTGCTGATCCCTCTTCTCGCCATCGCCCGAGCGCGATCAGGGAATGAAGGAGCCGTACGATTTTCATCATTGCACATCCTCAATCGTCTGGGCCCGATCGCTCGAGCGCGAGCAGGTGGATTCCGACTAGTGAGCCTCTTCCTCTCGCTGGCTTGTCTCATTGTTGCGTTGGCTCGTCCTCAAAAAACGGATACGACAGAAACGATCTCCGAAAGCGGTGTGGAGCTGATTCTCGCTCTGGATGTCTCGCGATCCATGCAGGTAGAGGATTTCACGATAGATGGCCGGAAGGCGAATCGGCTCGAGGCCGCTAAAAAGGTGACGAGAGACTTCATCAAGGAACGTCCCAACGACCGCATCGGACTTCTCGCCTTCGCGGGGAGGCCCTACCTCGCTAGCCCGATCACGCTTTCTAAAGAATGGCTGGAGGGACCAACCGGACTGGGACGCATTCAGATCGGCCTGGTGGAGGACGGCACCGCTATCGGCTCTGCCATCGCAGCGGGAGCTAGACGCCTAGACAAGCGATCTTCCAAGAGTAAGATTCTGGTGCTACTCACAGATGGAGTGAACAATGCAGGCCGTCTCTCTCCCATCGAAGCGGCGAAGCTGGCCAAAACGATAGGGGTCCGCATCTATACGATCGCCGTGGGCACCTATGGTGACTATGTCGTGCAGACACCCATCGGTCCGCAGCGACTACGACAGGAATTCGATGAGAAAACACTGAAGGAGATTGCTCGTATCGCTGATGGAGAGTACTTTCGAGCACAAGACACAACCGGACTGGAGCGCATTTTTGCCAGCATCGACCAAATGGAAAAATCAGAAGTTCATCAGCGCACGCATGTGGAACGTGAGGAGCGATATCATTGGTTCGCATTTGCCGGGCTGGCGCTGGGTTTTCTCACCATGTTCGGGAACGAGACTTTCTGGAGGCGATATCCATGAATGGACTGACGTTTGCTCAACCCCTATGGTTCTGGGGGATGCTGGCCCTGCTGCCGCTGATCGTGCTGCGCATCGTCGGGCACTTTCGCACGGCGAGGAGCCTTGCTGGACTGGTATCGCCTCGTCTGGTGGGAAATCTGGTCGCAGGGGCGAGTATTTCCCGCCGATGGACGGTCTTTCTGATGCGTCTGTTGGGACTCGCCTGCGTGATCGTAGCTCTCGCTCGTCCTCAGATGGGATTCGAAGAAATTCCAGTTGAGACCGACGCTCACAATCTACTGCTGGCCATCGATACATCGAAGAGCATGATGGCTGACGATCTGACACCGAATCGCCTAGCACGATCAAAGCTGGCGGCCATCGATCTAGTCCGCGCCCTGCCCGAAGATCGCATCGGCGTGATCGCATTCGCCGGCATGGCTTTTCTCCAGGCTCCGTTCACGGTGGATCACGAGGCGATCACCGAGACCATCGACGAGCTGGATACAGAGATCATCCAGCGAGGTGGGTCTAATCTGAGCGCCGTCGTTAAACTGGCTGTGGATACCGTAAAAGAACTGCAGAGTGGCTCTAGCGTGCTCGTCCTCTTCTCCGATGGCGAGGCCTTTGAAGGTCTGTCTGAAATCGAGAAAGTCCGAGAGGCTGCCAAGGAAGCTGGGCTGAGCATTCTCGCCGTGGGGGTCGGGACCGAGGCAGGTTCTATCATTCCAGAGACGAGCGCGGAGGGACGAGTGATTCCTGGGAGTTTCGTCAAAGATGAACAGGGGCAGATCGTAAAGACTCGACTCGAACCCGCGTCCCTGCAGGCACTCGCATCAGAAGGTGGTCGTTATCTCCATTTGGACGGTGCGACACCTCTGGCGGGGGCTGTCGATCAGCTCCTGAGCGATATTACTCGCACTCGTGAAGAGGGAAAGGCTGCCATGCGCCCCCTAGAGCGCTTCCTCTGGCCACTTTCCGTCGGCTTTGTGCTGCTCGTGCTCTCCCATCTCATTCCGCTGCTTTGGAGAAAGCCTGCTCCAGCTCGGCGCTCGGCGATGACGAAACTGTCTCCCGCTTCTGTGCTCGTGCTGGTGCTCCTGCTTCCGCTCCCCTTGATCTCGGCGGACGGTCTGCGAAAAGGATGGGAGGCGCTGAACAAGGAAGACTATCAGAGTGCCATGTCTGCGTATGAAGAGGTCCTGAAAGAGGTGCCTTCTTCTGCAGCGCAGGCACAGGCTTATCTCGGCCTAGGTTCTGCTGCTTATCGAATGGGGAACTATGAGCAGGCGGCAGATGAATTTAGCCGTGCCGTCACCACAGGCGCACCTGAGATTCAAACACAGGCGCTTTATAACTTGGGGAATACTCTCTTCCGACGAGGGGAATCCGCTCTAAAGGCGATGCAGTCCAAGCAATCGGGGCAGCCCGGACCGCAAATGAATGAGCAATCCAGAGCATCCGCGATCAAAGATTGGGAGACGGCGATTGAGCATTATCAAGGCTCTCTCTCCCTCAATCCTCAGAGCAAAAATACTCAGCACAATCTCGAAGTCGTGAAAAAGCATCTCGAAGAGTTGAAAAAAGAACAGGAAAAGGACGAGGAAAAGCAACAGCAGCAACAGAATCAGAATCAAGACCAGCAAAAGAAAGATCAGGATCAGAAGGACAAACAAGACTCCCAACAGGGACAAAATCAGCAGCAGGGACCGCAGAAAAAGGACCAAGACAAGTCGCAGGACGGAAAACAAGGTGATTCCTCCCAACAGAATCAATCTGGCTCTGAGAATCAGTCGAACGGAATGAATCCCGATCAGAAGGATCAGAAAGATCAGAAGGGACAAGGAGACCAAAAAGATTCGGAAAAGGATTCGCAGCACGATCCGAATTCTCAGGATCAAAAGCAGAATTCTCCCGCGTCTAAACCTGATCCCGCTGATGCTCCTCCTGAGAGCCAAGAGCCACAGGATGGCAAATTGGAGGCAAATCCGAACCAGGCGTCTCAGGAACAACCCGCACAGACTCGCCCCATGCAGGAAGGTGATGCTGAGCAAGAGATGAATCCCGAAACCGGGTACGCTCCCAGCGAAGTGCGTCATCTGCTGGAGTCTCTAACCGACGAGACAGCAGTGCGTTTGCGCTCTCCGAAGCCATCCGGATATGAAAAGAAATTTAAAGACTGGTGACTCCTGATCGTCTCGATTGTGGCATGCGACCGCTTCTCTCCATCCTTCTGCTCCTCACTCTGTTCGCTTCCCTGGGATCAGCCGCGCCCGGAATCGTGTCCCCCATCAGTCCAGGCACCTCCGCCCCATCGGACTCGGCAAAGGATAATCTCATATCTGTCACTGCGCTCTCCGACCGAATCTCCGTAGGGGAGATCGGTCAGCTTTTCGTCAAAGTGCGCAACGCCAACGCCACCATGCCCGACCGGATCGAGGCTCAAGGGCTGGAAGTCCTGTTTTCTGGCGAGCAGACATCCGCCCAAATCGTGAATGGAGTGCAGTCGATGGAAACGACCTATTTTTATCGCTTCCAGGGGAGTAAGCCCGGCGTTTACACCATTCCCGAGTTCGAGATTCATGTCGTCGATCACGCGGGACAGCACACGGCGAAAACGCGAGCCCTCAACATCACTGTAACCGAGGGAGAATCTCCTCCGGACGGGGGAGTCGACGATTCGAAGCCCATATTTGCGAAGCTAGAACTCTCCCGGACCACCTTCTACGTAAACGAAATCGTACCCTTCACACTGACCGCCTTCGTGACGGGGCGGAATTCGATCCATGATGTGGTCTCGGCGAAATTGGAAAAGGAAAGCTTCGTCATCAAGGGATTTCGCGAGTTGCGAACCGATGGAACCACCGTTGGTAGCCATTATTACACCTTCGCGACCATGCCATCTCACCTTTTCGCGCTCAAAGCAGGCACAGAAAAGCTCGGTCCCGGTGAGATCGCTCTGCGCGTCGTTGATAGTAGTTCGGGCTTTGGCTTTCCCTCTCTTTTTCAGCGAACGCTCACACAGGAGGTCAAAGCCCCCTTCGTAGAAGTCACGGTGAAAGCTCTGCCCGCTCCGAGTCCGGTCAGCTTCACGGGTGGCGTTGGTAGCTTTCAAATGACAGGGACTCCCTCGACGACGACTCTCGGAATCGGCGATCCGGTATCGATGGAGTTCGAAGTGACGGGCGTTGGCAATCTCCGCACGATGGGTGCCCCCATCTTCGCCATCCCGCAAAAAGGTATTTGGAAAACATACGAGGCGAACAAAAAGCTGGATGACGAGAATGATTCCGACGGATTCAAGTCGGGCAAGGTGCGCTTTTCACAGGTGATCCTTCCCGAGGCACGAGTGAATGAGATCCCGGAATTCCAGCTTACCTTCTTCGACCCTCAGCAGGAGAAATATGTGACTCTGAAGGCCGGCCCTTTCCCGATCACAATGACGGAATCTACGGCTCCTGCGCCAGCGGGCGGGGTTCGATCCGAAAGCCCCGCATCCGCAGCAAGCCTGAATTCCCCTCCGACCAAGTCAGAAGTGGCCTTTCAGGACATTCTCTACATTCGGACCGCTCCGCCTGTGTGGATGGCAGCAGGTGACCTGGCTCGAAGCAGCACATTGTTCTGGACCGTGCAGGTTTTGTTATCAGTCCTGTTTTCCACGCTGCTCGGAGTCGCTCTAGTCCGCAAAATGAAGGTGTGGATGCGCCGACGTGTCGAAAGCAAAAAGCAGGCCTCCTTTGCCACTCTGCTCAAGCGACTGCGCGGGCGATCCACCTCGAGGCAGAATTTTTATCGGACAGCGAGCGAAGCTCTCACGGTATGGAGAGTTGAACATCCGGATGCCGAGGTAGAGGAGAAGTCCATAGCCGATGATCTGACCCAACGCTGCGAGGTCGCGCTGTACAGTCCTAATTCTGAAACACAAAGCCCCCTTTCCTCTGATGAACTTCGTGATTTCATCGCGCAACTCTCTCGACTCTCTCGCCGATGAATATCGTATTTTTCATTTATTCTGAGCGTATTCTGCGGGTCTGGGTCGCTCTGCTTTCCCTAGTCTCTCTGCTCCTCGCAGTCACTTCGGTCTCCAGTGCTGACGATCCGAGTGATCCGACGGCACAGTATGAGAAGGCGAATCAGCTCTATGCGGCGGGAGATTATAAAGCCGCTGCCAGCCAGTATGAAGCGATCCTCCGTGCAGGGCATTTCTCTGCCGATGTCTGTTACAATCTCGGGGCTGCGAAGCACCGTCTGTCTGAGGACGGCGAGAGCACTCTGTGGATGAAACGAGCATTGATTCTGCAACCGGGAATGCCCGAAGCCATCCAGAGTCTCACCTTTCTACGCAAGCAAGGAGGGATACTGGAATTCGCCGACACGCCCCTGCGGCGATCCATTCTGCGTCTATCGCCTGTCGTCCAGCGCTGGCTGATGACGCTGGGGCTGTGGGGAGCTGCGATCTCTCTAGTGAGCGCCCTCGCCGTGCGTCGCCTGCGCCCCTATCGTCGAACCCTGATCACCTTCACCGTGTTGCTTTTGATTTTGGTCGGAGCGGTCTGGCGCTTGACTCTCTACCGGGCGACTCATCTCGACGCTCGGAACTTCTGGATCGCGATTCCGGACAAAATAGAAGTAGTCTCCGCTCCGATTCCAGGGGCGAAAGCCGTCATATCGCTGCCCGCTGGCTCGGAAGTCCGCCTCGTCCAAGACGCAGGAGCATGGGGATATGTGGAAATTCCGGGTGGAACTCGCGGATGGGTGAGAAAAGACACTCTCGCTCCTACGTGGCCAATTTTTCACGGAACCTCCGAATCATAACTGATTTCTTCAAACAGCTTATTTATGTCTCGTCCTACTCTCTCTCCCGCCAGACGCTGCGCCTATGACGCTCTGATCGAGTGGGAGGATACTTCTCGCTACGCAGCGGATATTCTCGATGAATTCGCGCATCGCCGTCATCTCTCCCCTTCAGATCGGGGACTCGCTCAGGATCTTCTCTACGGAGTGATTCGCCATCTTTACTTGTTGGATGGTCTCATCGAGGTGTTGCGCAAAGGATCGATCAAACCCCATACCCGTCAGCTTCTCCGATTGGGACTCTATCAACTCTTCTGCACTCAAATCGCCGAACACGCGGCAGTTCATGAGACCGTCGAGCTAGCTCGCTCGCACGAGAGGTCTCTGGTTAATGCGATTCTCCGCACTGCCCAACGTCAAAGCACAGAACTGCAGGCGGAGATCGCTACGTGGTCAGCAGAGGACAGGCTCTCTCATCCGGAGTTTTTGATTCAGCGATGGACGAAACAATATGGAGCAGAGGCAGCTGAAGCTCTCTGTGCCTGGAACAACGAACCTGCCCCCGTATATGCCCGCCTGAACGCTCTGGCTCGCGATACGGAGGCACTCAACAGGGTCAGGTCGCAGATCGAACCCTCTTCATTGGGCGCAGAATTTCCCGATTTTTTTCGTATGACGGGCTCAGTCGAGTCCGATTGGATTCGGCAGGGTCTCATCTACATCCAGGATCCCAGTACCACTCTCGCCTGTCGACTGCTCGATCCACAAGCGGGAGAAACCGTGCTCGACGCTTGTGCCGCGCCGGGAGGAAAGACTTCACTCTTGGCTGCGATGATGCAGAATCAGGACCAACTTTTTGCTACCGATTCCTCAGAGTCGAGATTGGAGAAGATGAGGCAGAATCTTCAGTGTCTGGGGATTGAAAAGATCCACACGCGCTGCATCGACTGGACGCAGGCGGATGCGGCACGCGATCTGCCTCTCTTCGATGCCATCCTGCTCGACGCCCCTTGCTCCAATACAGGCGTCATGCGTCGCCGAATCGACGTGCGCTGGCGTCTGATGGAACGAGACTTTGATTTCATCGCTCGACAGCAGCTCGCTCTCCTCCAGAGCGTCGCCACGGTTCTGAAGCCCGGAGGACGCATTATTTACAGCACCTGCTCCATTGACCATACAGAAAATGAAGACGTAATCGCTTCCAGTGGTTATAGTGTGGAGAAGACCGTGACATCCCTTCCGTGGAGAGACGGATACGATGGAGCGTTCGCAGCGATTCTTCGTCCGTGAGCTCCCACCTCCGTGCGACTTGCAAGAAAACCATTCATCGGATAATTAAACACAGCCAAAGACTGCCATGTTCCGCACCCTTTCCAGTTCGTTCATCAGCTTTATCGCCATCCTGTTGTTCGCTCTCATGCTTCTCTTCCTCTGGAAAGGCAGCGATGAACTCAGTTTTTCACGGAATACGATGGACGGCGACAAGTCTACCATGGCCGTGCTACAGGACTTCCGCAGTAAGCAAATTCAGGCTGCTGAAATGGAAGAGAAGGAGAAAAAGCCGGAGATGCCTGTCGAGGAGAAGCCTGCGGCTCCGGAGGGCGGGGGAGCCGGACCTGCCGTCGTGGTATGGATTAGCATTCCAGGATTCCGTGGGGACTACGTGGACAAATCTGAAGTCGCCTTCTTTAAAAAACTCACCGAAGAAGGGGCATCAACGAGCAAAATGCGTCCCAATTTTCCCTGCATGACCTTCCCCGCTCATGCGACGATGGCGACGGGCGTGACAGCGGATAAGCACGGGATCGTCGCCGACGTCATCCGACAGCCGAATGGAGAGGTCCTCAACCATCCTACTGATCCCAAAGCGCTCCTCGCCGAACCGATCTGGGCGACAGCGACACGGCAGAAGATGAAAACTCTGGTGTACGACTGGCCGCTTTCCCAGAATCAGGAGGGGGAGAACAAAGCGGCCTACTTCCTTGATTCCTACGATCCCGAAATGGGGGATGAGGCACGACTGAATCGTGCACTGGAGCAGTGGCGGAAGGACTCAGCAGCCGGCGGCGACAAGCTCCGGCTCGTCATGCTGCGGCTGGATGACATTCTCCGTCAGGGGCTCCTGCACGGTCCGCGGTCCGGAGAGGTGTATGCGGCTGTGTCGGCTACGGATAAAGCACTCCAGACTTTTGTCGATACACTTCAGAAAGAATGGGCGACACTGGCGACCGCCGAATCAAATCTGGTCCTTTTCATCACCACGGATCACGGGCTGGCCGAATTGGATAAGAACGTGAACCTTCCCCACTTGCTCGGTGATGAAATGATGAAGAACTGTGACATCGTCGCTCACGATGCGATTGCCAATCTGTTCTTCAAGGATCTGCCGGCTAGCGATGGAGAAAAGAAAATCTTCCTCGATAAATTCGACAATGAGTTGAGCAAGCGCATCTACTTCCGCACGCTGAAGAAGGAGGAACTCCCTCCCGAGTGGGGGTATCTCAATCCGGAACGCACGGGCGACCGGGTGTTGGTGCTGAAGACAGGATATGCCTTCTTCGACAAAAAGGCGGCGGAACCCGTGTATGCACCCTCTGAAGGTTCGGGATTCTTCGGTAGCTTCGGGTATCCCGTCGAAGAGTCGATCCGGATGTCCGGTCAGATCTATCTGGCAGGATTCCCGAAGCCGGTAGCCAGCGGGAATCTCGATACAGCGACGCAGGTCTCGTTCCACTCCACGGTTTGCAAACTACTGGGGATCCAGCCCGCTGAAGGGGCAGCAGGCGAGACGATTACCCTGAAGTGATTCATCCATACGGCGACATGCTGATCGCCCTGTACAAGCCCTACGACATGCTCTCGCAGTTCACGCCCGACTGCGAGGGGCAGCGCACGTTAGCACTCTGCGGCCTGCCTGCCACCGTTTATCCTCTGGGGCGACTTGATCGTGACAGCGAGGGCCTCCTGCTCCTCTCGGATGAACCTGGACTCAACACTCGCCTGCTCGATCCCGAGCGTGGGCACTCGCGCACCTATCACGCCCAGGTCGAGGGTCAGGTGGATGAGACCGCGATCAATCGCCTGCAAGCAGGAGGACTCGAGATTCGTGGCCATCGTACTCGTCCCTGTCGGGTGCGGTCCATTTTCCCGCTTCATCCCGACCGCGATCCGCCCATCCGCTTTCGCGCAACGATTCCCACCAGTTGGATCGAACTCACCCTAATCGAGGGGAAAAATCGTCAGGTGCGTCGAATGACAGCAGCCGTAGGATTCCCCACACTGCGCCTCATTCGGGTCTCCATCGAGACCTTGCACTTAGCTGATCTCAGGCTTGCCCCGGGAGAGTGGCGAGAGCTGACGATAAAAGAGCGAACGAAGCTTTCTCTGCGCCGTTAAAATACCACGAAGCCGATCCGTGCCTTTTGCGTCTTCAGGTGCTAGAAACAGGGGGCCACTCGCCTCGCTCTTTTTCTCTTGCTTTTCCGATTCAATCTCCTCATCCTACCGTGTATGTCAGCGGCATGGGAACCACCTTTACCGGAAGAGCTTCAGGCGCTCCTCCCCCAGTACGAGATTACAGGCATCCTCGGTCGAGGCGGTATGGGTGCCGTCTATCGCGGTCGCCAGCCCCGGCTGGATCGTGATGTCGCCATCAAGCTCCTCCCGGAAACTCTGCT